>JAHXIV010000007.1 GCA_025655455.1 gamma proteobacterium symbiont of Taylorina sp.
CATCTATAGCAAAGGTCTTTGACAGCAGAGCCAGTCGTTCTTCTATCCATTGTTTACGATGGCTGTAGTCTTTGTTAGTGATAGAGTCAAAACCACATAAGAATTCTGACATTGGATAAGTTTAACCCACAAATAGCATCGCGACTAATTAAGGGTTTTTGTCGCTGGAGGCGTTATAATGAAATACGTCAAAACCTGATGAAGGCAGAGTTACAGCGAGCATCCAATGAATCTTTATCAAAAGATGCCTATGAAATAGTGAGCAAAAGTTTAGATTAAAAATCCAGGGCATCATAAAAATATATGCTTGATATCTGACAGAAAAACAAACCAAGGGGGTTTTCGGTTCACTTTTCTAAATTCTCAGCCACCAGTCACCTGATTCATAACATCTAAACTATCACAATTATTGATTTATAGATTGAAAAATACCATTGAATTTCCTATTCTTTATATTGACTGGGATAGATCTCTTCACCCCCTGGGCAGTTGAAACCTGCCAAAAAATTCTCTTCGACCGAGGCTCAGAACAATGACAAACAGCAGTGTATCTAAAATATTTGGAGTACTTTATGGGCTTACGGGAATACTGGGAGCTCTTACGACGATACCCCAAGCGATTAAGATCTGGAATACCCATACACAGCATATTGATGGCTTGTCATTGATAACGTGGGGATCTTATTTTTTATTGGCCAGCATCGGACTGATTTATGGTCTTATAGATAAGCAATGGCCTCTGATTATTCAAAATGCCGCATACACTTGTATTTATTTCATAGTGGCTCTAGGCATTGTGCTGGAAACAACCTCCTTCTGGTAGTACAACTGAAGAACCGGGTGCGAGAAAACTGCACGTCCGGGACTGTTCGGGGGGCGCTCAAGTACTTAATAATGTAAAGAAACATCATGCAGTAAATGAACTCTACGCCTGCTTACCATCAAGAATTTCAATCACTCTTGGAATAAAACGAGACAGTTCACCAGTCATTAAATTAAAATCTGCATCAAAGTGTGCAATGGGATCTTCAGCACCATCATTATCAGCCTGTTCTAATAATTCATCAGAAAATTTTAAACGTTTAATAGCCAGATCATCTTCCAGAATACATTCAATGGTATCATTCCAATTGATGGAGAGTTTGGTGACTTCTTTTCCATTATCAAGATGCATTTGAATTTCATCGCTGCTGAGATCCTGACGTTTGCAGCGTAGAATCGCTCCATCATCATCGGATTCTTTTAATTCACATTCATCCTTGATAAGAAAATCATCTTTCAGGTTTTCACCTTTTAGCCAGTTGGTCATCAGCAGGGTGGCTAATGTTTTTGTTTTTAGAGGAACCACCGGTAAACTACCAATGCTTTCTCTTAACAATTCAATCAGTTCTTCTGCCTTATTGCTACTGGCAGCATCGACAACAATCATTTGTGCCTGCTGATCAATATAGGCGTAAGTTCGTTTGGAGCGAGTAAAAGCCTTGGGTAATAAAGTTAAAATCACTTCATCCTTGATACTTTGCTTGTATTTTCCAACAGGGCGGCGTCCATTTTCTGCCTGTATCAGATCCAGTTGTTCATCAAGTGCATCATTAATGACGCTGGAAGGCAGTATCCTTTCTTCCTGGCGCAGGCAAAGCATGGTTGTTTTGCCAATGCTATGAGTGAGCTGAGTACTATTATTTTCAGCGAGTGAGCCCAGAGGAGTCACCCAGCCTGCAGAAGAAGCCTGAGTTGAAGAACAGGGTTGAAAAGACTGCTCTGATAATTGTGTTTCCAGTTGATCTTCTGTTATTGAAAATTCTTTGCTGAAGTGATAAATTTTCAGATTTTTAAACCACATATTTTATTTTTCTCGATTTAGAGTGAATGAATCACATTGGTGACTACGCCCCAGATATGCAGTGTTTCATCAGGGGCAATATCGATTGGTTCAAAATCATCATTTTCCGGCATCAGACGAACCAGCCCTTCTTTTTTGTAAAGTCGTTTAACAGTTAACTCACCTTCTACGGCAGCAATGACGATCTTTCCATGTCGTGCTTCCATACTGCGATCAACAATAAGTATATCGTCCGGGTGTATCGCTGCATCAATCATAGAAAAACCGGTTACTCGTACAAAAAAAGTGGATGTGGGATTATGAATAAGATGTTCGGCTAAGTCAATTTGATCTTCAATATAATCATCAGTCGGTGCAGGACAACCTGCAGCCACCTTACCACCGTAGAGAGGTATCTTGAAGCCACCTGAGTGAGCATACTCCAGAATACGCTCCACCATGCTTTCCGGTACACGAATAGCCTTGGTTGATTCTGAAAATTTTCCGGTACCTTTCGGACGGCCTGCCCCAGTTCTTTTGCCACCTCTTGCCATGCTGTGCTCCTTAAAATTTTTTGAAATACGCCAAAATTTGAGATAAAAATAGCTTGATAATAATAGAATAATGTACTTTTATCTACATGTCCATTTATTTTTTGTCTTTTTTCAAGGATAATAACACCTCTGAAAAACTTAATGCTGATTAACACTCTTATCAAACATAAATTTGTCACCACTGTCGCCTTGCATGAAAAAATGTTTGCAAAGCGACAGCGGCAAAAAATTTATTTGCTGAGGGCTCTTATTACAACCCGGGAATACAACTTTGATATCAACTGCAAACCTTACTATACAATTTGGTGCCAAGCCATTATTTGAAAATGTCTCTGTAAAATTTAGTGATGAAAACCGTTATGGTCTTATTGGAGCTAATGGCTGCGGCAAATCTACTTTTATGAAAATTCTTGGTGGAGACTTAGATGCCACCAGTGGAACAGTCACCATAAGTAGCGGAGAACGGGTTGGTAAGTTACGTCAGGATCAGTTTGCCTATGAAAAATACTCGGTCATTGATACAGTGATTATGGGGCATGATGAACTATGGAAAGTAAAAGAAGAGCGTGACAAAATCTATGCAAATCCAGAGATGTCTGAGGAAGATGGAATGCGTGTTGCTGATCTGGAAGTCCAGTATGGTGAGATGGATGGTTATACTGCTGAATCCAGAGCAGGTGAATTATTAATGGGTGTGGGCATTCCTGTTGAGCAGCATTTTGGTCTTATGTCCGCTGTCGCTCCGGGTTTTAAGCTGCGTGTGCTGCTGGCTCAAGTGTTATTTTCAGAGCCTGACATCATGCTGCTGGACGAGCCGACCAACAATCTGGATATTAATACGATACGCTGGCTGGAAGATATTATTAATGAGCGTAACTGCACCATGATTATTATTTCTCATGACCGTCATTTTCTCAATAGTGTCTGTACTCATATGGCAGATTTAGACTTTGGTGCAATTAATATTTATCCGGGTAATTATGATGAATATATGCTGGCTGCCACTCAGGCCAGAGAACATCAGATGCAGTCCAATGAGAAAAAGAAAACGGAAATGTCTGAACTGAAGAAGTTTGTGGAACGCTTCTCCGCCAATGCATCCAAAGCCAAACAAGCGACTTCACGCCGTAAACGCCTGGAAAAAATTCAGTTGGATGATATTAAAGTTTCTTCCAGAAAAAATCCTTTCATTCGTTTTAATCAGGATAAAAAGCTTTATCGAAATGCTTTTGAGATTGAAAATTTAAGTAATGGCTATGACGATCTACTCTTTAAAAATCTCAATATGCTGGTGGAAGTGGGTGAGCGTATTGCGATTATTGGTGCCAATGGTATTGGTAAAACAACTTTATTGAGAACCATGCTGCACGATCTGGAGGCTAAGTCAGGACGGGTCAAATTTTCTGAAAATGCAGATAATGGCTATTATCCGCAGGAGCATCTTGATGAGTTTGCTGCAGAGATGACCTTATTTGACTGGATGGATCAATGGGGACAGAAAAGTGATGACGATCAGGTTATCCGGGGAATTTTAGGTCGCTTGTTATTTTCCCGTGATGATACCAATAAATCAGTTAAAGTGCTTTCCGGTGGTGAAATGGGACGTATGGTTTATGGTAAATTAATGCTGGAAAACCCCAATATCTTATTTATGGACGAGCCGACCAACCATATGGATATGGAGTCTATTGAGTCTTTAAATATGGCTTTGGATATGTATGAGGGCACACTCATTTTTGTCAGCCATGATCGGGAATTTGTTTCCTCTCTGGCCACTCGTATCCTGGAAATTAAAGAAGACAGTATCGTGGATTTTAAGGGTACTTATGATGAATATCTGGACAGTCAGGGAATTGAACAATAGATATTTCAGCTTAAACTTAATTTGGCATACACTGTCAGATTAAGTCTAAATTTTATTTATAATGCCAATTCAGCACGCATAAACTTTTCAAAGTCTTTTTTCAGCAACGGCCTGGAAAAATAATAGCCCTGAATAATGTCACAATCATTTTCTATCATAAATTTCAGTTGTTCATCAGTCTCTACACCTTCAGCAATCACTTTTATCTTCAGACCATGAGACAGGCCGATAATACCTCGACACACCACCGCTTCATGCAGATCATGATGAACATGCTGTACAAAGGACTGATCAATTTTTACGATATTAATAGGAAATCTGGTTAAATAACTCAGTGATGAATATCCAGTGCCGAAGTCATCAATGGAAATGGTCACACCCACCGATCTTAATTCTTCTAACATTGACATGGTTGCAGGTGTATCATTCATCAACAAACTTTCAGTAATTTCCAGTTCTAACTGACAGGGATCGACTGCGTGATGTTTAAGCATTTGTTGTATTTTCTTAGCTAGATTTTTGTCATTGAACTGTTTTGAAGAGCAGTTAACGGCAATACGCAGGGGTTGTTTATGTCGTCTGTTCCAATAATGAACCTGAGCCAAAGCTTGATCCAATACCCATTCACCTATTTCCAATATCAAGCCGGTTGATTCTGCCAGAGGGATAAAGTCAACAGGAGAAATCATACCTAACTCCGGATTATTCCAACGCAGTAATGCTTCAGCGCCCAGAATCCGTTTCTTCTTAAGATCGATCTGTGGTTGATATACAAGATATAATTCCTGATTTTTCAGTGCGTGTCTTAAGTGGTTTTCTATTGTCAGACGCTTTTTCACTGCTTCATTCATTGCAGATGAAAAAAAGCGATAAGTGTTGCCGCCTGCCTTTTTGGCATGGTACATGGCCGCTTCTGAATTTTGTATTAAACTTTGTGTTTCAAAGCCGTTATCCGGAGCATAGGTGATGCCAATACTGGCAGAAAGAAACATTTGTTCAGATTGATCTTCTTCATTGACTTCATAGGGGTTAGAAAGTGCATTTAATATTTTTTCAGCAGCACGCTCAGCACCTTCACGATCCTCCAGTCCAACCATAAGAATCAAAAATTCATCGCCTCCTAAACGGGCGACTGTATCATCACTGCGCATCAATTGGGTTAAACGGCTGGCACATTCAACCAGAATTTTATTACCGGTATCATGTCCCATTGAGTCATTGATTTTTTTAAAATCATCTAAATCAATATACATCAGAGCAAGGTTGAGTTTAGAACGTTTAGTACTGGCCAGTGCCTGATTCAGTCGATCGATTGCCAGTAAACGGTTAGGCAGTTCTGTAATATCATCAAAATTACTTTGCTTTAACAGACGCTCTTCATATTGTTTGCGTAAGGTAATATTTTCCTGAACGCTAACAAAATGGGTTATCTCATCTCTTGCATTATGAATGGCAGAAACAGTCGCATAGACCCAGAAAGTATCACCATTTTTAGAGCGATTATTGATTTCACCGCGCCAGGTTTTGCCAGATAAAATTGTTTCCCACATATCTTTATAAATTTCATCAGGTGTATCGTCAGATTTAAGCAGAGATGTTTTTTTCCCCCGAACTTCATCCAGAGTATAGCCCGTCAAAGCCTCAAATTGTGCATTGACATATTGGATTTCTGAGTTGGCATTGGTAATAATTGCGGCAGTCGGACTTTGTTCAACCACCTGGGAAAGGTTGCGTAAGCGTTGTTCAGCTTCAATTCGTTCAGTTACTTCTTTTTTGAGCAGTAAATTATGTTCTTTTTCTTTTTTCAGTAGTTCTGCCAGCTGTTCTTTTTGTTGATGTAATTCCAGGAATATTTTCACTTTCGACAACAGAATTTCTTCATTGATGGGTTTTTCAATATAATCCACTGCCCCTGCACCATAGCCTTGCAGAAGATGCTGTTCATCCTTATAGACTGCAGTAACAAAAATAATTGGAACCTGTTGTGTTTCCTCTTCCTCGCGCAGAAATTCAGCCACTTCATAACCATTCATTTCCGGCATCTGAACATCCAGTAAAATGAGTGCAAAGTCATGTTCCAGAGTCAATGCTAATGCTTCGTTGCCTGATGTTGCTGCAATAGTCTGAACCGGCAGACTACTTAACAAGGCTTTTAAAGCAATAATATTTGCCGAAATATCATCGACAATCAGTATCTTGGGTTGTTTCATGGTTTTTTTCACTTCTGGCTAATCAAATCAAGTATTTTTTCTGCTATTTTATTAATAGAGCTTATCTGACAGTCTCTACAGGCATCAAGTGCTGCCTGAGGCATATTTTTTGCCCGGGCAGATTCCGGTGACTGAATAATGCATTTCCCACCTTGATCACAAATCGACTTTAGTCCGGCAGCACCATCCTGATTGGCACCGGTAAGGATCACGGCAATGACTCTCTCTTTATAATTATAAGCGATAGATTCAAAAAGTACATCAGCTGATGGTCTAACATTATGGATTTTTTCATCTTCTGATAAGGCAAAGGTCTTATCATCTTCAATTAATAAATGGTACCCCCCCGGTGCCAGATAAATATGACCTGCCTGAACAGGGCTTTTATCCTGAGCGATATTGATTGTGTGACCTGTTTTGTGCTCTAAAACTTCTGCATAAGTTGTTTCACTGTTTTCAGTCAGATGGGTTAACAGGATAATGGCTGGTGTGATCTGAGCAGGAAGATGGGATAAAACAATCGTATTGGCCTCCACTCCCCCAAAGGAACTGGCTATGATCACTAACTCAATTATTTTAGGCCCAGGATCACCTTTTTTCATTTTATTTTTGAACCTCGTATTTGTAACTCTTTTTTACGATGTCCTTGTTTCTGAAAGATGCCGGCTTTTCTATTCAGTGCGATAAAATTATTTTTTTGACTATAACAAGTAAGACTTTCCTTGGGGCTGATGCAAAGAAAACCGCCATTGTCCAGAGACTGATGAAACAGATTAATTACCTTATTTTGTAACTGACAATTAAAATAGATAAAAACATTACGACACAGGATTAATTGTGGCCGACAAAAACTGCTGTCTGAAACCAGATTGTGGGTTTCAAAGTCAACCTTATTGAGTATTTCAGGGGTAACACGCCCATATCCATAAGCAATATTATAATAGTCCAGTAAAGATTCCTGTCCACCTGATTCAAAGTAGGATTTTGAATACTCTTTGAGCTTCTCCATCTCTACAATCCCTTTTTTAGCGGTTGCAACTGCGGCAGGATTAATATCAGTAGCATAAATCTGAGTTCGCGAGAGTAATCCGGCTTCCTTGAGCATAATGGCAACAGACCAGACTTCTTCCCCGGTGGCGCAACCGGCAATCCATAATGTGATAATCGGATAAGTCTTCAGTAATGGAAATATTTTTTCCCTGAGGGATTGAAAAAACAAAGGATCCCGATACATTTTAGTCACAGGAACTGAAAGGTGGTTAATTACCGGAATAATAAAATCGGGATTACGCAGAAGATAAGGTATCATCTCTGCAATATGATTAAAACCCTGAGACTGGCACAGTTCAATCACTCGTCTTCTCAGTGATGCTTTAGCATAGCCTGAATAGTCATAGTCATAACAGAGCCGCACTGCATCAATAAATAAATCAATAGCAATTTCACGGAGTTTATGTTCATCCATATTAACTGGTCCAAACTTCAAGCTTTGATAGTAATTGAGTCATATCGATTGGTTTTGTAATATGTTCATTAGCACCAACCTCAAAGGATTTATCCTGATCCCCCTGCATTGCCTTAGCCGTTAACATCAAAATGGGTAAGTTTTTATATTTTTTCTGTTTTCTGATTTCAGTCGTTGTTTCATAGCCATCCATAACAGGCATCATTATATCCATTAAAATAATATCAATATTATCATGCTCATTGAGCCGTTTAAGACATTCCTCTCCATTTGAAGCCATATAGGTTTTCAAACCTTCAGCCTTTAATGCTTTTGAAAGAGCAAAGGTATTACGCATATCATCATCCACAATCAGTACAGTTTTACCCTTTAGATTATGTGGAGTTAATGTTTCATCGGATGCAGCTGGAGTGCTTTTATGTTGTTGGATATTATGTAAAAACAGATGTACTTCATCGCTCAGTCGCTGGTCAGAATAAGTACTTTTAAGAATAACACTATCAGATTGTGACTGTAATTTTTGTGTTTCTTCAACACTCAGATCTTTCCCGGTAAATATAATCACAGGGGGCATGGTTAATTCCTTGTCCTGTGCTATCTGTTCCAGTAATTCATGGCCGTCCATGTCCGCTAATTGCAGATCGAGAATAATAAGATCAAATGGTTTATCCTTTAATAGCTGCAGAGCATCTACGCCATTGCCGGTTAACTGGACTTTAGTAGAATCACTGGATAATAATTGACTAACCGCCTTCTGGGTGGAGGGATCATCTTCTATTAACAGGATCTCATGCTGCTGTTTTTCCTTTGCCAGATTTAATTTCTCAATAGCCTGCTCTATTTGTTTCTGGCTCACGGGCTTGGTTAAATAGCCCATCGCACCCATGGCGATTTCTTTGCCGCTATTATCCAGAGCAGAAATAATATGCACAGGAATGCCTTTTGTTTTAGAACTGGCTTTAAGCCGCTGTAGAATTGTACGACCACTCATTTTAGGTAAATTCAGATCCAGAATAATACCACTGAGAAAATATTGCTGACTGAGACCCAGAGCAGATGGCCCATCCGATGTCACCAGACATTTCAAGCCGCTCTGACGAACTTCATCACGCAGGATACTGGCAAACTGAAGATCATCCTCAACCACCAAAATGGGTTTATCTCCCTTTTGGAGTTGTTTGCGATCATCCTCAATAGGTGCCGACATGATTTCATAGCTCTCTTGTTCGTTTGTTTCCTGCTCAATGTTTTCTTTTACAGTCATAGTTTTTGCAACAGGAGCAACAGGGGACTGCAGTGCTGTTGTATTATCAACAGCAATATAAGGTAAGACCAAAGTAAAGATACTGCCTTTCTGGTCAACGCTGCTGACATCAATATAACCACCCAGTAATTGAGCAAGCTGTGAAGAGATATTCAAACCCAATCCAGTTCCGCCATACTTGCGGGAAATAGAACCATCAGCTTGTTCAAAAGACTTAAATATTGTCTCAATCAATTCATCCGGGATGCCAATTCCAGTATCTTTAACAGCAATAAGAATGGCCTCTTGTGTATTAATATCTGCATGAGTATTCGTCTTCATACTGACATTTAATTGCACTGAACCCTGTTCAGTAAACTTCACGGCATTGGCCATCAGATTAGTAATGATTTGTTCTAATCTTTTACCATCGGTGTATATTTGCTCAGGCATCTCTTTATCAATGGACAAATGACATTGAATCCCTTTTTCTTCTGCCATGGGGGTAAAGCGTTGTTCCAGGGTTTGTATTAAATCACTTAATACGACATTGTCAGGTGATACCTGCAGTTTGCCTGCTTCAACTTTGGCAATGTCCAGTATGTCATTAATTAACTGTAATAAATGATTTCCGCTATTATAAATGGTACTGGCAGACTCAACCTGATCCTCTGTGAGGTTACCCTGACGGTTGTCTCTTAATAATTTAGATAGAATCAGTAAACTATTGAGTGGTGTGCGTAATTCATGAGACATATTAGCCAGAAATTCTGACTTATAGCGACTGCTTTGTTCAAGTTCATGGGTTCTCTTCTCAAGAATATTTTTTGCACCCGTTAATGAATCGGTTTTTTCCTGTAACTCTTCATTAGAAGCACGCAGTTCTTCACGCTGCTCCTGAAGGTCGGTCTCTCTGGCTCTTAATTCCTCCGTTTGCTGCTCTAAAAGCGTTTGTTTTTCCCTTAATTCTTCATTTGAGGCAAAAATTTCCTCTTTTTGTTCTTTCATTGTGGCCTCTGAGGCCTTTAACTCTTCAGTCTGTTGTTGCGTCTCACGTAATAATTCTTCAGTACGAGTACTTCGGTTCATATTTTCCAGATTAATCGCAATGACATCAATGATACTATTGAGAAAATCCTGTTCATGACGCTCAAAGGGGTGAAAAGAGGCCAGTTCCATGACGGCAACTAAATTCTCCTGATAGACAATGGGGATGGCTATTAGATTTAATGGTGTGGCATGACCCAGTGCGGAACTGATTTGTACGTAATTCTCAGGTGCATCGGTGAGGATAATGGTTTTTTGTTCCAGAGCACACTGACCAATCAGGGTTTCACCCAGAGCAAAACGATTGCTCAAATTTTTTCTTTCTTCAAAAGCATAACTTCCGGTTAACTCCAGTTGCCTGGATTGATTGTTAAAACAACAAAAAATGCCGTGGCCAATATGAAACAGTGGTGCAATATAGCTCATCACTGCCTGAGAAAGCTCATTAACGTTACCGGATAGCTGCATGAGATTAGACAGCTCAGCCACATGTTCATTATTCAATGCTAATTGTTGTGATTTCACTGCACTGAGGCGTAATTGTTCTGCAGAACGTGCCATGATCCCTACCTCATCCTTTCTACTCTGATAGGGTATCTTAGTCTGTAAAGAGTCTTTCGAATCACCCGAGGCAAGTTGACTCAGAGTGAGTGCAATATTATTAATAGGCAGTGTAATACTTCTGGTAATAATAAAGGCAATACTGATAGAGACCAGTGTCAGTATCAGTAGTCCCCACCCCAAAGTGGATTGAAGATTATTCTGTTCGGCAAAAACAGCATTAACAAAGGTATCGGCTTTATTATTAGCAAAATCAAGTAATGTCTGCATGGAATTTTCCATTTTTACCACATGTCGAGCACCTTCACCACGAGTGATCTCAGCGGCTTTTTCATACTCACCTGCCCGGCGCAAATCAATCACCCGATCACGGATCGGTTTCCAGTTTCTAAACAATTCACTGGCATTATGAACCAGAGTTTTATCACCCAGGAATCGTTCATGAATCATATGTAACGAGGTCAGAGCACGGCTTTCATATTCTGAAACCACCTGAACAGCCTGCTCCAGTTGAGCATCGGTTTTTGACAAGGCGACATCTTTCATACTGCGATGCATGGCAATAATATGTCCATTGGTATCCCTGACGGCATTGGATACTGCGAAGGGATGCTTATACAACTTGCTGGTCATCTCAGAGAGTTGAGTGATCCCGTAATAAGTAAAATTTCCTATGCCAGTAGTAATGAGAATAATACCAAAAAAAGCGAATCCTGAACGAATACCAATTTTGAGATTCTGTAGCATGTATTTATGTCCATAGTCAGTTGATTAAACTTTCTTGTTATAGCTGATTATAGCCGATAATAGCTGATGATCGGAAGTATATTATCAGAAGTTAATATGACGTCAATCTGATGCACAATTAGTTGACAAAAATCAATTCTTATAATTACTGATTTAATTTGCAAGATACACCGAGTGCAGCGAACTGTATCACTCTCGTAATATCTCAGATGCAGCATTATCAAATGTGTACTGATAAAAGCCTTTATCTAAAAATAGTTTGTTTCGTTATGCTGTTAGCTGTATTCTTGATAAAAATCATCTTTAAAAGGAAATCATAGTTTTGCAAAAAATATTATTCACAGTTTTTCTGTTAGCTAATTTCTGTTTATTGCCAATATCTCAGGCGGCTGTTATAGATAAGTCAATAAAACAAAAATATCTTTCAGCCTTTCAGGATAAGGGGAGCGATTATCAACCTCGTACAGAACATTTTAATGAAGATGGTACGCCGAAATATATTAATCGTCTGATTTTTGAAGAATCTCCCTATCTGATTCAACATGCTCATAATCCCGTCAACTGGTATCCATGGGGAGCTGAGGCTTTTGCTAAAGCGAAACGTGAAAATAAGCCGGTTTTTCTTTCTATAGGCTATTCTACCTGCCACTGGTGCCATGTGATGGAAAGGGAAAGTTTTGATAATGAGGCAATTGCTGCTTATCTGAACAAACACTTTATTGCCATTAAAGTTGACCGGGAAAGACGACCTGATGTGGATAAAGTCTATATGACGGCTCTAACCATGATTAAAGGCAGTGGCGGATGGCCTATGTCATCAATGTTAACACCGCAAGGGAAACCTTTTTATTCCGGTACTTATTTTCCTCCGGTGACTTTTGTGCAGGTGTTAAAGCAGGTTGCGGAATTATGGCAGAGTGAGGAGAAAAAATTACGTGATATAGCTGATAATATCGCTGCAGCGGTGCAGGCGAGACAAGCTGGAGAAAAGCAGGCAGGTAATTTAACACAGGAACATATACAGATCGCAGCGATTAATTTGATGAATCAATTTGATGAACTGCAGGGTGGTTTTTCTCAGGCACCTAAGTTTCCCAATGAAACTTATTTGTTTTTATTACTGGACATGGCAGTCAGAGAACAAAACACTGAGATATTAAATGCTTTAAAGTTAACCATGAATCTTATGGCTCAGGGTGGCATTTATGACCAAGTTGGCGGTGGTTTTCACCGCTATTCAACTGATAATGAATGGCTGGTGCCGCACTTTGAAAAAATGCTCTATAATCAGGCTCATCTGATCAGAATCTATTTAGAGCTTTATCTCATCAGCCATGATATCAATTATGAAAGAGTTATCAAACAGACACTGAACTATGTTCTGATTGAAATGAAAAATGATTCAGGTGTCTTTTATTCCGCCGGTGATGCCGATAGTGAAGGCAGGGAAGGTCAGTTTTTTTTATGGACGATGGATGAAATTCAACAAACATTAGCACCTGATTTAGCCAGGCTGGCGATTAAACTTTATGGTGTCAGCAAAGCAGGAAATTTCAGTGAGTCAGGTATGACTGAAGGTGGTGAAAGTATTGAGATCGGCAGCAATATTTTAAATCTACCGCTGGCAATTACTGAATATGCTAAAGAGAATCAATTAGCTCAGGATAAGCTCTACCGGGATATTGATAGCATTCGTAAAAAACTCTATCAAAAACGTCAAAACAGGATTGCACCTGCACTGGATAAAAAGGTAGTGACGGCCTGGAATGCCATGATGATCACTGCTTTAACTCAGGTAGGTATGAAGCTCAAAAAAGTTCAATATATTGATGCGGCAAAAAAAGCAGCTCATTATCTCTGGACAGTTCATCACTCATCAGCAGGCTTAATGCGGGCAAGTTTGAATGGTCGGGCTTCAGTGACGGCCACTCAGGCAGATTATGCTTATCTGGCTCAGGCTTATTTGTCCTTGTATGATGCAACACAGGAAGTTGTATGGCTGGAACGTGCTGAGCTACTGACACAGGAAATGATACAGTTTTTTCTGGATGAGGAAGATGGTACTTTCTATATGAGTAATCAGACAAAAAATCCCGGACAGGATACTCCTTTATTCAGCCGTCCTAAAGATTTGCTTGATGGTGCAATACCCTCGGCCAACGCTATTGCCCTGGAAGTTTTAGCGCGGCTTTATCGGCGCACAGGAAAGGCAGATTATCGTACTAAGGCTATGGCTCAGATAGCGGCGTTATCCTCTAGAATAATAAAACAGCCCGCAGCTTATTCCTATTTCTTAATGGCTGTTCAGGCACACAATTCAGGTGAAATCTCTGATATTCAATATGGAGGCAAAGGACATGTCCGCTTTGAGATATCATCTATTTCACAAAAACAGCAGAGCCAGCGGCCAATAAACCTGCCCGTTGTTGTTTTGCCAACATCTTCAGCTGCAAATAAGGCAGTGGGCAGGTCTATGTTTGATAAGAGCATTGAACTTGAAATTAGACTGAAAGTGGATAAAGGCTGGCATATTAATAGCCGTTATCCTATGGATAAAGATTTAATTGCCACTGCTGTTTCTTTAGATAACAAAACCAAAAAATATTGGAAAATCAGTCGTGCGGAATATCCTGCAGGTGAGACAATAAAATTAAATTTTAATGATACAGCATTATCGCTTTATCAAAATACTAATGTAATAAAGCTGCTATTAGAGCCCGTCTCTGGCAATCAGCATAAACAGCTGGTTTCCATTCCTCTACAGATCAATTATCAGACCTGCAGCAATAGCATTTGTCTGGCTCCTGAAATGAATACATTGTATTTCTTCCCAAAATGACAATATTTTGTCATTTTGGGGATAATTTATGGCTTGATATTTGCATTATTTTCTAGTATGAAAAAAGTTAGTATGAATAAAACAATGCTCAATTATTTGTCAATAATCAGCTTTATTGTGCCTGCTGTTTCTATGTTGTATGCTCTTCCAGGTTTTTCTGCAGAGCGTGATTATGTTGTGCCTATGATAGACTCAAAATGGATCATGAACGGCAAGAAAAATTATGAGTGTATTTTGTCCCAGACAATTCCATTTTATGGTGAGGGAAAATTTATTCATCGTTCAGGTAATGGCATTATTTTTAATTTGATAAGTGACAAATTGATGGTATCAGATGTGCGCGTTGTTCTTCAATCTGAACCGCCTGCATGGCGTCATGAAGAGGTTTTTGAAATTGGAGAATTTATTTTTGAACAGGGTACGGAGCCATTAGTTATCCAGCCGCCTTATGCTTCCAGAATATTTCAGGAAGTTGAAAATGGTATGTCACCCCTGGTTATTTATCGTGACCTGGCAGATGGTCGTGATCTGATTTCTGTTTTACTTTCTCCTATTAATTTTCGCAGTGCACTGGAAGAATATCTGGAATGTGAAAAAACATTGCTGGATTTTGATTTGGATGAGATCAAAAATATAAAGCTCTATTTTTCTACTAATAAGTCAACACTGTCTGAGCGTTCTAAACGTGATTTAAAAAATATATTACGCTACCTGAAAATTGATTCCACTATTTTACAAATTAAAGTAGATGCCCATGCGGATGCAAGGGGAAGACGTCGTTTTAATGATAAGCTGTCTGAAACACGTTCAGCAGCTGTTGTAAAATACCTTCTTTCAGTGGGAGCAAAACAGGAAATGATCTATGCCGTCAGTCATGGTGAACGTGCTCCTACTTTTAATAATAAAACCTCAGCTGGCAGAGCACAGAACCGTCGTGCTGATATACAGCTTCTGACAACAGCGCCGCCGACTCCTGAAGAACAGGAAGCTCTGGAAAAAGCCAGAAAGGCAGAGCGTCGTCAAAAATTATTAGCTAAATCAATTTTTAATGGTGTTCCTAAAAAGCCTCTCAGTAAAAAAACATCTAACACAGACGATATTCCTGATACTGCATCTAATGAGGAAGCAGGAATAGAGCCTGTTGATGATGAACCCCCTGCTCCTAACTTTATCAATATGGATCATCTGGTGGATAAAAACAATAATCCTTTGTAATAAAAAGATGAATTATATTTTGCAAAAAGACAGCGACTATATTTTATCTTGCTGAAGTCAGTATCTTGCAAAAAATAAGAATCTCAATTATTCTCTATACAATCATTATCATCAGTTTGGTTGATTTAAATGTTTTACTTAGAAAAATTAAATTAATTATTCTGTCTGCCGATATTTTTTTTGAGGCAGGTTTGCAGGGGGATAAATCTAATGTTTAGTTCGATTCATAATCAGCTTTCAAAGTATAAATTGTGGCATCGCTTATTTGTGTTGAGCATGATTCCTTTATGCGGTTTAATTTTTTATGCTGTGGAATTAGTACTATCGGCAAAAGATTTAGCCAATGAGAAGCAGATTAATGTTGAATTCTCATCTCAGGCAATTAAGGAAGCCAACGCTCTGCTTAAAGAAAGAAGTGCTTTTTTAACACAGGTTGAACAAAGCGTTAAGGGAAAGAATAAATTTATAGCAGAAATTGAAATTAATTTAAATAACAAAAAGCAATACTTAAATGTAGTTGATGGCATGATTCAAGAGGTACAGGCGGCTGATCAGGAATTGCTTTTATTACAGTCATTATTTAACAGCTATGTTCTGCTTAATGAATATTTACAAGCTGTACAAATTGAACGGGATCTGTCTTTAGCTTATATTGGCAGTGAAGGACGGTCTTTTACCGCACAACTAAAAAGCACATTTTTAAATACTGATAAGTTGATATCTAATCTTGATAAGATTGATCTGGTGCTTTTAGAGAAAGTAAGTTCTGACTTACCAAAAAAAATAACAAAAATAAAAAAATTATCCAAGCGCTTAAAAGGGAAACGAAAAAAAATCCAGAGTTTAAGAGTTGTTCCCCTCCCCATTATGGATTACTATCTGCTTATAACAGAAAATGCATTGTCTGTTATTGAAGCCCTGTCTATTCACGTCAGTCATAATAAATTGCAAAATATTCTGGCCAGTTATAGCAATATATTACGTATGATTGATCTAACCTCTCAGGAAAGAGCCTATGTGACTTATTCTCTTGGACAACCTGATTTCCCTCAGGCAGTGTTTCAGAGACTGATTCAGGTTCTGGCTCGAATGGAGGTTTATCAAAAATCATTTGAAACCTGGAGTTCTACAGAACTCACGACTTTATTTTTTGAAAAAATGAAGAATAAAATTGGTAAACAAGCCAGGTCTCAGCGTTATTCCATCCTAAATTATGATCCGGAAATGGGGTTTGATACACAGCCGACAGACTATTTGACAACATGGAGTGCGCTAATTAAAGAAATGATGATTATTCAAAAGCAGGTTTTCAGTTCTCTGGAAAACTGGACAGAAGCTTTGATTGAAGAAAATGCATTATTAGTTAAAGAGTATAATGGAAAAAAACAGGCGGCAATAGAAGGCAAGACAGAATTAGCTGCTAAAATAAACGCTAATAAACAGGAAATCGCATCAATTTTGCTACGCAAGAAAAAAAGTAATGATTCCATCGCATTAACAAAAGAAAAAATCAAACAGCTTACCGAGCATAAATTAACGACTGAAAAAGCATTGCAGGAAGCCATTGAAAAGCAGCAAATAGTTATTATTTTTTCAACACTGGGTATTATATTGACAGCTTTGCTGAGCTATCTGGTTTTTACCAGTGTTTGTAAACCAATGAATCATTTATTAAGTGGTTTTAATCGACTGACTCAGGAAGATGCTGACTTAACTTATCGTATTCCCGTTATTGGTAAAGATGAATTGGCCGAAGTTGCTCAGGGGTATAATTTCTTTGCTTCCAGGGTGGGAATGATGATAGGTCAGATACAGTCTGTTGTTGACTCTCTAAGTGATGCTATTGGAGAGTTAAATGCAGTTAATAATGAGAATACGGAAGGCAGCCATAAGCAGCAGCAAAATACTCTACATATTATTGAAGCGATTGAAGCGGTGAATTTGAATATGAATCGTGTGGCATCCAGTGCTTCAGAGGCGAGTCAATCTGCTGAAACTGCAAACTCACAAGCTGATCAGGGCAAGTCTATTGTAGATAATACGGTGACTTCAATTAAACAGCTGGCTAATGAAATTGATCAGGCTTCCAATGTGATTAATATTCTCAGCAGGGATAGTGAAGATATCAGCTCTATTCTGGATGTTATTGGCGGTATTGCAGAACAAACAAACTTATTGGCACTCAATGCAGCTATTGAAGCTGCAAGAGCTGGTGAACAGGGACGTGGATTTGCGGTGGTTGCTGATGAAGTCCGGACTCTGGCGGCCAGAACTCAACAATCAACCAGTGAAATCAGAGTAATGATTGAAAAGCTGCAGCAAGGTTCACGTGATGCCGTTGCAACTATGGCAAAAGGGACTGAACAGGTGAATAGTAGTGTTGATCAGGTGATGCAGGCAGATGAGTCTCTCTCTGAAATTAATGCCTCGGTACGATTAATTCAGGATAAAAATAATGAGATTGATAGTGCATCACAAGAACAAATGCATAGTGTGAGACAGATCAACCAGAATGTTGAAGAGATCAAAGAGTTAAGCGCAGATACTCAGAATAGAACTACTCAATTACAATCAGTCAATACGACTTTATCCAGCCAGGCTGCAGAACTTAAACAGCTGGTTGGTCAGTTTCAAATTTAAATAATGTACTTTTTTCAAAAAATAAGCTAGACTGAAGGAATCTTAACTGTATTTCCAGGCTAACTTTCCAGACTAAGAATGGCAAAAAATAAATTATCTTTTGTATGTATTGATTGTGGTGATAACTTTTCTAAATGGCAGGGACAGTGTGATACCTGCGGTGCCTGGAACACATTACAGGAATTCAAAGAGCCTGTCCAGACTCGCAATACAAAGAGCCATTCTAATCAAAAAGGATATTCCGGTGCCAAGGAATTAGTACAAAAACTCAGTGATGTCTGTTTAGAAGAACTGCCGCGCTTTGGTACAAAAAACACTGAGTTTGATCGTGTTCTGGGTGGGGGGATTGTGCCCGGCAGTGTTATTCTGCTGGCTGGTACACCCGGAGCCGGTAAATCAACCTTAACCCTGCAAACCCTTTGTGAACTCAGCCAGAGTATTCAATCTATTTACCTGTCAGGCGAAGAATCACTTTCTCAGATTGCCATGCGCGCTGCCCGTCTTAAATTACCAACACAGCACCTGGATATTGCAGCAGAAACAGATGTACTGGCAGTGTTGAATATGGTGAGCCAGCTTAAGTCTAAGCTGGTGGTGATTGATTCATTACAATCCATGTATCATCCTGATGTGACCGGTACTCCCGGTGGTGTGACACAATTACGGGAATGTGCTCATGCTTTAACACAATACGCCAAGCAAAATGGTGTGGCAATGATTGTTATTTGCCATACTACTAAAGATGGTGGTGTAGCCGGTCCTCGCGTGGTTGAGCACATTGCTGATGTGATGATGCATTTACTGGTGATGGAAGGCTCACGCTTTCGTGAGCTGCGGGCACAGAAAAACCGTTTTGGATCAATCAATGAACTGGGTATTCTGGCTATGATGCCTGATAATGGTTATCTTAAGGCGGTGACCGATCCCTCGGCTATTTTTTTGAATAGAAGCCGTCAGCCGCACCCCGGTTCTATGGTTGCTGCACTATGGGAAGGTTCCCGATCCATGCTGGTTGAACTGCAGTCACTGGTGGTTGAATCCAGCCAGGGTAATCCCAGACGTCTGGCGGTTGGTCTGGATCAAAACAGGGTCAATATGCTGGTGGCAATCCTGATGCGCCATGGTGATCTGGCCATTTTTGATCAGGAATTATATGTTAATCTGGTGGGCGGACTAAAAATTTCTGATCCCAGTACAGATTTACCATTAATTTTATCGATGATTTCTTCCTTTCAAAACCGTGCCATTCCACAAGACTGGCTGGCATTTGGTGAGGTGGGTTTATCCGGGGAAATTCGCGCGACACCCAGTGGACTGGAACGTATCCGCCAGGCGGCACAACAGGGATTTTGCCATTGTATCTGTCCTAAGGCTAACATCCCCAAAACCTTACCGGAAGGCATTAAGGTTTATGGTGTTGAAACCCTGGTTGAGGCAATTGATGCACTGGATCATATTGCTTAACTGCTGAAAATAAAAATTCAGAATAGTGACAATATGTATTGAAGAAATAGTAAATTTATTTCCACGACTACGATCCTGCCTGCTATTCAAATGTTACACTTTCTCTTCCCATTTTAGAAGTTTAACTATCAGTTTTGTTCCCTCTTTTTTTGATGTGGTAAACTCAATGCTACCTTTTTGAGCTTCAGTCATTAATTTAGCAGAGTAGGTTCCAAGTCCTGTACCTTGTTTTTTACCCTTAGTAACATACTTCTCAAAAAAACAGTTTTGTATATCCTGAGGAATCATTGCATTGTTATGAATGCTAACTGAAACCTGATCTTTCCCAGTAATTTCTATTAGTATTTTCTCTCCATGTTCAGAGGCTTCAACTGCATTTTTAAGCAAATTAGAAAGCAACGAGTAACAAAGAAGTTCTTCTCCCCAAACCATGACGTTGGTATCATCTGCTACATTGATCTGAATTTTATGATCGATACCTTCATTAGTACCCAAAATACTATAAGATAAATCATCACGAACTCTGATAATTGTTTCTTTGATATCTACTATTTCAGGATCCAGCTGATAGTTATTTTTTTCCATTTTATAGATATTAAGCGATGCATTCACCATATTCAAAATGGTGACTCCTGCGGTACCTACGTCTTTGTTTATTTTTCTATATTCTTTGCCAATATCAGAGTTTTCAGCAAGCAGTGCCGATTGATGAATAATGACACCCAATGGGTTTTTTATATCGTGCATTGATATTCGTTCAGTGTCTTCACGCAATCGTGCATTGTCCATCAGCATGTAAACCTGATTTTTTAAACTGTCTTTTGATTTTTTTAGATTAATATGGTTTTTGATTCTGGCCTTTAATAGTTCGGGTTTAACCGGTTTGGTAATATAATCTACTGCACCCAGTTTAAACCCCTCAACAGCAGTATCAGAATCACCTTTAGCGGTTAAAAATATGACTGGAATATCCATAGTCTGTGGATTACCTTTTAATAAACGGCAGACTTCCATACCATCCATTTCAGGCATCATAATATCCAGTAAAATCAGATCTGGAGTGGGATCAATGGCTGCAATTTCCAGAGCTTTTTTACCATTGGTTGCTATACGTATTTTATAGCTGCCCTTAAGTATACCGACAATCACATCAATATTTGATGGTAAATCATCCACAACTAAAATTTTTGCTTGTATTTCATCAACTTTTTTCTGATCAGAATCTGATTTTGTTGTAGATTTTGTTTGCTTTGATAAACCAGACTGAAGAAAAGGTAACTTACCGGCAAATAATAAGTCCAGTTTTTCCTGCAGTTTTTTTGGTGTAAAAGGTTTAATAATAAAATCATTTACACCGTTATCAATTGCCTGATTAACCTGATCTTCATTTGTTTCTGCAGTAATCATTAATACCGGAACATGTTTGGTTTTTTCTATCATGCGGATGTTCTTAAGCAATTCCAGACCATCCATTTTAGGCATATTCCAGTCTGTCAAAATCAAATCAACCGTCATATCCCGACAGATAGACAGAGCTTCAACACCATTTCCAGCAAAAAATAATTTTTTAAAACCCATAGCCAGAAGATTTGATTTGATAAGGTCACGCATTGCCCTCAAATCATCAACAATTAATATTCTTTTATTCTCTATTTTCATCTTGGTGCTCTTATCAAACATAAAAATGTGCTGCTGTCTTAATTTTCAATTTAAATATGTTTAAAAAGCAACAGCGGCATATTTTTATTTGGCTGAGGTTTCTTAAATATGCTCAGCGTACTTTGCTTTTAATTCCAGTATATCAGGGATAACATTCATAAATACTTTTACCAGTTCAGGGTCAAAATGTTCACCAGCTTCTTGCTTAATAAGATCCAATGCATCATCTACCGTCCAGGCTTTTTTATAAGGCCGCTCTGTTGTCAGCGCATCAAATACATCTGCAATGGCGATAATCCTGCCTGATATAGGAATGTATTCTCCCTTTAAACCATTAGGATAGCCCTTTCCATTATATTTTTCATGGTGGCTTATGGCAATTTCACTGGCCAGGTTTAATAAAATAGAATCATCATTGTTACCAATAATTTCAGCGCCAATTTCTGGATGTTTTCTCATCACAGCCCATTCTTCATCATCCAGTTTTCCAGGTTTTAACAAGATATTATCAGCAATACCAATTTTTCCTATATCATGCATTGGAGATGCACTCAGTATTAATTCTGCTTCGGATTCACTCATTCCTGAAGCAAGAGCCAATACCTGAGAATAGTGGCTCATGCGCATCACATGCATGCCCGTTTCATTATCCTTATACTCAGCTGCTCGCCCAAGTCTTTGAATAATCTGCAAACGGGTATTTTCGATTACCCGGGTTTTTTCTTTAACCTGTTCATCTAATAAACGTTTTTGATCATAGAGGTTTAAATGTGTATTGACCCGTCTTGATACCAGAGCAGGACTGACGGGCTTGGTGATATAATCCACTGCACCCAGATCAAAGCCGCGACTTTCATCTTTAACCTCTCCTTTGGCAGTAACAAAAATAACGGGGATGTCTGCCGTACTATAATTCGCTTTTAGTTGTTTACACACCTCATAGCCATCTATGCCCGGCATCATAATATCCAGCAGAATCAAATCAGGTTTTGATTTTCCTTGTGCAATTTTTAATGCTTTTTCACCATCGGTTGCTATTTTTAATTTATAGTCGGTTTTTAAAATACCTCGTAAAACATCAATATTATCGGGTATATCATCAACAATAAGTATGCTTGCTTTTTTGTTATCCATTAGCTTTCCAGATTCAGATAATAGTTTTATTGTACTATAATGCAAGAGTGTATTTAAACTAGCAACTCATCTAAGGCTGCAAATAATTTATTTGCATCAACAGGTTTTGTTAAATAGGCTTTTGCTCCTAATTCAAGACCTTTTTGTTGTTCCTCAGCAGAAATGTTAGCAGTAATAAATATGATTGGAATATCTGTTGTTTGTGGATCATCTTTCAAATACTTACAAACTTCATATCCATCCATATCAGGCATCATTACATCGAGAAGGACTAAATCAGGATGAGGTTCTTTTTTAGCAATTTTTAAGGCCTTTTCACCATTACTGGCTACCTTAAGCTTATATTGACCATTGCCTTTATCTTTTAACAGTCCACTTAATAAACGCAGATTATCAGGGACGTCATCAACAATTAAAATAAGTTTTTTCTTTGATAAGCCTGGTTTTGATCCTGTATCCTTTTCTGTAACCATAGTCTGTTGTTACTCCCTTATTTTAAACAATTGCTTTCAAAAGACGATTTTAACTAAAAATCTTCAACTTATCCAATTCAATTCAGTTCTTATTCTAATAAAATTAAGTACATAATAATATAGAGATTTTACTTCCATCACTTATCCCTGAAATATATGCTGACATACCACTATCGATTAGGTATATTAGTTTAATAATGAAATAATAATGAAATAATAATGAAATAATAATGAAATAATAATGGAAGAAATATTGGGTAATCGTTAAATATGAACACAGATAAACCTGGTAATAATAAAAAAACTATTCTGATCGTTGATGATAAACCAGAGAACATATCAATCATTGTGGGATTGTTGCCGAAATATAATAAAATTGTGGTTTTAAATGGTAAGAATGCACTGAAAAAAGCTCATGGAGAAAAAAAACCTGACCTTATTTTACTAGATATTATGATGCCGGAAATGGATGGCTATGAGGTCTGTAAACAATTAAAAGCTTCTCCACAAACCAAAAATATTCCTATCATTTTTCTTACCGCCAGTGTTCAAGAAGATGCCGAGACTAAAGGTTTTCAATTAGGTGCAGTTGACTATATAACCAAACCAATAAAACCTACCGTACTACAGGCTCGCATTAGAACACATCTTGAATTGCAGCAGACAAAAGAAACCCTTGAAAAAAAGAATGAAGCTTTGTTAGAAGCTGCACAACTTAGAGAGGATGTAGAAAGGATAACTCGACATGACTTAAAGTTACCCTTAAGCAGTATTTTAGCAATTCCTGACTTACTTATGATGGATGACAATATAACCGCATCTCAAACAGAGTCATTAAAAGTCCTTAGAGATTCAGGTTATCAGATGTTGCACATGATTAATCTTTCTCTGGATTTGTTCAAAATGGAAAGAGGAATCTATCAGGTTCACCTTGAAAATGTTGATCTGATTTTAAGCGTAAAAAAGATTCTTAAGGAATTTAATGGGCTTATAGTTACTAAGGATCTATCCGTAGCTTTATTGCTGAATAGTACACCAGTTGTTCCTGATAGTTGCTTTGTCGTACAGGGAGAAACACTGCTTTATTATTCAATGTTAGCAAATTTAATAAAAAACGCCATTGAAGCTTCACCGGAAAAGAAAATCATCACCTTTAATTTTAATAACAATAAATTTAGGAAATTGAGTATACACAATGAAGGTGCGGTACCGGTGGAAATCAGAACCTCTTTCTTTGATAAATATTCAACTTATGGTAAAGTTGACGGTAGTGGACTGGGTAGTTATTCTGCTAAATTGATTGCCAAAACATTGCAGGGGGACATTATTCTCGATACTTCAGTTGAGGATAACACGACATTAATCCTGCAGATTCCACACCATGATTAGTCATGTGATTTTAAATTAGTTAAACAGATGATGACAAAAATACTTGATAAAAAGACTGTCCTGGTAGCTGATGATATGCCGCATATCCAGTACATAATGAAAGACATATTAATGCGGATGGGATGTCATAAGGTATTACTGGCATCAGATGGCAAACAGGCTATCAGCCTGGTTGAAAGTCAAACTATTCCTATTGACCTTATTATCAGTGACTGGAAAATGCCGGGTGTGTCTGGACTTGACTTTTTTAAATGGACAAAATCATATGATAAAACAAAGAATGTTCCTTTTTTGATGATTACCTCAGAACGTAGTAAAAAGCAAGTGGTTGATGCTGTTAAAAGTGGAGTCAGACACTATGTTGGCAAACCATTTAAACCACAGGAAATCATGGACAAAATAACACAACTTATTGAAAATCAGGGAAATTTATAGTGTCCACAATAGTCGGGATTATTTTAGGTCTGATACTGATATCCAGCAGCATTCTTAGTGGCGGCGGTTATCAAATATTTTTGAATCTGGATGCATTAATGATTGTTGTTGGCGGGACATTAGCAGCAACATTGATCAGTTACCCATTCTATCGGGTAATTAATTTTTTTATTCTTTTCCTTAAACTATTTAAAGAACAAAGCAATAAGCAATTAGAGCTGGTTCTTATACATCTTGCAGAGCTGGGACAAAAGGCTTTTCAGGACTCTGTTTTTTGTCTTGAAGAAGAAATTAAACAAGAGAAAAACTACTACATTCGTGTAGGTATGAAATTATTGGTTAATGACACACCCACTCAGCACATCATACATCGTTATCAATCAGAAGCAGATGGGATCAGAGGTCGTCACAAAGAAGGCATTCAGTTATTTAGTTTTATGGGCAGAATCGCTCCTTCATTTGGCCTGGTTGGAACTCTAATTGGATTGATTAATATGCTGCGAGGTATTGGTGCTACGGTATCACCAGAAACCTTAGGACCCAGTATGGCTGTCGCATTGGTGACAACACTTTATGGTGCTTTTTTAGCTTTTTTTATTTTTATTCCTGCATCTGAAAAACTAAAAACCTATTCTGAGCAGGAATTGATCATCCTTAATGTGGTTAAGGATGCTATGATCATGATAAAAAATGGTGAATCAGGAAGGGATATCGGTGAGATGTTACAAGCTTATTTACCTGAAAAAAATCGTCGTGTTGTCATGCAGAAAATATTAAAATAAATTTTTTAATTTTATATAAATAACGATATTATGGAACACTCAAACAACAAAATCAGACTTACATGTTCTTCTTGTCATGCAAAATATGTTATTGATATAAGCAAAGCATCTAAACAACAATTAGAAAGCTCATTTGTAAAGTGCAAAAAATGTGGGCAAAAAATACCTGTCCCGAAACTATCACTGGCATCAACAATAGATAAAGAGACGATTACAACAAACAATCTTGAATCCAGATCGAAGTTGCCGTTATCTTCTGAATCACCAACAAAAATAGAGCAAGAACCAGAAAAAATAAATGTCTGGCCACAATCTTCACTGTCGCTTAATAAACAGGATGATGAATCAGAACAGGACAACTGGATGGCTCTATACGGTGACATGATGTCTATTCTACTTATTTTTTTCATCCTTATGTTTGCTATTTCTACCATTGACAAGCAAAAATTCCAATCAGTTATAGAAGGCATCAGTCAATCACTGGGTGGTTCTATCCAGTATCAAACATTACCACAAGCCTCTGATGAGCAAAAAGCAATCATGCTGCCACCTCCAACGCCACTTGAGGAGAAAAAGATAAATATACAGCAGGTTCAGGAGCTATTAAATAAACTTCAAACAAAGGTAAAGAACGAATCAGAATCTCTTTCAGATTTACAGCTGGTTTTAAATGAGTTGATCAATGAAAATCAGTTGAAAAATAACCTCACTGTAAAAAATGAACAAAAAGGTCTGGTGCTAATTGTTCAGGACATCAGTATGTTTAAATCAGGTAGTGCAGAGATCACTTCTGCTATTAAGCCAATACTTTTAGATATTGGTCAGATTCTAAGTAAACTGAATATTGAGATTGATGTAGAAGGACATACCGATGATATTCCTATCAGCACAAAAGAATTTGCTTCAAACTGGGAACTTTCTAGCAAACGAGCAACCAATGTAGTGCATTTTTTTATTGAAAAATGTGCTATGGAACCCTCTCTGGTTTCTGCCTCAGGATATGCTGAAAACAGACCACGCTATAGCTATCTTGATGAACAGGCCAGTAAGAATCGGCGTATAGAAATTGTTGTAAAAAAGAAATATGACTCTGAACTGTTGCATGATTTTATGGATCTTAATCCTCAAAGTGCCACTCCACAATTTATAGAATATTAGCATCAAGGTTCAATATTATGGATGTAAGCCAATCTAATATATTATTTTATAAAGATTCCAAATCTGTCGATCATCTTATGCAATTTGTCCATGATTGTGGTTTTAAAAATATTTATTCAACTGATAATCATCAACAAGCTACTCAACTATTATTAACCAGTCAGATTGATCTGGTTATTATTACCAAGCTTGATGATCTTAAAAAGACCATAGCAACCTTTATAAACTATGGGGAAAGCAATGAGACAACAGATGGATTACCACTGGTTGTTATCACTCAAAATGAATCGATAACATCAATACAGAAAATAATGGCTCAGGGTGTTAATTCTGTGCTGATAGAACCGGTCAATCATCAAACTATACAAAACACTCTCAGCTTCCTGTTATTTTCTATACAGGATGGCATTATTGGTATGGCACAATTGCAAGATGCACAGCAATTAATTGAGGAAAATAAGCCGGATGAAGCCGTGATTATATTACAGGATCTTGTAGGCTTTCCTGATTTTGGGATTGAAGTACATGTAAGTCTCTGTAAAGCTGCTATAAAAAAGAAGGATAATGAAAGTTCTGCTTCAACACTTAAGGAACTTATAAAAATAGCTAAAGCGACTGAGGATCAAACCGAAAGACATATTAGATTATCCACAATTGCACACTTGCATGGCAAGCTTCTTTCACAACGTGGCTCAGTTGGCAAAGCTCTGGAACAATATAAAATCGCTTATGATCTGCATCCCTATAACGTAGATAACTTAGTCAGTCTGATTAGCTTATTACCAAAAGAGAATAAAGTAAAAGAATTAGAAAATATTTTAAAGAAAACTGTTTTTGATTTTTTGTCCTTTAGCAAACCTCTTGATATTATTGCATATCAACTTTCAGAAACCTGTGAGCAACTGCAAAAATTAGGATTAGAAGCAGAAGTACTGTCTCTATTCAATATATTGTTAAAAATAGATCATAAAAATATTGAAGTTCATCAGAAAATTCTTTTTTATTGTGTAAAGCAAGGAAAATACAGCCTTATTTTAGATTATGCCAAATATATTATTACAAAAGTAAAGGATCCTGAACTATTTTATAATTTAGCAAGAAATTGTCTGGACATACACTCAGGAAAAATAGAATTCATCAATAAAGAAGATGATAAAGCAGAGAGTCACTATGAAAAAAAGGATGACCTGGAAAATAATAAACAACTGCTTTATCTTGCAAAAGAGGCGATACAACAAGTGGTCTTCTGGGAACCTGATGCACCTAAGCATAGAGTTTTACTTGCTATAGCTGAGTTTCGTCTTGGTAATGAAAAGACAACAGAGACAATTTTACTGCAGGTAAAAGAAGAATACCAAAATGATTTAGAGGAATATGCCCAGGTAATAAGGGAGTTGCTTGACGAAAAAATGTTTCCAACAGCCTTTGACTGGTTAGAAAGTGCTGAAGATTACTTCCCTGATAGTGAAATAATTCTGAAATTAAAATCTGAATATTTCTGTTGTGTAGGTGAACCATTAAAAGCAGTTAGAGCGATTAAAATATTTTTGCTTAAAGATTCAAAAAATGTAGAACTCATCGTAATGTTGAGTGAAATATACATTGAAGCACAAGATAAAGACAATGCACTGATAGCTATTGAAAAAGCAAAAAAAATTGCTCCTGACAACCAGCGGGTTATAAAGCAGATGAAGGCTGTCATAAAAGCCTCATCACCTTAATACTATCAATAGACAGCTACAAATAAACTAGAAAAATCAGTCTACCTACATAGATTACAATACCACATCTATTCTATGCAGTTCTTCAAGTGCCAGTTCAAAATCATATTCATCAATGGCTTTTAATAAGCGTTTTAAAATAATCTTATGGCTCGATATACCGGGCAAGTCCTCAATTTCTTCTACAATATCTACCGCATCAGGATCATCTTCTTCTAATAATTCCCGTAACTGGCCTAGAAGGGAGTTAAGTTTTTCTGCATCCAATAGTTCTGTATTTTCCTCTTTTTTCGGTGTTATGCCTGTGTTTTGTTGAAGTAATTCTAATGAGATTAAAACAGTTGATAAATTTCTATCTACATGATTCAATAGCTGGTCTATTTGCTCATCAAATTGATGTTCCATGCAAGCCAGCTCTAATGCCTGTGCTGCTTGGTATAAATCTGTTGCGCCAATATTGCCAGCCACTCCTTTTAAGCTATGAGCGCAGCGAGTAGTTGCTTCCTGATCCTTTTTTGAACGGTCGGTTGCCTGGGCTTGTTTAAATTGTCGGGTAAAATCGGATTCATTTTCCTTGAACTTATTTAGTAGCTTTATATACAATTTTTGATTACCCTGGCAGGTGGCCAGTCCTTCAATGGTATTAACACCAGCCAGTTCGGGTAGTTGTGTTTTATCTTCTTTGTTATCACTTACATTATAGTTATTATCTAAATCATTTATAGCAATTTCCCTATCAGGATGAGAAGGCGTAATCCATTTTGCCATAATACTAAACATTTCTTTCACATTAATGGGTTTGGCGATATGGTCATTCATCCCTGCTTCAAGTACTTTCTCTTTATCTCCCAGCATGGCGTTAGCGGTCATAGCCAGTATTGCTAAGTCCTGAAAGCGTTCCTGATTGCGTAATTTACGGGTGGCTTCATAACCATCCATTACAGGCATCTGACAATCCATTAAAATACCATCACAACTGCTGGCAAAATCTTCCTGAGCCATAATATCCAGTGCCTCTTGCCCATCATTAGCCACTTCCACACTGATTCCATTGGAGCTTAATAACTCCATCGCCAGTTCCTGGTTGATTTCATTATCTTCAACCAGCAATATTTGAGCACCGCGTAATTTTTGTATGGCTGCGCGGGCTTCATCTTGAGTATTGAGGCTTCGCTGTTCACTGCTCACTTCATAACCCATGGCTATCATAATGGCATCCAGTAAACTCGATGGAGTGACCGGCTTGGTTAAAAATCCACTGATATTAATGCCTTGGGCTGCATGATGTGCTTCTTCTCGTCCATAGGCAGTCACCATAATCACCGTGGGAATTTCAGTGAGATTTGTATTAGCGTGAATTGCTTTGGTGGTTTCAATACCGTCCATGCCCGGCATTTTCCAATCCATTAAGACTAATTTATACGGGTCATAATTATTAGCCTGCTCTAATTGTACTAAAGCCGTTTCACCTGTGCCTGCCTGGTCAATACGCAGGCCAAAACTCGCTAACATAGCACTTAATATCTCTCGTGATGTACTATTGTCATCCACCACCAGCACGCGCATGGCTCCTAAATCAGTAGCGACGGAACGGCGTTTGGAAATCTCCCCCTGTTGTTTGCCAAGACAGGCGGTGAAGTGAAAAATACTGCCTTTATCTGGCTCACTTTCGACCCAGATATCTCCCTGCATTAATTCAGTGAGTTTTTTTGAAATAGACAGACCCAGACCGGTACCGCCGTATTTTCGTGTAGTGGAGGTATCAGCCTGTGAGAAAGATTGAAATAATTTGCTTTGTTGCTCAGTCGTCATTCCCACACCGGTGTCGTGTACTGAGAACTGTAATTTAACCTCATTTTCACCTTCTTCAATGGCTTTAACCCGAAAGACGATTTCCCCTGTTTCGGTAAATTTAACTGCATTATTGCCCAGATTGGTAAGTACTTGTCCCAAACGCAAAGGGTCACCTATCAGTGCCGTGGGCAAATCAGAGGGCAAATCAAACATTAGTTCAAGATTATTTTCTTCGGCTTTCAGACCTACCAGATTAGCCAGATTATCAAACACATCTTCCAGGCGAAAATCAACACTTTCCATATCCAGTTTACCGGCTTCAATCTTGGAAAAATCCAGAATATCATTGATAATGCCCAGCAGTGATTCTCCTGAACGGTGGACTTTTTCAACATAATTACGCTGTTTGCGGTTAAGTTCTGTTTGTAAGGCCAGGTGGGACATGCCGATAATCGCATTCATCGGGGTGCGGATTTCATGGGACATATTGGCTAGGAAGTCTGATTTTGCTCTAGTTGCTTCTTCAGCTATTTCTCGTGCATTTTGTAAATTTTCTTCTGCCTCCTTCATTTTTGTAACATCAACCACTGAACCACTTGTTTTTAATGGTTTACCATTTTTATCTCGTTGTGTCTTACCTCGAACTCTTGTCCAAAAATAACTACCATTTTTTCGTTGGCTACGATAAGTATTGTCATAAATCGAATCTGTTTCTAAATGTTTTGTGTATTCTTTTTGTATTAACTCTAAATCATCAGGGTGGATAGTGTTAAAATAGGTATCAATATTTAACTCTAACTCATCAGCACCATAGCCATACATTTCAATGAGCCTTGGAGACCACCATAGTTCACTCGTTATTAAATTATAATCCCACAATCCATCACCACTGCCAGAAATGGTTAATTCAAATCTTTCCTGAGCTTCTTTAAGCTGAAATTCTATTTCCTTGCGTTGGCTAATATCTCTGGTAACAGCATAAATATGGGGCTGAAAATTAATATTAATAACTGCGAGAATAACTTCCGTATAAAAAGGTTTTTGAATATCTTTGCGTTGATGTAACCACTCAAATTGGGCAGAACCCTGCTCAAAAACCGTACCAAAATTAGAAATAAGATGATCCGCTGATTTTTTACCATCAGATTGTAATTCAGGGGTAAAATCCAGAGATGACTTACCAATAAAGTCTTCTTTACAGTCCATACCAAACAATTCTATGGTTGCTTGATTAACATCAACATACAAACCATCTTTTATTATAGCAATACTGTCGGGTGCTGCATCAAAGAGAGTACTAAATCGATTACTAGTCTCCTGTAATTTACTCTCTATAGTCCTACGCTTATCAATTTCTCTGGCCATTTTTCGATTCCAGAAAATGATAATAACCAAAACAAACAAACCAACAAAAGCAATTTTCCAAAATAAAGAATAATCAATTTTTGTCACAGAATCTTGTTTTACCCAATTATTTAAAATAGCACTTCGTTCTTGTTCACTGATTGCAGCAATTGCTTTATTTAAAATACTCACTAATGGTGCATAATCTTGACGTACCCCAAGGCCTAAAGAGATTAAAAACTCAGTTTCTCCCACAATTTTTATATTACTTAATCCCATTTTTGCAATGCTATAACTACCCAAAGCAAAGGTGCATAAAAAAGCATCTATTTTGCCTGTAGAAACAGCGCTCAAACCTTCCTGAATATTATTAACTTCTATAAATTGAGTGGATGGATACTTTTGTTTAATACGTATTGCATAACCATAATCTTTTATTAGACCAATGGTTTGATCTTTAATCTCATTTAAGTGACCCACATAGTTTTGCTTATTATTCATTACAATAATGATATTGTTGTGAATATAAGGCTCTGTAAAAATCAGATGTTGGCGATTAGAATCAGTTGTTTCGGATAAGACATCAACCTGTTTATTCTCTGATAATCTAACCGACTCACTCCATGTTTTAGTCGCTATTTTCTCAAACTGCAGTCCCGTCAGGGTTTCAATTTTTTTTAAATAATCTGAAACAATACCAATATATTCACCCTGTGAATTAAAGGCTTCAAAAGGCAGCCAACCAGGGTCACCGGTAAACTTTAATATGTGGTGTTGACTTATCCACTGTTTTTCTTCTTTACTCAGCTTAATTGTTTTAATATTAAAATCAAACTTTTCATAGGATCGTGAAATTTTTTGAAATATTTTTGTCTTCATATCTGAAAATTGGGTTAAATTTGGCACCAATAGACCATTATTTAACTTAAAGTTTTTTTTATAATAAATAATAATATTTCCTACTAACAATGGGTTGCCATTATTTTCAAAATAGGATTTCTTATTTATAGTTGGTAATGAATAGAGTGAAGAATGCTGCAAAGAAAGCTTAGCTTGCTGCTGCTTTAAAGTATTGACTACTTTCCCGTTAACCCTGGCCAAATTAATATACTCACTACCAGTATTAAAGGAATTGACCTGTATTTGCATAATATCGGGATGACTAAAAAATTGCTCTAAAACTTTTTCTAATTCTTGTGATCGTGCAGAAAACAGGAATCGGCCTGAGATATCAGCAATTAAATTAGCAAACTTTAAAACAGGACGTATGTCTTGCTGTAAATAAAATTTTATAATTTCATCATATCGACCACTTTCTTTTAACTTGGCCAAGCCAATATTAAAATCATCTCTTACTTGTTTTGATTTAAAAGCTGCAGGATAAGAGGTGATTTGTGGAAATATATTGTGAAAATCATATTCTTGTGAATTTTTTAATGCTAGTTGATACCATTTAAAAATGGTTTTATCAATGATAATGGCATCATTTTTACCCGAAAAAAACCGTTTAATATCTTCAGCCTGTGAGGATGAATCGGTATAATTATCTCTGTCGGTTCCATTATCAGGATTAAATAGATGATTAAATTGCTTGCCCAAATCATTATAAGCTCCTTTCCAGGCAACTATTTTTAGTTTGGCTAAATCATCAATCGAGTTTATAGACAGTCTATCTTTTTTTCGTGTGATCGCATAATTTTCAAATGAGATAAAATGATCACTATAAAATAATTCATCCTCTTGTTCTGTAACCGCTGAAACACTATCATAGTCATTATTACCATGTAAAATATTTTCCAAATAGTGCTTTGACATTTGTGAAATATTAACCTTATAACCTTGGAGCTTTAATATTTCTGTCATTAAATCAGACTCAATTCCTTTAGAGCTGGTTTTGCCAAACATAAAAGGGGGACGCTCAAAATTAAAGGCAATATTCAGTTCTTTAGTGTCACCTTCAAACTTATCAGCATAAGGTTGTTGAGACAGCCATTTAAATATAATGGATTTTTTATCATTAATACTAATGCTCTGCAATGCTTTTTGTAAAATTGATTGCAGTAAGGGCTCATCCCTATTTGAGAAAAAATGCAGTGTAGGTGCTTCAAAACCCCTCTGTGCAATACCTTTTAAGCCAGTGATAAATTCTTCTTCAATTTTTTTTTCAAGAACGATTTGCCCTTCATATAAGGCATCAGCTTCCCCATTTAAGACACGATTAATAGAATCATCCAAATTTTGGGTTAAGACTATTTGAATATCAGGGTATTTTTCTTTAATCTTATCGATGGTTCCATAACCTTTTTCAATGGCTAATTTTTTACCATTCATATCATCAAGAGAACGAATAGAGATATTATCTTTTTTAATATATAAATAATCCTTCATCTTAAAATAACCACTGGAAAAAAGACCATACCTTGCTCTTTCATTGGTATAATAGGTTGCGGGCAATAGATCCAGTTTTTTATTTTTAAAATCCGTTAACAAGTTATCCCAAATATCAGTGACTATCCTAATTTTCAGGCCTGTTTTTTCAGAGATTTTCTTTAAATAATCTCCTGCAATACCATCAATATCATTACCATTATTTGAAAAAACCACGGGATCCCATTGTTCTACACCTACACGCACTATATGAGAATTTATCCAGGCTTTCTCTTCATCAGAAAATAATGCATTATTTTCATTATCTTCTACATCATGTCTTTGTTTAGGTATTTCATAAATAAGTTTATCCAAATTTTGATTAGCCTTAGATACCAATCCCAGTAATCGGTATAGCTGTATATTCTTACTCACTTTTTCAAAGCTAATATTTCCAAGAGGAATATTTTTTTTGTCGGCCAATTTAGCAATTTCAACGCCTTCAAAATGTAAAGCATCTTTTGTTCTTTTTTGAGTGTTATATTGATTATAAATAATATCTACCGCTTCATTGATGTGTTTTAGTGCATACTCCCAACCTTGTAATGATGCCTGCCTAAATTTTTCAACTTTTTGTGGATGCTGATTAAGCATATTTTGTGAGGTAAATAAAATATCACTGTATAGATCAAAACCATGATCTCGAGGATTAAAAATAGTATATTTAATATTTGCTTGTTTTAAGGTATAGGGTTCATTAGACAGGTAGGCAAAAATAGCATCTGTTTTATCATCTATTAAATCCTGAACATTAAATGAATGTTGCTGGCGTATAAACATATCAGAACGAACACCAGCAGAAATTAGCATTGAGTTAATAGATGCTAATCCTGTTTGATCTTCTGTCATCATAATGCGTTTGCCTTTAAAGTCACTCAGTTGTTGAAGATCTTTTCGTTGTTTGGTCAACAGAATAACAGGCGAGTGTTGAAAAGTTGCAGCCAACATAACAACTGGCTTACCATCTAAGTAATCTAGTAGTAACGAAGAACGACCGACAGCAAAATCAGCCTTTCCTGAAAGAACATCCTTAACATTGTCCATACCCAATTGATATTCTCTAATATTAACATCAAGACCTGCATCCTTATAAAAACCTTTTTCTTTAGCCATATAGTAACCGGCAAACTGAAACTGATTTTTCCATACCAGTTGCAGGTTTATAGTTTTATCGTTGCTGCTGCCAGTATTAGCGAAACAGACATGGCTAACTAATAATACAAGCAATAACGTGGTAATTTTGTTTAATATATACATATTAAAATTCATCCAATTTGCCGAGTTCTTGCAGAGCTAATTCAAAATCATAATTATCAATGGCCTTGACTAAACGTTTTAAAGTATTTTTATGAGTGGATATGCCTGGTAAGTCTTCTATCTCTTCTACAATATCTGCTGCTTCAAGGGCATCATCCTCTAATAGTTCTTGTAGTTGAGCGAGAAGTGTATTGAACTTTTCTGTATCTAATGTTGGTGTTTCGCTATCTGTTTTCTGTTCAGTTGAGGATTCATTTTCTTCAAATGCTTCTATAGCACTTAATACAACCGATAAATGCTTATCAACAGCCATTAATAATATTTCTATTTGATCACTAGATTGATTTTCTTTACACGCCAGCTCTAATGCCTCTGTGGCATGGTATAAATCAGTTGCACCAATATTGCCTGTAACGCCTTTAATGCTGTGCGCACAACGGGTACTTGCTTCACTGTTATTATTTGTTTGGTCTTCAATTTGTGCCTGTGTAAATTGCTCTCTAAAATCTTGCCCATTATCTTTAAACTTAAGAAGTAATTTTTTATATAGTTTTTGATTACCCTGGCAGATAATCAGTCCTTTTTCTACATCAATACCCTCTATCGAAGGAAAGGGTTCATCCTCTTGTGATTTATCGTTATCTGTACTTTCAGTATTCTTGATGTGAATAGCACTTGGTGGATTGGAAGGAGCAATCCATTTGGCCATAGTAGTAAACATGTCTTTAATATTAATGGGTTTAGCTATATGGTCATTCATACCGGCTTCAATGACTTTTTCTTTATCGCCCAACATGGCGTTGGCCGTCATTGCTAGTATCGGTAAATCTTTAAATTGTTCTTGTTTACGTAATAAATGTGTGGCTTCATATCCATCCATAACAGGCATTTGACAATCCATCAGTATACCATCACAACTTTCGGCAAATTCTTTATCCGCCATCTTATCCAATGCTTGTTGTCCATCATTAGCAACAGCGACAGTAATACCGTTAGATGTGAGTAATTCCAGTGCTAATTCCTGATTAATTTCGTTGTCTTCAACCAATAATATATTTGCACCATGAAGTTTATTGGTAGTAGATTTCTCTCCTTGTACACTATCTTTACTTGAATAGCGCTGAGAAATTTCTCCTTGCTGTTTACCAAAACGGGCTGTAAAGTAAAATTTACTGCCAATATTTACTTCACTTTCTACCCAGATTTCACCGTGCATTAATTCGGTCAGTTTTTTAGAAATCGAGAGACCTAGTCCAGTTCCCCCATATTTACGTGTAGTAGAGGTATCTGCTTGAGAAAAAGACTGGAATAATTTATTTTGTTGCTCCGCTGTCATGCCCACACCGGTATCATGCACAGAAAATTGCAACATAAGCTCATTTTTATCTTCTTTTATCATTTTCGCATCAAATAAAATTTCTCCTTTCTCTGTAAATTTAACGGCATTATTTCCTAGATTAATAAGTATTTGTCCTAAACGCAGAGGATCACCAACTAAGGCTGTAGGTATATCTGAAGGTAAATCCAATACTAATTTTAGTCCATTTTCTTCAGCCTTAAGGCTTACAAGATTATCCAGGTTATCAAATACATCTTCTAAACGAAAATCTATTTCCTCCATATCCAGTTTACCTGCTTCTATCTTGGAAAAATCAAGAATATCATTAATAATACCTAATAATGCCTGGCCTGAACGATGAACTTTTTCTATGTAGTTTCTTTGCTTACGATTCAGCTCTGTTTGTAGTGCCAAATGTGACATACCAATAATAGCATTCATAGGGGTACGAATTTCATGGCTCATATTAGCTAGAAAATCTGATTTTGCCTCAGTTGCTAATTCGGCAATTTCTTTTGCCTCTTTAAGATTTTCAGCTAAATTTAACAATGTGGCTTGTGAACGTTTAATAATAAATGTCAATAATATAATGGCAGCAATAAAAACAATCCCGCCCATTGCTACATAGGTAGATAAACCTCTTGCATTTTCCATTTCATTAAAACGGGTATCTCTAACAACAGATAAAGCTGAATCTGTATTGAGTGCAGCCTCAACCATTTCATTTGCCACTTGTTCTGCTTGTTTATTAATACTAAGCACTTGATCGAAGTTCCTAAAATACAATTCAATGTTAGGTAGTACGCTGTTAAAAACTGATTTTTCATCTTCTTCAATTAACATCGTAGCAATTTTTTTTGCCCTGAAGATACTTGATTCAAGATAACTTGATACTCGACGATTATAAATATCTTTGGCTTCAGCTGTTCTTGACATTGCATAGTCTCTATCTGCCTGACGTGCATTGCTAATCCCTCTCATGAGTGCAATAACTTCCTCTGACAAATCTAAGCGGCGTTCCATTAAGTCTTGAAGATCGTTAACAGAGTCTTGAATACTATCAAATACCTCCTTTTCATTTCGTTGCAGCGCCAATGCTGCCTCAGTAAGTTCAAATGCCACTGTGTCCAATAGAACAATATCGGTCTTTGATAGCTTTATATGATTATCACTTGGATCTTTTTTTACACTTGATAAGGCTGATTTTATTTGTTTTATTTTTAATAATTCAGTACGGTATCTGGAATGTATTAATATAATCTTTTCTAAAAGCGTTCGGCTGTGTTCATTTTTAAGCCGCTTAAAAAGCGTACTAATAATTTGTGCCATTCTTTCCAGTTCACTACTAGCAAGATCAAGATCTCGGTAACTATTTGAAATAAAATAATTTTTCTCATGATTTCGGGTAACTTCACCAAGAATAACTAACTCGTAGGATAAGGCCACATTATCAGAGATATTTTTCATTTGTTTGCGTAATTTTTTAACAGAGAATTTGTCTATTCGAATATACTTTTCTTGCAAATTTTGTAGTGCATCTGCACTGGAAGATGCTAATCGTGCAGCAGTAACCATTTTAACTCTAGCCTCATCACTTTTTCCACGAAGCTCGACATTCCTATTAAAACCTTCCTTGTATGCCAGGATTAATTCTTCTAAACCAGCTGTTTTAGTGTGATCATCAGGTCGGGTGATATGAAATTCTCGTACTAATGCAAGCTCCTGATCTATTAGCTGTTTCGCTTTTTCAGCAGATTCCTTATTATTATCTCGGGTATAAACCAATTCATCTAAGCGAGCACGATCCAATAACAAAACCAACTGACCTGCTGTATCATGTCTTTCTACAGCAAGAAACATTGAGGTCAAAGTATACCAGCCTGTAAATCCAATGATTGCCAGTAAAATAATACCAACAATTGAGCCAAATAGAATTTTCTTGTTCTCTTTATTTACAACTGAATTGCTTGTTGTAGTGACATATTCACTCATGAATTGCATTCCTCATTTTAAATTCTATCCAGCTCTTCAAGAGCCTGTTCAAAATCATAATTATCAATAGCCTTGACTAAACGTTTTAAAATAATTTTGTGAGCAGATATTCCCGGTAATTCTTCTATCACTTCTACAATATCTGTTGCATCAGGATCATCTTCTTCTAATAATTCTCGTAGTTGAGCGAGAAGAGTCTTGAACTTTTTTCTATTCAATACTTCATTAGAGCTTTCTTTTTTAGTAGCAGTTGTACTTTGTAATGACTCCAGGCCTGTTAAAACCTGATTTAAATTTTTATCAACATCCCTTAATAAAATCTCTATTTCTTCTGTCGATTGATTTTCTTTACATGCCAGCTCTAATGCCTGTACAGATTGATATAAATTTGTTGCACCAATATTACCAGCCACTCCTTTTAAGCTATGAGCGCAGCGAGTAGTTGCTTCCTGATCCTTTTTTGAACGGTCGGTTGCCTGGGCTTGTTTAAATTGTCGGGTAAAATCGGATTCATTTTCCTTGAACTTATTTAGTAGCTTTATATACAATTTTTGATTACCCTGGCAGGTGGCCAGTCCTTCAATGGTATTAACACCAGCCAGTTCGGGTAGTTGTGTTTTATCTTCTTTGTTATCACTTACATTATAGTTATTATCTAAATCATTTATAGCAATTTCCCTATCAGGATGAGAAGGCGTAATCCATTTTGCCATAATACTAAACATTTCTTTCACATTAATGGGTTTGGCGATATGGTCATTCATCCCTGCTTCAAGTACTTTCTCTTTATCTCCCAGCATGGCGTTAGCGGTCATAGCCAGTATTGCTAAGTCCTGAAAGCGTTCCTGATTGCGTAATTTACGGGTGGCTTCATAACCATCCATTACAGGCATCTGACAATCCATTAAAATACCATCACAACTGCTGGCAAAATCTTCCTGAGCCATAATATCCAGTGCCTCTTGCCCATCATTAGCCACTTCCACACTGATTCCATTGGAGCTTAATAACTCCATCGCCAGTTCCTGGTTGATTTCATTATCTTCAACCAGCAATATTTGAGCACCGCGTAATTTTTGTATGGCTGCGCGGGCTTCATCTTGAGTATTGAGGCTTCGCTGTTCACTGCTCACTTCATAACCCATGGCTATCATAATGGCATCCAGTAAACTCGATGGAGTGACCGGCTTGGTTAAAAATCCACTGATATTAATGCCTTGGGCTGCATGATGTGCTTCTTCTCGTCCATAGGCAGTCACCATAATCACCGTGGGAATTTCAGTGAGATTTGTATTAGCGTGAATTGCTTTGGTGGTTTCAATACCGTCCATGCCCGGCATTTTCCAATCCATTAAGACTAATTTATACGGGTCATAATTATTAGCCTGCTCTAATTGTACTAAAGCCGTTTCACCTGTGCCTGCCTGGTCAATACGCAGGCCAAAACTCGCTAACATAGCACTTAATATCTCTCGTGATGTACTATTGTCATCCACCACCAGCACGCGCATGGCTCCTAAATCAGTAGCGACGGAACGGCGTTTGGAAATCTCCCCCTGTTGTTTGCCAAGACAGGCGGTGAAGTGAAAAATACTGCCTTTATCTGGCTCACTTTCGACCCAGATATCTCCCTGCATTAATTCAGTGAGTTTTTTTGAAATAGACAGACCCAGACCGGTACCGCCGTATTTTCGTGTAGTGGAGGTATCAGCCTGTGAGAAAGATTGAAATAATTTGCTTTGTTGCTCAGTCGTCATTCCCACACCGGTGTCGTGTACTGAGAACTGTAATTTAACCTCATTTTCACCTTCTTCAATGGCTTTAACCCGAAAGACGATTTCCCCTGTTTCGGTAAATTTAACTGCATTATTGCCCAGATTGGTAAGTACTTGTCCCAAACGCAAAGGGTCACCTATCAGTGCCGTGGGCAAATCAGAGGGCAAATCAAACATTAGTTCAAGATTATTTTCTTCGGCTTTCAGACCTACCAGATTAGCCAGATTATCAAACACATCTTCCAGGCGAAAATCAACACTTTCCATATCCAGTTTACCGGCTTCAATCTTGGAAAAATCCAGAATATCATTGATAATGCCCAGCAGTGATTCTCCTGAACGGTGGACTTTTTCAACATAATTACGCTGTTTGCGGTTAAGTTCTGTTTGTAAGGCCAGGTGGGACATGCCGATAATCGCATTCATCGGGGTGCGGATTTCATGGGACATATTGGCTAGGAAGTCTGATTTAGAGCGAGTAGCTTCCTCTGCAATCTCTTTAGCATGATATAATTCTTTAGTTCTCACTTTTATTTGTTCTTCAAGTTGTTCCTTATGTTGCCTTATTTCAGTTCGAGCCTGCTGTGCATCTTCTGCTAAACTTATCGCATGAAGCCTCTCTTGCTGAGATTGCTTAATTTGATTTTTTAAATTTAATTCAGCACACCGACTTAAATAATTATTATGACTTAAAGAACCAATAAGCTTGGTAAAACCGGTTAAAAAACTTAACATGGTGGGCAGCTTTTCTTCATTGGTCACTGGTGCTTCATGTATAGCAGACAGGTAATCGGCCACATCAAAATCATGCTCTATTGCTTGTTGTATAAAAAAGTTCTCATCAGGCTCTTCTACAAAAAACTGACCAATAAAAAAGTTGGCCACATGATGACCTTCAATAATAATGGGTGAAGCACAATCATTCATACCATTTTTACAGCGGTAGAGTGAGTAATTTTCTCCTTTTTCTAAATTAAGTACTAACTCTGTATCACTTTCAATACATTTGGCACAGGTTTTTTTATTGATGCGATGGAAGGTGGAGCAAACTCTTCCCCATTCTGATGTTGCCAAAATATTTGCCTCTAAATCGATAATAGCAACAGGAATACCGATAACTTGACATAAATCTTGAAAAATATCATTCATGTCTTCTTGTTTTAATAACTGAATAAAACTTTCCCTTACTTCTAGATAAGATCTTGAATAATTGCTGCTAGTATGAATAATTTTGGTATCAGGGGTATTTGAATTTTCAGGAAAAAAATCGAACCTTTTTTCTACTTCTCTATTATTGGTCTCTGCGTCTTCTCCACTATTTATCTCTGACTTAACTTCTGACTTAACTTCTGGCTTGTCTTCTGAACTGCTATTTGAAAAAGCAATAGTTTCTAGTCCCTTAACATCAATCTCTGAATCAAGCACATGATAGGGCTTAGAATAATTTAATTGTGCTGAAAGTGCATTAACTTCTTGCTTAAGTTCTAAAATTCTATCTTCACGATCCTTAGTTAATCGATTAAATCGTTCCAGTTCATCTACTTTTTCTTTATTAAGTTTACTTTCGAACAGTGCAATTTCATCTTTTTTACGGTCTGTGATGTCAATAATCCAGGCTAAAATCGCTTTTTTACCTTGATAGCGATAAGACATAAATGTTGCCATAACATCAAGAATTTCTTTATTGGCATTGTAAAGCTGTATCTCATTATTGCTCACAATACCCTCATCATTTAATTTCTGAATGATAAGCTGTCGTTGTTCCGCTTTAACATAATTATCAGTTGATGAACCACCAATTTCCACACCCAATAATTCTGAAATTTTTGAGTTACAGAATTTAAATACTCCATTGACGGTGATACCCACACCCACAGGGCTTTCATCCAGGATATGACCCAAAAACTCATGTTCTTCAGTTAAGTTATTTTCAGTGTATTGTTGTTTTAAAATGGTTTCTTGCAATTGAATCGAACTTTTTTTATGTAGCAGATCATTATTAATGAGCTTTTGATTTGATTGAATGAGTTCTAGAGTCATGTCAAGTATATGAATAAAATGATTGATCAGTTGCTGCTCTTCTTTTGTTACATGTTTAGTTACTTTATCTAAAATACATAATGTGCCAAAAGGTGTTTTATCAGGCCAATTTAGAGGAACTCCATAATAAGAAATCATGCCCAGCTCAATATCAGGATTCTTATCCCATTGAGGATCATCAGGCGCATTGGGAATATGTAAGGCTTGCTGTGTGTTTATTACAGTTTCACAATAGGGTTCATCTTCAAGCGGTGCTGTTTCAAAAGCCTTATAAGGTGAGTCTTTATGCTGAGAAGCAGACATAATCTCCATGCTTGTTGGATTCATTCGCATAATAAGCGCTGCAGGTACATGGCAAAGCTTTGCAACTAAATTAGTAATTTCTTGCCATTGCTGCAAGGTTTCTGGACTGATATCTGGATAATTATCATCCATAAGTTTTCTATGCGTCATAAAACTAAATTCCAATTAACTTGTTCTGTGTTAAGCCTGGTTTTGGTTCTGTATTCATAATCTGATATTACACCTCTATAATTGAAAATTAAGTCTCATTAATTTTATCTAGCTCTTTAAGCGCCAGTTCAAAATCATATTTATCAATTGCCTTTAATAGAAGTTTTAAAACAATCTTATGACTGGATATACCCGGTAAGTCCTCTATTTCTTCAACAATATCGGCTGCATCAGGATCATCATCTTCTAATAATTCACGCAGTTGAGCTAGTAAGGAGCTAAGTTGCTCTGTATCCAGTGCTGCATTATTTGTTTCTTTTGCTGACTCTGGTGTTGAGTTATTTAATGCATCTAAAGAAGCCAAGACGACTGACAAATTTTTATCCACATCATTTAATAACAACGCTATTTGTTCATCGGATTGATTTTCTTTACAAGCCGACTCCAATTCCTGTGCTGTTTTAAATAAATCCTTTGCTCCAATATTACCCGCCACACCTTTTAAGCTATGAACACAGCGGGTGCTTGCTTCACTATTATTATTGGACTTATCTGTCTCTTGTGCCTGTTTAAATTGCTCGGTAAAATCAGACTCAGTGTCTTTAAAAGAGTGATTGAATTTGATTAATAATTTACGATAGAGTTTTTCATTTCCCTGACAGGTTTCCAGTCCTTCACCGGTATCTATGCCATTCAGTTTGGGCAGCTTGCTATTATCATTGCCATTATCAAAATCATCTAAATGGCTGGGGGATACGGCTCTGTCTGGATGAGCAGGGCTTATCCAATTAGCCATAATGTTAAACATCTCATTGATATCAATGGGTTTGGCAATGTGGTCATTCATGCCTGCGGCTAATACTTTTTCCTTATCTCCCAACATGGCATTAGCTGTCATGGCTAATATGGGTAATGTTTTAAATTGCTCCTGCTTGCGTAATTTCCTGGTTGCTTCATAACCATCCATTATCGGCATTTGACAATCCATTAAAATCCCATCACAGTCATTGGCAAATGTTTCATCTGCCATTTTATCTAAGGCCTGTTGTCCATCATTGGCCACCTCAACACTCACTCCATTGGAAAGTAATAACTCTATGGCCAGTTCCTGGTTGATTTCATTGTCCTCAACTAATAAGATTTTGGCACCACGAAGTTTTTTAATCGCTGCTTGTGCATTGCCCTGATGACCCATACTGCGTTGTTCTTGACTCACCTCATGACCCATAGCCAGCATAATGGCATCCAGTAAACTGCTTGAGGTGACCGGCTTCGTTAAAAAAACACTGATATTAACGTCTTGTGCTTCATGATAGGCTTCTTCTTTCCCATAAGCGGTAACCATAATTATTGTAGGAATTTCAGTTAAATTACCATTGGACTGAATCGCTCGAGTGGTTTCAAAACCATCCATACCCGGCATCTTCCAATCCATAAAGACCAGTTTATAAGGATCATTATCATTGGCCATCTCTAGTTGTGCTATCGCCTTCTCTCCTGTTCCCGCCTGGTCTATACGCAGCTCAAAACTGGCCAGTAGACTGCTGAGAATTTCACGAGAGGTTTGATTATCGTCCACCACTAAAACCCGCATAAAGCCTAAATGACCAATCGTAGAACGACGTTTGGATAACACCCCGCTTTGTTTGCCTAATTTAGCCGTAAAATGGAAGATACTGCCCTTTCCTTGTTCACTTTCGACCCATATATCGCCATCCATTAACTCAGTGAGTTTCTTACAGATAGACAAACCCAGTCCCGTACCACCGTATTTACGTGTAGTGGATGTATCGGCCTGAGAGAATGACTGGAATAATTTACTTTGCTGCTCAGCAGACATACCTACACCGGTATCACGTACTGCAAAGTGTAATTGTGCTCCTTTTTCATCCTGCTCAATAACTTCTATTTTAAATACAATTTCTCCCTGCTCGGTAAACTTAATCGCATTATTACCCAGATTGATGAGGATCTGTCCCAAACGCAGGGGATCACCAATCAGGGCAGTCGGCACTTCCACCGGCAAGTCAAACATTAACTCAAGTCCTTCTTCTTCAGCCTTAAGGCCAAGCAGATTAGCCAGATTATCAAATACATCTTCCAGACGAAAGTCAATAGCTTCCATATCCAGTTTGCCCGCCTCAATCTTGGAAAAGTCCAGAATATCATTAATAATACCGAGTAATGCTTCACCTGAATGATGCACTTTCTCAATATAATTACGCTGTTTACGGTTGAGTTCGGTCTGTAATGCCAGATAGGACATGCCGATAATAGCATTCATCGGGGTGCGGATTTCATGGCTCATATTGGCCAGGAAATCTGATTTGGCTTGTGTAGCTTCTTCAGCAACATTTATTGCCCTAGCCAATTTAATCTGAGCTAATTTTTCCTTTGTAATATCTTGAGCCACCCCATACATAAATTCCGCTTTGCCCTGTTTGTCATTAAACACTTCTCCTATAGCATGTACCCAGATAATTTTGTTATCAACAGGGCGTTTATAGGCATAAACAGCATCATATTTTGGAATTTCTCCTGATATAGCGGCAGCATAATTATCAAAATTTTTAATGGCAGCTTCTGCATCCCCGGCTTTAACACATTCTGCCCAATGTCCCATTAACTTATAACGATATCCATCAGTAGGAATATCTCCAAAAATAGCGACTGTACGCTCTGATGAGGTGTAATATTCCTGATCATTCAGATCAATTGACCAAAAACCAGATTGGGTCAATTCTAATGCCTTATCAGACATAAAGCGTATATGTTCCATTGCCGATGCTGCTTCTTTTCTTAATGTAATATCACTAAAGGTTATTACAGAACCAGCAATTTTATTATCAATAATTATCGGACGAGCTTTATACTCAACAGGAAAATTGCTTCCATCTTTACGCCAAAGCACCTCATTATCAATATGACTGATTTTCCCTTCATTTAAGGCATGATACATTGGGCAAAGCTCAGCAGGATAAACACGACCATCAGCATAAGTATGATGAATAATCGGATGAATTTTTTGTCCCAAAATTTCATCTTCTTTATATTGCAGCATTTCCAGTGCAGCAGGATTGATAAAGTTAACCAATCCGTCCTGAGCAACGCCAAAAATACCCTCACCGATAGAAATCAGTAATAATCGTATTTGTTCTTCAGCCTGAATGATTGCATTTTCACTTTGTTTTCGTTCTGTAATATCACGAACACTGGCACTAAAAATAATCTGAGAATCAATTTCAAAGGTACTTAAAGTAAATTCTATCGGGATCAAATGGCCTTTTTTATGCAGTCCATTAACTTCAATTAATCCCTTTCCAAGTATATGAGTTTCTTTTGTGTTTAAGTACCGTAGAATACCCTCTGTATGTGCCTTTTTCATGTCATCAGGAATAATAATTTGAACAGGTTGATGCAGAATCTCCCCTTCAGTATAACCAAAAATTGATTCAGCTGCTTTATTCCAGGAGGTGATCGTATTTTCATGATTGATTAGAATGATACCTTCCTGTGAATTCTCAATAATTGAACGAACCCGGGTTTCTGACTCTATTTGAGATTTTAACACTGCCTCCATATCAATATTTTTTTGATCCAGCATAGCAATATATTTGTCTTGTCTTTTTTCTGCTTTTTGAACAAACTTTAATTGCTTTTTCAAGTCAGCTTTTTGATTAACATTCATGCTTTGCAGATCATGGATTATTAGAAAATTATTTTTATCTTTATTAATAAGTATTCCCAGTACAAATAACTCTAATACCACATAAAAAGCATGCAAAAAGGCAATACTATAACTACAGCCATAGTTAAAAATAAGAATGGGAGAACCAAAAAGTTCACTATTATTGAGTTGTAAATAGGTAAATAGCAGATGATGAAGAATCGTGTACAGCACAGCAGCAATCAATGGTTTTAAATCTTTATATATCACCAGAAAAGACAGGGCAACAAAAAAATGAAAATGCATTTCAATACGCCCCAGATTTTGCTGCACTGAAATAATACTAAATGTGATTAAACAAAGTGCCATCGTTATTCTATAAAAAGCCGTTCCTTTGTACCATTGGTAAAGTAAAGCTGAAATCGAGAATACAAGCCCCCCTGTTATAAAACCAAAAAGATATGTACTATAAAACATGCCGCTGAAAGTGGATACTAATAACCAGTGTAGAAAAACCAGTATTAACATGAAACGATCAGCTTTAAGAAAATCTGCCTTTAATTCAGTTGAATTTCCCTGCTGATTTAAGAAGTTTAATAAATTCATTTAATTTCCTGACTTTTAACTTTGGCTAAGGGCTTTATATCATTTACAATCACATTTTCACTAAATGGAACCTGGGTATAAATCCTGGTCAAATAATAATTGTTTTCTATCTTTTGCAGCCGATACAAAAAAGCAGAGTGTTCCAGTTGATTATCCGCTGTTAATGCAGGTGCACTATAAACTTTAAATTCCTCAGTGATTGGAACAAGTTGCTTCTGAGTAAAATAGACCCCTTTAAACTGAGGGTGAAAAGACTTAGCAAAAAGTTCAGGGGCATTAGTATTATTAATCGGTGAAAGATTAATGAATAATACGCCCACATCTAATTGCTTTTGCTGTAAGACCTTGTATATTTCTGCCAACTCCAACAAGCGCGGTGTACAAATATGAATACAACCCACATAACCGAAAAAAACTAAGAGATCCTTATCGTCATATTGATCAAAATAAGTTGCTTCTATTTTTTGATCAAGCTCAACATAAGCATTATCTGCAAAAAAAAATCCCCATAAAGGTATGACTATTATCATTGCCAATACGACTAAACCAGCTAATATTTTTTTTAAATTATTCATCATATATTTAAACTATCAATTCAGGCAGACGTTCAATAAGATAAGACAGGTCTATTTTAAACCTTAAGAGCCTTCAGCCAACATGAATTTGGCCACCATCATTTGTAGCAATATAAAAATTCTATAAATGATGGAGGATAAATTTTTGTTACTTAGAAGTGCCCACAGCCAAAAAAATTGGCACGAATTATTTTAAGTAATATAAAAATAGCTTTAAATCATTTGTGTCAATTTTTTGTTACTCAAGAGTCTTAATTATGGTTGTCTTTTCTATATTTCCAATAATAGTAATTATTGAAGAAAAACCTAAAGTCAGGAATCCTGAAACTTTATAGTTAGAGTTATTTATCATTACCTATTTCCTCAAAACAATGGGTATTATATCTAACTCTTCAAGCGCCAGTTCAAAATCATATTCATCAATTGCCTTTAATAGACGTTTTAAAACAATCTTATGACTGGATATGCCCGGTAAGTCCTCTATTTCTTCAACAATATCAGCCGCATCAGGATCATCATCTTCTAACAAGTCACGCAGTTGAGCTAGTAAGGAGCTAAGTTGCTCTGTATCCAGTGCTGCATTATTTGTTTCTTTTGCTGACTCTGGTGTTGAGTTACTTAATGCATCTAAAGAAGTCAGGACGACTGACAAACTTTTGTCCACATCATTTAATAATTGTGCTACTTGCTCGTTGGGTTGATTTTCTTTACAAGCATTCTCTAATGCCTGGACAGACTGATATAAATCTTTTGCTCCTATGTTTCCAGACACTCCTTTTAAACTGTGAGCGCAGCGAGTGCTTGCTTCCCGGTCATTTTTTGAATTGTCGATTGCCTGGGCTTGTTTAAATTGTCGGGTAAAATCTGACTCATTTTCTTTAAACTTGGTGAGTAGCTTTTCGTAGAGCTTTTGATTGCCCTGACAGGTAGCAAGACCTGTTTGTGTATCAATCCCCTTAAGTTCAGGTAGAGATTTCTCTAGTCGATTATAATCTATATTATCTGTGTTGCCCGAGGCAATTTCCCTATCTGGATTAGAAGGTGTAATCCACTTTGCCATAATGCTAAACATTTCTGTGACATTAATGGGTTTGGCAATATGGTCATTCATGCCAGCATCAAGTACTTTTTCCTTATCTCCCAGCATGGCATTCGCTGTCATCGCCAGTATGGGTAAGTCCTTAAATCGCTCTTGTTTACGTAAGTGATGGGTTGCTTCATAACCATCCATCACAGGCATTTGACAATCCATTAACACACCATCACAGCTGCTTGCAAAGTCTTCATTGTTCAGCATATCCAATGCTTGTTGACCATCATTAGCCACTTCAACACTGACACCATTGGAAATTAATAATTCCATCGCCAACTCTTGATTAATTTCATTATCTTCAACCAGCAGTACCATGGCACCTCGAAGTTTTGTAATTGCCGCTTGTGCATTACCTTGAGTACTCATACTGTATTGTTCTCGACTCACCTCATGACCCATGGCAAGCATAATGGCATCAAGTAAGCTGCTTGAAGTTATTGGCTTGGTGAGAAAACCACTGATATTAACCCCTTGAGCGGAATGTTGGGCTTCTTCCCGTCCATAAGCAGTGACCATAATCACAGTAGGTACTTCACTTAGCTTATTGTTGGACTGAATGGCTTTAGTGGTTTCAATACCATCCATGCCCGGCATTTTCCAATCCATTAAAACTAATTTATACGGGTCATAATCATTGGCCTGCTCTAATTGTAACAGGGCTGTTTCACCCGTACAGGCCTGGTCAATACGCAAACCAAAGCTGGCCAGCATAGTGCTTAAAATTTCCAGTGAGGAGCTATTGTCATCCACAACAAGAACTCGCATTGAGCCTAAATCAGTAGCAACTGAGCGGCGTTTGGAAATTACGCCCTGCTGCTTGCCAAGGCTAGCAGTAAAGTGAAAGACACTGCCTTTACCTGATTCACTTTCTACCCATATCTCGCCTTGCATCAGCTCCGTCAGTTTTTTAGAAATGGATAAGCCTAAGCCCGTGCCACCATATTTGCGGGTAGTGGAAGTATCTGCCTGTGAGAAAGATTGAAATAATTTGTTCTGTTGCTCAGGCGTCATGCCTACACCAGTGTCATACACAGAAAAATGCAATTGTATACCTTTTTCATCCTGCTCAATCACTTTAACCCGAAAGACTATTTCACCTTTGTCTGTGAATTTAACCGCATTATTACCTAAATTAGTTAATATTTGTCCTAGGCGCAGTGGGTCACCTATTAAGGCAGTCGGAAGCTCTGCGGGAATATCAAACATCATTTCAAGACCTTGCTCTTCTGCTTTTAAACCAACCAGATTAGACAGATTATCAAATACATCTTCCAGTCGAAAGTCAATGGCTTCCATATCCAGCTTACCGGCTTCTATTTTGGAAAAATCCAGAATATCATTGATAATACCTAATAAGGATTCAGCTGAACGATGCACTTTTTCAATATAATTACGCTGTTTACGATTCAACTCTGTTTGCAAAGCCAGGTGTGACATACCGATAACGGCATTCATGGGGGTACGGATTTCATGGGACATATTGGCCAGAAAATCTGATTTAGCCTGATTTGCCTCTTCTAATTTAGCTTCATGTTGTTTTGTTGACTGTATATACGTTTGTACCATTCGATAAACAAAAAACAGGATTAATTTTAAAATTAATATTTCAACTATTGCAGTACCAACCAGAGTATAGTACGCCGTAAATGAGTTTTTCTGAGCATTATTAGAGACAGATTCACTGGAAAAAAACTGTTTTTGACCATATTCTTTCAGTGCCTTTTGTAATTCTAAATAATATTTGGTTTCTTCCTGAGTCACATTAATAAATGAAGCAACTCGTATTCCTTCATTGATATAATAACTAGTGCCAAATAATGATTTTTTATAATTATGCCATTTGTCTAAAATATTTTTGCTCTGACTATTAGGAGCTAATTGTTTCAACACTTTTTCCAGTGCCTTGATTTTCTCATCACGCTCTTTTTTTACTTGATAAACCAATTTTTTATTTGGAGACAGAACCATTTGCATCGATAAAATTCTAATCTGTGATATAGGTGTTGATATATTACTTGCAAGATCATTAAGATTATTTGCATTATTACGCATGGTAGCAATTGACTCATCAACTTTTTCAAGATTAGACAGGTTATATAAACTTTGTATAATTAAAATAGCCGAAGCAGCAAGAATCAAAAAAATAATATTTCTTGATAATTTCTTTTCTTTATTTAAACCATAAGTGTTTTTACTATGGACGTTCATTAACACTCCTCTTGAAACGATGTCTATCAACTTTAACGGGCACCTGCCTGTTAAGAGGATATTTTATTTCTTTTCTTAATGACCAGTGATAGTCTGTCACCTCAATATCTCTAAGATAAATAAAAGCAGATTCTCCTGCATGAAAAACAACTTCTTTATTGACAGCAAAAAGATTATTTGGAGTGGGTAAAAAAACCATAAAATTATTTTCATAGACAAACTGAATAAACTCAGAAATCAGACTGCTATAGCCTTCTGATTCAACATTAACGGTGGTCAACCTGTCAGTATACGCAAGAAGTTTTGGGTTTTCAGGTATGGTTGACCAGGCATAAAATGGGCGATAAACAAAAAAAGCAGTCCATGGGTGTTTATACCAGTCATAATTTCCCCAGAGTAAAAGATCCCACGAGGTTTTATTTTTATTTTTATAGGTTGAAAGCAGGTTGCCAAAAACCTCAGCCTCCGTTGCCACAATTTTTAATTTTAAATCAATATGCACTTTGGAAAGAAAATATTTGATATCTTTTAATAAAAAGAGGTAACTTTCCTGTGCCAGCAGTGTTATTTCAAGTGGTTTATTAGTATCCAGTTGATTTTCACGCTGATAGTCAGTAATAAGGTGAATTAAATTATTAATACTATTGTTGTGTTGACCGGCATCGTTCTGAAAGTATCCCTGTAAAGATTTTATTGCATTGTCTACTTTGTAAAAATTGGGAGATACCATGGTGGGTGATGGTATCCCTTCTCCAAGCATCGATAGGTTTAACAGGTAATCCTGATCAATTGAGTGATTGATAACATAACGAATTCGACTGTCTTTTATAGCCTGATGACCATTAATCATATTAAAATGCATTGCATAATTATTTTTAGATTCTGACACCGTCAGTTTTGCATATTTTGATAAGACGGTATCCACACTACTGGAAAAGGCAATTGAACTAATATCCAGTTCACTTTCACTATTTATCACCATATCAGTGGCTTGTTCAATGCCAAGATCATTATATATAGTAATGGTTTCAACTTTGGCTTTATTTTCTCCCCAGTAATCTGGGTTTGCTTTTAAAACAACTTTTTTACTGTGTCGATCACCTTCAATATAACCTTCCGTTAAAATATAGGGTCCAAGACCGTACAATCCAGGTTCCGCTAAATTGGGACAGTTTGGCTTTCCATTCCAGCCAAATTCTTCAAGATATTCCTTTGTATAAAACTGTAACCAATTCGCATCATGCAAAAACAGGCCATACGGTTCTTTTAAATAAAATCTCACCGTATAATCATCCACCTTTTCAAGGTAGTCAAAAATAGTATGAAACTTTGAAAAAACAAAAGGTTTTTTTACAAAGTATTTCATATTCAATACAACGGAGTCAGCATTAAATGGGCTTCCATCCTGAAATTTAACATCTTTTCTTAACTTAAATTCCCAAACTTTATCATCAATGCTTTTATGTGAGATAGCGACATCATACTGATACCCCTTATCATTGTCTGCTGGACGGACAAGTGAACCATTAATAGCATGTGATATAGCAAGATAGGGTAGGTTGGGAATAAATAGTTTGATATGTGAGCCTGGTTTAAACTTGCCATTGACCTCGTTAAAACTAAAATCATTTGCTAAATTGAGCAATCTATAATCTTCATTTATTAAGCTATCATCAGCCGCCAGATGTGTGTTAAATAATCCAAAAAACACTAATATAACTATATGGAAAAAGAAATAATAGTCGTTTATATTCATAATATTTCCAGTTTAACCAATTCTTCCAGAGCCAGTTCAAAATCATACTCATCAATGGCTTTCAATAAACATTTTAAACCAGTTTTATGACTGGACATACCTGGTAGTTCCACTATCTCCTCTACTACATCAGTCGCATCAGGATCATCCTCTTCTAATAATTCTCGTAGTTTTCTCAACAGGAAATTGAATTTTTCTGTATCCAGAGGTTCATCTTGTACAGGTATTTTGTCTGTGGTATGTTCAAGTGCCTCTAAAGAGATAAAGACAATTGATAAGTTGTTATCCAGCATATCTAACAACCTGTCTATTTGCTCTGCAGACTGATTTTCTTTAGATGCTGATTCCAGTGCCTGTGCAGCCTGATAGATATCTCCAGCACCTATATTCCCTGCAACGCCTTTTAAACTATGGGCACAACGGACAGGAGCCTCCTTGTCATTGCTGTCCCGGGTCTGTTGAAACTGCTGGATAAAATCACTTTGTGTGTTTTTGAATTTTGTTAATAGTTTGCGATACAATTTTTGATTACCCTGACAGGTGGCCAGTCCTTCAGTGGTATCAATACCTGACAGTTCAGGTAATGGTACTTCATCTTCATTATCATCATCATCTAAATGATTTGTAATAATTTCTTTGTCCGGGTCTGATGGTGTAATCCATTGCGCCATAATCGCAAACATGTTATTGACATTAATCGGCTTTGCAATATGATCATTCATACCTGCTTGCATTACTTTTTCCTTATCACCTAACATGGCATTGGCTGTCATGGCTAATACAGGTAATTCCTTAAAGCGTTCCTGCTTGCGTAATTCAATAGTAGCTGTATAACCATCCATTACGGGCATCTGACAATCCATCAGAACTCCGTCAAAATCCTCATTATTCAGAATGTCCAATGCCTGCTGACCGTCATTAGCTACGGCAACACTAATTCCATTGGAGTTCAATAACTCCAATGCTAATTCCTGATTAATTTCGTTATCTTCAACCAGCAGGATTCTGGCACCACGAAGTTTATTGATAGCTGATCGGGCTTGCTGTTGTTTATTGCACGTTCCTTGAACATCTGTTACTTCATGCCCCATAGCACTCATAATGGCATCCAGCAGGCTGGATGGTGTAACGGGTTTTGTTAAAAATCCACTGATATGAATACCCTGTGCAGCATGATGTGCCTCTTCCCGACCATAAGCAGTCACCATTATCACTGTAGGTATCTCAGTTAACTGGCTATTGGACTGAATTGCCCGGGTGGTTTCAATACCATCCATGCCCGGCATCTTCCAGTCCATTAATACCAACTGGTACGGGTCATAATCATTGGCTTGCTCTAACTGTAGCAATGCAGTTTCACCTGTGCCTGCCTGGTCAATGCGCAGACCAAAGCTGGCCAGCATAGCACTGAGAATTTCTCGTGATGAGTGATTATCATCCACCACCAGAACACGCATAGCCCCTAAATCCGTGGCTGTTGAACGGCGTTGTGATAACTCTCCCTGTTGTTTGCCAAAGTGTGCGCTAAAGTGAAAAGTACTGCCCACACCGGATTTACTTTCAACCCATATATCTCCGTTCATTAACTCAGTGAGCTTCTTGGAAATAGATAAACCTAATCCTGTTCCCCCGTATTTTCGGGTAGTAGATGCATCGGCCTGAGAAAATGACTGGAATAATTTGCTTTGCTGCTCAACAGACATACCCACACCAGTATCATGTACTGCAAAGTGTAATTGTGCTTCTTTTTCATCCTGCTCAATGACCTCAATTCTAAAGACAATTTCTCCCTGCTCGGTAAATTTCACCGCATTATTACCCAGATTGATGAGGATTTGTCCCAGACGCAGGGGATCACCAATCAGGGCTGTCGGCACTTCCACCGGCAAATCAAACATTAACTCCAGTCCATGCTCTTCCGCCTTAAGACCAAGCAGATTGGCCAGATTATCAAATACGTCTTCCAATCGAAAGTCGATAGCTTCCATATCCAGCTTACCGGCTTCAATCTTGGAAAAGTCGAGAATATCATTGATAATACCGAGTAATGCCTCACCCGAGCGATGTACCTTCTCAACATAATTGCGTTGTTTGCGGTTGAGTTCAGTTTGTAATGCCAGATAGGACATACCAATAATGGCATTCATCGGGGTACGGATTTCATGGCTCATATTAGCCAGAAAGTCTGACTTGGCACGTGTTGCCTCTTCGGCAACCTCTTTAGCGATACGCAGCTCCTGCTCAGCCTTTGAGCGGTCACTAATATCAATAATAATGCAGTGAGTACGAAGAAAATCACCTTTTGCATTCGTCTGCACTCTGCCAGTTAATAATACAATGATCGGTGTTCCCTTCTTATGCAATAGATGGAGTTCGACATTGTTGATATAGCCCTGATTTTTGAACTTGAAAAAATGATCGGAGAAAAGCTCACGAGTCTCCTCAGTCCAAAACTCGTTGAACTTGTGGCCAAGCACTTCATCTCGCTGATAGCCAAGCAGATCTAACCAGATGGGATTGATATCAAGAATATTTCCATCAAAATCAAGTGACTGATAAACCACTGGTGTATTCTGGAACAGGTGGCGGAAACGCTCCTCACTTGTTCTGAGTTCATCTTCTGCCTGTTTTCGTGCAGTGATATCCTTGAACATCACCACTGAACCAACCAGCTGAGTAGCTTTGTGCATTGGCACTGAGGTATACTCGACGGGGAAGCTGGTGCCGTTCTTACGCCACAAGACCTCATCATCAATATCATGTCTTTCACCATCCTGAAAAGCTGCCCGCATGGGGCATTTGGCAGCATCATAATGGGTAGCGTCAATATGGGCATAGTGAATAGTTTCATGCATATCAATACCCAGCAGTTCATCCAGCGGGTAGTCCAGCATCTCGGCAGCCGCCCGGTTGTAAAAAGTCACCTTACCGTCAGTGTTCAGGCCAAAAATCCCTTCGCCAGCCGAATCCAGAATTAATTGAGTCCGCTCCTGTTGTTCCTGCAAAGCTTCCTTTACTTGTTTTTCTTCGGTAATATCTGAGGTCATAGCAACAAAGTGGGTGACAAGACCTTTATCATTTTTAACCGGTGCAATGGAAATTTCACCCCAGTACAGCTCACCTGTTTTTTTACGGTTTAGAACTTCACTATGCCAGACTTTACCTGTACAAATTGTTTTCCATAAATCAGCATATTGCTGAGATGATGTTTTTCCACTTTTCAAAATACGAGGATTCTTGCCGATAACCTCACTGGATTCATAACCGGTTACTCGGGTAAAAGTGGGATTAACATACTCAATATCCCCTTTAACATCAGTAATTACCACACATAGCGGGCTCTGCTCCACGGCTTGTACCACCTTGCGAAGCTCATCAGTACGATCATTGACCAAACTTTCAAGACGACTACGTGATCGCTCACCAATCCACACAGTTAATGCGGTTAATAATAAGGCAATAAAAACAATACTCGCCAATACTCCAAATATCAGGGATCGCATCGCATAATAAGGCTCCATTGCTTCAGAGAGATCGATTTCCGTAGCCAACCCAACCCCCAGATTTTCCAGCCAGCTCCATGCGCCCATCACTATAACACCGCGATAGTCACGATAACCGTTAATATCCAGTCCATCTTTACCGCTTAATGTTTGTTTGGCCATTTTTGTTAATGGCCATTGGGAACGCTTGACTGCAGGTAAATATCCATCTACAAGATTGCCTCCAGGATCATGAATTTGCAAACTAAGTAATTGGGAATCAGAAGTAAAATAGTTGCTCAGTTTGGATAACTGTTCTTTAAATCTTGATTCCGTAAGTAGCCTTGCATGGCGATCAAAAGCATAGGTTTCACTGGTTTCCCCCATTCCTCCAACACGAGTAATACGGCCAAACTCCATAACCGGATCAAAGCGTAGTGTGACAACGGCGATGACTTTGTCTGAAGTATTGTATAATGGAGCGGCAAAAAACATGGTTGCTGCTCTTTTGACCATTCGCCCGGAGCTATCTTTTAAGGGCACATCAGAAAATATGGGGGGAATAAATACCGTTTCACCGCTAAAAGCTCTGTCCATTAATTCCTTTTTTTGCTCTGCAATCAGATTACGGCTACCTATATTGGTATCACGTCTGGAAGCAACACTGATTCTATCCGGTGCAATAATAAAAAAACCTTTGGCATTCATTTCATCCATATGATATTGGTATAGATTACGTAATTCCTTTAGTACCATACTCTGACGAATCACTTTGGCATCACGAGGTAAGTCCAATAGCTGCTCAGTCAGTGGTAGGAGATTGCGGTCATGTGCCAGATGTTGTATTTCCCGGGTACGGCTTTTTAACCACATTAGCATTGTTTCTTTGACTGCGTGATTAACGGTTGTTAATGTATCCCCTATTTCAACTCTGAGCTGCCGGTTCATGCGCTCCATGGCAAACCAGGCAACAAATATTACTATCGCCAGAAAACCGGCAACAGCAATTATCCCGATATAGGTAAGATGACGGCGCTGAAAAAAATTGTCCATTATTTTACTATGCAGGCGTGTAATTATTACCAGAAAAATGAGAAGTATGATCAAAAACAAGGCAAACCATAACAGTAAGTTCAGTAATGATGATTCTTCCGGAGATTTTTCTTCTGCAGTCAATTCAGTTTTTTTATCATCCTTTGCAAATATTACCTCTGCTTGTTCAGACAAAACGGTCACTGCACTTTTGTCTTCCCTGCTGACAAGTTCACTCCAACGATTAAGCACTTTTTTTCGTTCAGCCGGAGATATTTTTTTCATCCCGTTATCAACCATTTTCAGCAGCTTTGAACGACCTTCAGCCACAGCTATCCGCCATTCATTACTATAAAGCAGGTGGCTATCAGAAATTTTAAATTTATCCAGTAGTTTCTGATCTTTGAGGTGGTAAATACCTGTGGGTGTATCTGCGGCAAAGGATTTTAATTTTCCCTTCTTAATATCACTAAACAGTGCTTCATAGTTATTATACGGGATGACCGCATCTGCCGGCAGACGTCCTTTCAGATGTGTTTCAACATAGTCACCAGCCAGTACACCGGTTCGATAACCGGCTAAATCTTCAACACGCTCAATGAGAGGAAGGCTGCGATGAAGAAATACATGGGTATCTGTGTTGGTGAGTGTGGAGCCATAATCCAGATAATGATCGCGTTGTTTGCTGAAAAATAAACCGGCATGAAGTTGGGATTGTCCTGACTTCACTCTCTCAAGTGACTCCGACCAACTTGCCGGATGAAAATCAATTTCTATCTGATTTTTTTCTGACCATAATTTCCACAAATCAATAATCATCCCGGCTGGATTACCCTGTGCATCCTGAAAGTGAAAGGGTACGCAATCAGTACAATAGGTGATAGAGACTCGTGTCTGAGAAAAATTGTCATCTGCAGCACAAAGGCTATTAGAAATGCTAATAAAAAGTATGAATGAAAAAATTAAATACCATAAGCGGAAAGTTAACACCTTGATAAATCTCCTTTTAAAATAATATCTGCAGATCGTTTATCCTTGAAAATGCAGTTAGAATTAAAACCAATTCTCAATTTGTAACTTTTTAATGCGTTCAAACTCTGATGTGTTGCGAGTTATTAATGTTGCCTGATGTGCTACAGCTGTTCCTTGTTTCTTAAGGGATGCTCTAATACAAGCGGAAACTTTAGCTTCTTTTTTGAGGTGACTGAGATAGTAAATGCTGGCTAATATTTCCCATGCCCTTAAAGTAATAAATTAGAGTATTTGTATCTAATAGATACCTTATAATCCCCCGATAATTATGTGTAATTGTAATTATATGTGGTATTAACAATAAGTCAAATTTATCAATCTGAAGTTTTCTGGAAACCTGATTCTTCCGTTCACTATAAGCGAGAGGGCTTGATCCGGAGGTGTTTATTAGTTGAGGTGCATATTTATTTTCTGTCCAATCAGGAATTTGATTCCCTATTAACCGGAAATATTATTCCGATTAATGTAAAAAATTGAGAAATCTTTAATGCCTGATAGAAGGATCGGAAGGCTGAACCTGTGGGGAGTATATTTCTGCAATGTCAATTTCATCAAATTGATAAGTTTTGCCGCAAAATTCACAATCAACAGAGATATTACCCTGTTCTTTAATAATCTCTGCTGCTTCCTGATGATTGATTGAGTGCAGCATTTTGGTGACTTTTTTTCTGCTGCAAGTACATTTAAAGTAGACTGATTGTGCATTAAACAGGCGAATATCTTCTTCGTGATATAAGCGGTAAAGAATTTTTTTAGCATCCAGAGTCAGCAGCTCATCATCTTTAATGGTACTACCCAGATGAGTGATACGATCCCAATTATCATTATCTTCTCTATTTCCCGGTAATTGCTGCAATAATAAGCCACCGGCAGCCTTTCCATCTGCAGCCAGAAACAGTCGTGTTTCCAGTTGTTCAGAGCGTAGTAAATAAGCTTCCAGAAATTCAGCAATGCTGTTGCCATCTAAAGCAACGACACCCTGATAGCGTTCTTTAGTTTTGGATTGCTCAATGGTGATAACCAGAGTGCCGCTGCCTAATAGAATTTTGAGGTCATTTTCATCAGGAAATGGATTCTGGTACTTGGCCACACCACGTACACCAAAATCATTGCTGCACTCTACAACCATCAATGTAAGTGCACCACCGCCGCTGGCCTGAATAGTCAGGGATCCTTCAAATTTTAAAGTGGCTGATAACAAAACAGATGCTGCGACCACTTCACCCAGATACTCACGAATTATTTTTGGATAAGTGTGATTGGACAATATGGCCTGCCAGGCTTCTTTGATTTGAACAATTTCCCCGCGGATATCGGCTTTATCAAAAATAAAGCGGGTTAATTTATCTGCTGTTTGAGTCATGACTTTAGTTTTTGTTGTAATAATTGATTGACCTGACCCGGATTAGCCTTTCCTTTTGAGGCCTTCATGACTTGTCCGACAAAGAAACCAATCAGTTGTTCTTTACCATTTTTAAACTCTGCAACCTGGCCGGGATTATTGCTGATAACTTCATCAATAATGGCTTCAATTGCGCCGTTATCAGTAATTTGCTTTAGACCTTTTTTATCAATAATTGCATCAGCATCACCTTCACCAGTCCACATAGCCTGAAAAATTTCCTTGGCAATCTTCCCTGAGATGGTATTGTCCTTAATTCTTTTCAATAAGCCAATTAATAATTCTGCTGTAACAGGACAATCTTTAATGTCCATATCATTTTTATTGATCAAGGCTGATACTTCCCCTAACAGCCAGTTTGCCGCCATTTTAGAATCATCAACAGCCTGTTGCACCTGTTCAAAGTAATCGGCCATATTTCTGTCTACCGTCAATGCCCGGGCATCTTTTTCTGCCAGTCCCAGTTCGCTGACATAACGTGTACATTTCTCATCAGGCAATTCAGGTAATGTGGCACGAATTGCCTCAATTTCTTCATCTGAGATGACAATAGGTAAAAGATCAGGATCAGGGAAGTAACGATAGTCGTTGGCTTCTTCCTTACTGCGCATAGGACGGGTTTCATTTTTATCGGCATCATAAAGACGTGTCTCCTGAACAATCCGACCACCCTCCTCCAGAATATCCATTTGACGTTCTATTTCAACATTAATGGCTTTTTCGACAAAACGAAAAGAATTAATATTCTTTAATTCTGCTCGGGTACCAAATTCTTCCTGTCCCTTGGGACGCAGGGAAACATTGGCATCACAACGAAAGGAACCTTCCTGCATATTACCATCTGAAATTCCCAGATAACGCACAATGGAGTGGATTTTTTTCATATAAGCCACAGCTTCCACCGCACTGCGCAGATCAGGCTCTGAAACTATTTCTAATAGTGGTGTGCCGGCTCGGTTTAAATCAATCCCTGTCTGGCCATGAAAATTCTCGTGCAAAGATTTTCCTGCATCTTCTTCCATATGAGCACGGGTTACGCCGATACGCTTTGTTTCACCATTATCCAGCTCAATATCAATATGCCCTTCACCCACAACAGGATAATACAATTGGCTGATCTGATAGGCTTTGGGAGAATCCGGATAGAAATAATTTTTTCGATCAAAGACTGAGCGATTATTAATCTTTGCACCCACTGCTAAACCAAACATCACAGATTTTTTCAGTGCTTCTCCGTTAAAAACAGGCAATACACCCGGTAAGCCCATATCAACTGTACTCATCTGAGTATTAGGCTCTGCACCATAGGCGGTTGAAGAACCCGAAAATATTTTTGATCGGGTGGACAATTGCACATGGATTTCCAAACCAATAACGACTTCCCATTGCATAACGATCACTAACCTCTTAGGTTTTAAACTTTAAATTTATATGTCATCCGCACTAAGGTGATGGTGTTCGTTATAGCGGGGACGCTCAAGTACATCCTTGTAACGCTTTGAGAAAAACATCCGTGTTTTTCTAAACCCCGGTATAGCGAACACCATCACCAACACGGATTTTCATCACACCTCTACACAAATAACGCAGGCACTTTTTTATGCCAATCTGTTTGCTGTTGAAACTGATGAGCTATGTTCAATAACTTTGCCTCTGAAAAATGCTTGCCTATTAACTGTAATCCCACCGGCATATTATTTACAAAGCCTGCTGGAATTGACATGCCGGGCAGGCCTGCCAGATTGACTGCAATGGTGTAAATATCGGACAGATACATGGTAATGGGATCATCACTGAACTCCCCCAGATTAAATGCAGTGGAAGGTGCAGCAGGTCCCATAATCACATCGACCTCTTTAAAGGCCTGATTAAAATCATCACTGATCAAACGACGGGTTTTCTGAGCTTTTACATAATAGGCATCATAAAAACCTTCTGACAAAGCATAAGTACCAATCAGTATGCGGCGTTTGACTTCAGCACCAAAGCCCTCACCACGAGATCGAATATAGAGATCATTTAAATTTTTGGGTTCTTCACAGCGGTGACCAAAACGCACACCATCCATACGAGACAGGTTGGAAGAGCATTCTGATGGTGCAATAATATAATAAGTCGGTACCGATAAATGGCTGTTGGGCAGGCTGATCTCACTGACAACAGCACCCATTTTTTCATATTCTTTAACCGCAGCTTCAATGACTTTAGCCACTGAATCATCCAGGCCTTCAGCAAAATATTCTTTTGGCAAGCCTATTTTCAAACCTTCCATAGCAGCGTTTAAATCTGCTGTATAATCAGGCACGGCTTCATCCACACTGGTGGAATCTCTGCTGTCAAAGCCGGCCATTACATTAAGCATAATAGCGGCATCTTCTGCTGTACGAGTCATAGGTCCTGCCTGATCCAGACTGGAAGCAAAGGCAATCATGCCGTAACGTGATACCCGGCCATAGGTGGGTTTTAATCCGGTGATACCACAAAAGGATGCTGGTTGACGAATTGAACCACCGGTGTCAGTCCCGGTTGCTGCCGGGGTTAATCGGGCAGCAACAGAAGCGGCTGAGCCACCGGAAGAACCGCCGGGTACAGTATCCAATGACCAGGGGTTTTTAACCGGGCCATACCAGGAAGTTTCATTTGAAGATCCCATGGCAAATTCATCCATGTTGGTCTTACCCAGCATGACTGCACCTGAGTGATTAAATTTTTCAATAGTTGTCGCATTATAAGGCGATATAAAGGGATCCAGCATTTTGGAGCCGCAAGAGGTTTTTATATCTTTGGTACAAAAAATGTCTTTTTGAGCCAGGGGGATACCATTTATAATCGTTGCCTGACCTGCTGCACGTTGCTCATCTGCTTGTTTTGCCTGCTGTAATGCAAGATCCGGCACTATGGTAATAAAACTGTTTAATTGTTCATCTAATGAATTGATACGATTTAGATAATGCCGGGTTAATTCAACACTGGAAAAATCTCCGGCCTTTAATCCGGCTGTGAGTTCGGCAATGGTTTTGTTATGCATGTTTGTTATCCAATTTATTCAGCAACTTATTCTACAACTCTGGGCACAAGGAACAAACCTGCTTCAACTTCTGGTGAATGTGCCATTAGATTATCTCTATCATTCACTTCTGTAACTTCATCCAGGCGTAAACGCTGTACACTATCCAGAGGATGGGACATGGGCTTAACTTCATCAGTATTGATTGAATCCAGCTGCTCAACCAAATCTAAAATATTTGATAAATTAGTCGCATATTCAGGGATATCCTGATCATTGATTCCCAGTCTTGCCAAAAAGGCAATTTTTTCAACATCACTTTTATCCAGTTTGGACATCAGTAATTCTCCATTGCAGTATTTAGGGATGAGGCAGAAATCCCTTGGATTTTCTATTATAAATTTGATTATCAATTTCTATAGGGTGCATAAGTTACCACAAATTTAATAAATTTATTAGTAATTAATGACTGAAAATTGGACATTTTTTGATAATATTCCTAAAATGCAGGGTTCTATGTCTAAAATACTTCGCTGACACTGGGTAGCTTCGGCATTTTTAAGCAATATATTGTTAATATTTAATCAGGCAGAAGCTGCCAAAAATAAAGGAAACCCGTCAATTATGTTTGGATTTGGCCGTCTACGAGGTGTTTTTTCCAATGATCTCTCAATTGATCTGGGAACAGCCAACACGCTTATTTATATTCCCAAGCAGGGAATTGTGCTCAATGAGCCTTCTGTTGTTGCTATTCGACAAGAATATGCAACCAATGAAAAAATAGTCTCTGCTGTTGGTGAAGAAGCCAAATTAATGCTGGGTCGAACCCCTGGAAATATAGAAGCCATCCGTCCTTTAAAAGATGGTGTCATTGCCAACTTTACTGTGACAGAAAAAATGCTGCAGCACTTTATTCATAAGGTGCATGAAAATCGTTTTCTTAAACCCAGCCCGCGTGTTTTAGTTTGTGTACCCTGCGGTTCTACACAAGTAGAGAGGAGAGCGATTAAGGAATCTGCATTAGGTGCAGGTGCTCGTGAAGTTTATCTCATTGAAGAACCCATGGCGGCAGCAATCGGAGCTGGAATGCCCGTCAGTGAAGCCAGTGGTTCCATGGTGGTTGATATTGGTGGTGGAACAACAGAGGTTGGCATTCTTTCACTCAGCGGTATCGTTTATTCTGAATCCATTCGTATCGGTGGCGACCGTTTTGATGAAGCAATTATTGCCTATGTGCGTCGTAATTACGGCAGTTTGATTGGTGAAGCAACAGCCGAGCGAATCAAAAAGGAAATTGGTTCTGCCTATCCAGGCAATGAATTACTGGAAATTGAAGTTCGTGGTCGTAATCTGGCAGAAGGGATTCCACGTAGCTTTGCTCTGAACAGTAATGAAATTCTGGAAGCTATTCAGGAACCTCTTTCCGGTATTGTTGGTGCGGTGAAAATTGCATTGGAACAAACGCCGCCTGAATTAGGTGCGGATATTGCTGAAAAAGGCATGGTACTCACCGGTGGTGGTGCCTTATTAAGAGATCTGGATCGCCTTTTATCTGAAGAAACAGGTTTGCCCGTTATGATAGCAGAAGATCCCCTGACCTGTGTTGCTCGTGGTGGTGGTATGGCTCTGGAAATGATGGATTCTCTGGGGACTGACTTATTCAGCCCCGAATAAGAATATGTTTGATGTATACAGTATAGTCAGCGCGGAGCTTTAGCCATTAAACATTTATTTGATGAAGATTCGTCCTATCTGGCTCGATTGATTTTTGTGATGGTGTTTTCCATCATTCTGTTAATCACTGATCATAGAACCAATATGTTCAACGATATTAGAGGTTTTTTTACGCTGGTTATTTATCCTCTACAGAGTATCGCCAGTATGCCTGATGAACTGGGTTTTTGGCTTGACAGCCAATTGAATTCTCATCAGTCTCTGGTGGATGAAAATAAAAAATATCGTGCTGAGAATCTCCTTCTAAAAGCACAATTGCAGAAATTTACTTCACTTCAGGCGGAAAATATTCGTCTGCGCTCATTATTAAAGTCATCACGGAAGCTGCAGGATCAGATGCTGATTGCAGAAACCATTACTGTCGATCTGGATCCTTATAAACGCCAGATAGTGATTAATAAAGGCTTGTTAAGTGGTATTTATGCAGGGCAGCCAATTCTGGATGCCTATGGCATCATGGGACAAATTATTCATCCGGGTATTCCTTCCAGTACAGCCATTTTAATTACTGATCCCTCCCATGCGATACCGGTGCAGAATAATAGAAACGGCCTGAGAACGATATTATACGGTACGGGATCTGCAAATTTTCTGGAAGTACAAAATCTGCCTAATAATGCTGATATTAAAGAGGGTGACTTGTTGATTACTTCAGGCTTGGGAGGACGCTTTCCGGAAGGCTATCCGGTGGCGGTTGTGACAGAGATCAAACGTGACCCGGGACAGCCGTTTGCTCAGATTACAGCTGAAGCATCGGCACATCTGGAACAAAGTCGGGAAGTCCTGCTGGTGATAGAAAGTGAAGGCGTTAGTAAAGACTCTTCAGCAGAACGGGAACAAAAAGATGAGCCATAAACAGGCCTACCATGGCGGTATTGTTATATTGTTCAGCTTTGCCATTGCTTTTATTTTGATGATGTTTCCCCTTGCACAAGAGCTGGAAATTTATCGTCCAAAATTAGTCACTTTAGTACTCATTTACTGGTGTATAGCTGTTCCCCATCGTGTTGGTGTATTTACAGGCTGGATAGTGGGGTTTTTCCTGGATATTCATACTGACAGCATACTGGGACTACATGCTTTGTCATTGGCTGTTGTGGCCTATCTGTCTTATAAACTGCATGCACGTATTCGACTTTATCCATTATTTCAGCAGTCATTTATTATTCTGCTGCTGGTCGCTTTATCGCAGATACTTATTCTATGGATTAACGGAAGTATGGGGGAAGTACGGGGAGACTGGTTCTATTGGATTCCCTCATTAACCAGCACGCTGCTGTGGCCCTGGTTATTTTATTTACTGAGAAATATTCGACGCCTTTATGGTGTTAATTAACTTGGACAAGCTCCTATGGCATCGGTTAAAAAACATAATTATTAATAATGAAAGAAAGATATCGTTTAAAAGATCATTTTATTGAGTTAAGGATTTTTCATAACCGCAGCATCATTGCGATTTTTTTCACACTGATTCTGTTTATATTATTAATTAGCCGTCTTTTTTTTCTGCAAATTAATAATCATGAACACTTTACGACTTTGTCACAAAACAACCGGGTTTCAGTACAGGCAATTCCACCCACCCGGGGACTTATTTATGATCGCAACGGGATTATTCTGGCTGAGAATTTACCCTCTTATACCTTGCAGATTATACCTGAACAAACTACTGATATTGACAAGCTGCTGCGGGAGTTATCACAATTAATTAATATTCGTGATATTGATATACAAAAATTCAAAAAAGAAGTTCGACGTAAACGACGTTTTGAAGGAATATCCCTGAGATTTCGTCTAACGGATAAGGAAGTTGCTATTATTTCTGTTAATTTACATAAACTACCGGGGGTAAAAATACAGGCACAACTCAGTCGTTATTATCCTTTTGGAGAAGAAACTTCACATGTGGTGGGCTATGTCGGGCGTATTAATGAAAAGGAATTAAAATCTCTGTCACCCACAAATTATAGCGGCACCAATCATACTGGCAAGTTGGGTATAGAAAAATCTTATGAAACACAATTACATGGCTCTGTGGGTTTTCAGAAAGTTGAAACCAATGTTAAGGGAAGAGTCTTAAGAGTACTGGAGCGGCAAAATCCGCTGCCTGGTAATGATATTACTTTGAATCTGGATATTAACTTGCAAAAAATAGCCACCCGGGCTTTTGCCAATAAGCGTGGTGCACTGGTTGCTATTGAACCTGCTACAGGTCATATTCTTGCCATGTTGAGTATGCCTAATTATAATGCCAATTTATTTGTTAATGGTATTGATGTAAAAACTTATAAGGCGCTGAATGGTTCATGGGAGCGTCCCCTGTATAATCGCACTGTTCTTGGCAGTTATCCTCCCGGTTCAACGATTAAACCGTTTATGGCACTTGCCGGTCTGGAATTGAATATCATCAATCATCAGCACCAGATTTTTTGTCCAGGATATTATCGGCTGAAGGGTAAGTCACACAAGTATCGTGACTGGAAAAAATGGGGGCATGGAAAAACAGATATTACAAAATCTATTGTCCAGTCATGTGATGTATTTTATTATGATTTGGCTGTACAGTTAGGTATTGGAAAAATGCATGATTTTATGTCTTTATTTGGTTTTGGACAAAAATCCGGTATTGATATTTTGGGTGAAAGAAGAGGTTTAATGCCATCAAAAAAATGGAAAAGAGAGACTCGAAATCAGGCCTGGTATCCAGGAGAAACAGTGATTGCAGGTATTGGCCAGGGTTATGTACTGGTCACACCTTTACAACTGGCTTTAGCGACAGCCACACTGGCCAATGGGGGCACTTATTTTCAGCCGCAATTAGTACGTTCTATTAAACAAAAGTCAGATACTGAAGAACTATTGGTAACTCCCAAAGTACAGCGAAAAATTTCCATCTCTCAACAAGCTAACTGGGATCATGTTTATAAAAGTATGACTGATGTTATTCATAGTCCAAGAGGTACAGCAAGACGCTTAAATAAACCAGGATTAAGGTATAAAATTGCTGGTAAAACAGGCACAGCACAGGTATTTTCTGTGGCTCAGGATGCTAAGTATAATGAAGATGAGTTGGAAGAACATTTAAAAGATCATGCTTTATTTATGGCCTTTGCACCAGTTGATAATCCTAAAATTGCCATTGCTATTGTGGTTGAAAATGGTGGCCATGGCGGTTCTGTGGCAGCACCGATTGCAGGTCAGGTGATAGAATATTATTTAAGTCAGTTCAGTGATGAGGCGCTTAAGATAAAAAATACGGAAATCGTTCATCAGGGTAAACAAAAACATGGCTAGTCAAACTTCTCAGCAAGGTTTATTTTTCCGTCTGCACATTGATTTTAGTTTGCTGATGGGATTGATTATTCTGGTTATCATTGGACAAATAATTCTTTATAGTGCCAGTGGAGAAAATATGGCGCTGATGCAGCGTCAGGGTATTCGCCTGGGTATTGCCTTTATCGTGATGTTTACTTTGGCTCAAATTTCACCGGACAGCCTATGCCGTTGGTCACCTGTTATTTTTATTATCGGTATTGTAATGCTCATTGCAGTTTTATTAGTCGGCACCAAAGTACTGGGTGCTCAACGCTGGCTTAATCTGGGATTGTTTCGCTTTCAACCTTCTGAAATGATGAAACTGGCAGTACCCATGATGCTTGCCTGGTTTCTGGCTGGTAATAATATTCCACCGACAAAAAAATATTTATTTCTGGCTATTGTGCTGTTATTGATTCCAGTGCTGCTGATTGCAAAACAACCTGATTTGGGTACCTCTCTTTTGGTTAGCAGTGCCGGCCTGTTTGTTATTTTTATGTCGGGTATTTCATGGAAAATTATTTTTAGTTTTATCATTGCAGGTATTACCTTTACCATACCGATGTGGTTCTTTCTAATGCGTGATTACCAGCGTCAGCGAGTACTTACTATGCTTGATCCTGAGTCTGATCCATTGGGCAGCGGCTATCATATTATTCAATCAAAAATTGCTATTGGTTCAGGAGGGGGGTTTGGCAAAGGCTGGCTCAATGGTACCCAGTCACATCTGGAATTTTTGCCTGAACGTCATACAGATTTTATTTTTTCAGTCTTTGCAGAAGAGTTTGGTTTTAGCGGTATTTTAATTTTGCTGATGATTTACTTATGGATTATTTTACGTGGTATTTATATTACGACTCAGGCACATGGTACTTTTTCCCGCTTACTGGGTTCCAGTATTATCCTGACATTTTTAACTTATATTTTTGTCAATATTGGCATGGTCAGCGGAATATTGCCTGTTGTAGGTGTGCCGCTTCCTCTGGTCAGTTATGGTGGTACATCTATTGTAACGATTATGGCTGGTTTTGGCATATTAATGTCGATTCATACACATAGAAAACTTTTAGCACACTAAGCCAGCATTTATAAAATAATGGTATTTAAAATAGAGGAATCTCAATGAGTTTTAAACAGATAAAATACACGATAGGGATAGTCATATTGTCATTATCACTATTTTCTTTTATAAGTAGTTTTGCAGCGAGTTCCAATGCAGGTCTCAATAATATTCCTGATGTGCAAAAATTTATTAAAGAAATGGTCAATGAGCATGGCTTTAATCAAAAAGAACTGGAGAGCTTATTTCAGCAGGTAAAAATCAAGCAAAAAATTATAGATGCAATGAACCGTCCGGCAGAAAAAAGTAAGCCATGGTATGAGTACCGTAAAATATTTTTAACGGAAAAACGTATTAAGCAGGGTGCAAAGTTCTGGCAGGAGAATATTGATATTTTAAACTATGCAGAGAAAACTTATGGTGTCCCTGCAGAAATTATAGTAGCAATTATCGGTGTTGAAACCTTCTATGGTCGTATGCAGGGAACCTATCGTGTTATGGATGCATTATCTACGCTGGCATTTAAATACCCTAAGCGTAGCAAATTTTTCCGGGGTGAATTAAAACATTTTCTTATTATGAGTCAGGATCAAAAATTTGATCCCTTATCAAAAAAAGGTTCTTATGCCGGTGCGATGGGTATGGGACAATTTATTCCCAGTAGTTTTCAGAGCTATGCCATTGACTTTGATGGCGATGGAGAAAAAAACATCTGGAATAATAATGTAGATGCCATCGGTAGTGTTGCAAATTACTTTAAACGGCATGGCTGGAAAAAAGGTCAACCGGTGGCGGATAAAGTTAAACTGGACAAAGTAGCAACAACCTTAACAAAAAAAGATAGCTGCCGGCGTAGTTGTAAACCCAAAAAGACGATTGCTGCTTTCAAACAACAGGGTATAGAAGGTAAAATTCGTCCAGGTGACGAAACAGCTGCTATTTTTCTGAGACTAAAGCAAAAAAACAACATTGAGTACTGGTTAGGCTATAAAAATTTTTATGTCATATCGCGTTATAACCATAGCACGCTGTATTCTATGGCAGTTTATCAACTTAGTCAGGAAATCAAAAAAACTTATTTTAAGAAATAATCCATATGAAATTTAACTTCCATTGGCAATGGAATGTTTTTAGGGGGAGCAGGCATGGGCAGAGCCTGGTTGACTGCTTTCTGAGAAGCTTTTTTCAAAATGCTTCTTTTGCCATTGATGGAGAGGTTTTTAATCTGACCATCTTTTAAGAGTGAGAATGAAACCAGAACCTTTCCCTGAATTTTTCGTTTGCGTGCCGATCTGGGATAATATTTATGCACTTCAATATGGCGCATTAATAATGCCTGATAGGAGATACGGGTTTTCTTTATAAGCAGTGGGTCAGCAGTGGAGACAACTGGAGATGGTTTCACAATCTTCTGAGTAGTAGGATTGATATTTTGTGAGACTGTTTTTTGTTTCCTGACTGGTTTTATTGCTTTAACAGGAGGTTTAGGTTTATTTTTCTTTACCTTGGGTACGGGCTTTTTTTTCTTTTTTGGTTTTGGCTTTGGGTTAGTTTTTGGTTTAATTTCTTTTGTAACCCTTGGCTGCGGTTTTTTCTGCACAGGTTCAGGTGGAATAATTTTTTCTACTTTTTGTGGTTCAGGTCTGGGTTCTTCAACCTTAGGTTGAATCATTGCCACAGGTGGTGGTGCCAGTGTTGAAAAACTGACATGTGTCACGGTTTCCTGAATCAGTATTGCAGGTGCTGCATTTAATTTGTTTTGACGTAGTACAAATAAAATACTGCAGACAGAAATTGATAACAGGCTGGCAATCGTCCAGATAAAATAATCACGATCCAGTAATGAGTGAAAAACTGAAGGGCGGGTCATTATCAGGCTATTTTTTTTGTGGTGTATTGGATTGATTTAGTGGCATGTTTACCTGTATTGTAACAATGTCAACTCCGCTGGCACCGGCTTTTCGTGCCGCATCAAAGGCACCAATGGCAATGCCTAAATCCACCTGCTTATCACCTCGAATACGAACAACTTTTTCTTTCTGAGCGGCTAGTTTCTCCTGTAATACACCCTCTAATTGATTCAGTGATATTATTTGACTGTCAATAAGGTATTCACCCGTTTCATTAATAATGACTTCTACCTGCTGTGGTTCATCCAGAGCATCACCACTTTCTGCTTCCGGTAAGTCAATATTGATGACTTCATCACGGACAAAGTGTGATGTCAGCATAAAGAACACCAGTAATAAAAAAACGATATCAATTAAAGGTGTCAGGTTGGGGATATGGCTGGTGCGTCGTCTGCCTTCAAACTGCATGAACAACACCATCACGGTGGTGGACTGCATCACTGGATTCCTTATCCGAACATTCAATATGAGGCAGATGTTCAAGAATCAAAGAAGCAAAATTGCGCATACTATGAGCTCTCTTATCTGCAGCTGATTCCAGCAGATGTAATAAGAGCAATACTGGAATTGCGACTGCAAGACCCACTCCTGTGGTTAACATAGCTTCCCATATACCACCGGCTAATGCCTGTGCATCTACCTGACCACCAGCCTGCTCAATAACCATAAAAGCCTTGATCATACCTATAATTGTACCTAAAAGTCCTAATAATGGTGCAGTATTGCCTAAAAAAGAGAGTGTGCGAAAGCCCTTTTCCATGCTGACCAGTTCCAGACTCCCCAGACGCATAGCGACCCGGTTTAAATCATGAATGCCTTCATTCCAGGCAGATAATATACCCTGTAAAACTCTGGCTTCAGGTCCATTAATATCCTTAATCACCTGCTCAGGCTGACCCAGCTGAAAAGAATCAAGCAAAAGGTTTTCAAAATTCTTCCCTGGTTTACCCATAAAAGTAAAACGTATCATTCGTTCAAACAAAATAGTTAGGGCAATAAAGGCATAAGCGGCTAATATCCAGACGATAATTCCGCCCTTATCAAAAATATCAGTGACAATCATAATTTAATTTGTATTTTTTGTAAGTTAAAAAGAATGCAGTATTTTATAGGATAATTAATATAATTACCTTGATTTTGAACATATTAAAGAATTTATAATAAATCATTATGGGAATGTTTTTTCAAATTTTATGAACTTGTGTTGTTTTGTGATATTCCCTATAAAAGCGCTAACTCTCTTTACCGGTGAAATAATGCAGCAATGCCTTGCTTGTCATGAGATGTTTAAAGTTGATTAATGAATCATTGTTAGACTAATTTTTATATTCCAACGAAGCCATTTTAATTCCTGTTGCAATCAGAGTAACACCGGCCGTTTTGTTGATTAAGTTAATTACCCATGACTTCATTTTTTGTTTAGCTAAACGAGCGCCCATGTGGCTGAAAAGACTATAAACCAGAATGTCGGCGAGAAGGCATGAAAACCCCATAAGAAACATTTGAAACAAAATGGGTTCATCAGGATCAACAAACTGAGGAAGTAGAGCGGAGAAGTACATCAACGCTTTGGGATTCGCAAGTTGAACAACCAATCCCTGAGAGAACAACTTTGTATGGCTACTTTTGACTATTTTTTTATTGATTTTGATTGCACCTGATTTACTAAATAAAGCAGTGACACCAAGATAAAGAAGGTAGACAACACCAAACCATTTGATTAAGGAAAACAACAGGTTTGAGGTAAGAATCAGTGAAGCGATGCCTGTTGCAGAAAGAGCGAAAAAAATCACATCAGCACTTGCAACACCGAGAACGCCTAGAAATGATTTATTAGGACTGTAGCTTGCCCCTTGTGCTGCCACAGTAATGGCAGCAGGGCCGGGAACCAGGATTAGCATCACTGTGGAGACAAGAAAAATTAAATAAAGTTCAATATCCATGCTTGATACCTATTTTATTGCTCCATAAAGGCACTGACCATACATTAAAAATGCTCTGTCAAATTTAATAAGGAATTGACAATTTTTATTCAATTATGCATTAATTCGGATTTTAGCTCAATGATGTTATTCTTAGCTTTCAATTCCGTTATGGGCATACAAAAGAAAATTTATGAACAAAGTTAAATATTCTGCATCATTTGAAATCTCTCAATATCTCTGAATGGAAGATTTTGCTTCTCAGATACTTTGACGCTAAATAAATTATAGGGGCGGGGTTACTTGCCCCTATAATTGGAACAACATTTTTACATGGACATTTCAAGATCATCAATGACTGCGTTGATTCCGGCTTGGGCACAAAATTCATCAGTTTTTCCTGATGGAGCACCACTCACACCAACACCACCAACCAATGAACCTCCCACTTGAATTGGTAATCCTCCAGCAGACATTATGATTCCTGATACACGGCCAATCGGGCCATTTGCTCGATCACCAAGCGCTGAGGTTGCTGCATTAAAATTAACAGCGGTATAAGCCTTTCCCTTACTGATAGGGACTGTAATTTGTGCGGCTATCGTGTCACGTAAAGTCACCTGAACAACGCCTTGTCTGTCAACAACAGTGACACCAATTTGAATACCTTTCTTCGTACAAGCGACAATGGCAGCTTGTGCAATTTTTGTTGCAGTTGATAATGATAAGTTTTTAGTGTTGACCATTAATCCCTCATCTGCATGTACCATACTGGAAACTAATATTAGAATTAACGTTGTTATAAATTTCATCTCATTTTCCTCTTTTCCTGTTAAAATATTTGAATAATGTTTTCATGACATCCTGAACATTATGTCTAAATCAAGTATGATTTATAACCTAAAACAGTGGTAAAGTTATGTCTGAACTTTAACAAGTATATGACGAAACCATAAATCATTTCAAAACAACAGGATAGTTCTTCTTGTCTTAGCCGCTAACACATGGAAAAATTGATTTAATATGAATTTTTATGTCTTAAATTGGTATGTTGATATTGATGGAAATCAGATAACATCCGATGAGAAACAGATTAAACTGGAAAGTAAAGTCATGGCCTTGCTGGTATTTCTAGCCAGTCATCAGGGTGATGTCGTGAGTCGTGAACAGTTAGAGGCCGCGGTCTGGGCCGATCAAGTCACGGGCTATGATGCACTGACTACTTGTCTGACAAGATTGAGAAAAGCGTTGGGAGATAATTCACGTCAACCTCAATATATTGAGACGGTGACAAAAAAAGGTTATCGCCTGATAGCACCCGTTCATTGGGACAAAGTCGGCAAGACTCATCCTGTAAAGAATAAAGGTCGAGTCAATTGGTTTATTAAGAAAATAAGCATCCTGTCAGTCTTCGTATTGTTGTCTGTCAGTATTCTGCTGTATTCCTTAAATAAAAAAACAAATAACGATCAAATTGCTCTGGATAAATTACCTTCAATTGCTGTATTCCAATTTGAAAACCTGAGTCATGTTGCTAATCAGGCCTATTTTAGTAATGGTATTACTGCTGATATTCGTACGGCACTGTCTAAGGTGTCGGGATTACAAGTCATTGCAACGCCCAGTGATCAACTGCAAAATAATAACCCGGAGAGTCTACAGGATATTCACTATAGTCTGTCAGGGAGTGTGCAGCGTGCTGAAAATACACTACGTGTTAATGTGCGTTTGATTGATAATGTGACACACCATCAGTTATGGGCAGAAAGCTATGACCGGGAAATTACCGAAATATTCAAGGTACAAGATGCTATTACGTCCCAAATTGTATCCACCTTGTCAATTAAATTGACTGCAGAAGAAAAAAGGCGAGTTTCACAAAAATTTACCCGCAGTATTGAAGCGTATGACTTTTTCCTTAAAGGACAATCACTCTATGTTCAACATACAAAAATGGCAAACTTGATGGCCAGGCAGTATTTCCAGAAAGCCATTGAGACTGACCCTGCGTTTGCACGAGCTTATGGTGCACAAGCTCTGACTTATGTTGATGCATACCGTTACCATTGGGATTCTGATAATGAAAATTCTCTTTCTATTGCCATCACGCAAGCAGAGAAAGCGGTTTCTATTGATAAGGAACTTCCACAGTCACATTGGGCATTAGCTTATGCAAGAGTCAATCAACATCAATATCATCTGGCGATTGAATCAGCTAATCAATCACTGACTCTGAATCCAAATTATACGGATGCTCTCGCCACACTGGCTGAAAGCTATATTTATAGTGATAATGAGAATAAAGGAGTGGAAATATTACGCAAGGTGATGCATCTCAATCCCTATTATCCAGCACCCTATGCATCAATCTTGGGGCAGGCCTATTATTTTTTAGGAGAAAATGAAAAAGCACTCTCTTCACTGCAGGATGCTATGGAAAAAAATTATAGTTTACTCGCCTCACATGTGATGTTAATCGCAACACTGAGTCGTTTAGGTATGAAAGATGAAGCCGAATGGGCATCTGAACAACTTGAGATTATTGCACCAGACTTTACACTGGATGATACTGCCCGAATGTTTCCCCTCAAAGATAAAAATAAACAACAGAATATTATTGACAATCTACGTCTTGCTGGCATTAAATAAAAGAATGTAAATGATGAGATTAAGTTAATTGGGCATACATTTGACGTTATTGATTCATATCTTTACTATCAACGATCTGGAAGTTTATTAACGAATGGTGAAAATAAATGTTGAGCACTGAATTTCTTATCACATCTTTAATTGTCGTTTTAATTCCTGGCACGGGCGTTATTTACACAATATCAACAGGACTGTTTCAAGGCTGGCGAGCAAGTATCTTTGCTGCATTGGGATGTACGGCTGGAATAATTCCACATTTATGCGCCAGTGTTTTGGGTTTGGCAACTATTCTTCATATGAGTGCGATAATGTTTCAGGTGATTAAATTCATCGGCGTTGCTTATCTGCTCTATCTCGCCTGGTCTATGTGGCAAGAAACAGGTGCGCTAGAGTTAGAAGATAAAAAGAGTGTGAAAAATGTGTATTCTATTAGTCTGAGAGGATTTCTAATCAATATTCTAAACCCTAAATTATCATTATTTTTTCTGGCATTTTTACCACAATTTTTGCCCTCCCAGACAGAAGCACCTGTTATTGATATGCTCATACTCAGTAGTATTTTCATGGCTATGACATTGTTTATTTTTATACTATATGGTTTGTTTGCCAATGGAGTAAGAGTTTATGTGATCAGCTCACCCAAAATTATAAAAAACACACAACGAGCATTTGCTGTCATTTTTGCAACATTAGGTGTCAAACTGGCAATGGCAGAGCATTGATGAAAGGGCAGGTATAACAAGGAGGAAGCATATATTGCTAGAACATATCCATCAGTTGCCACCAGAAAAAATTACAGGGCATTAAAACAAACAGGCTTACAAGTGTTAACCAGAAACAAAATTTTATTGCACTGGAAATATTCTCTCCTGCCATTTGCAGACCCACTAATATTGGCGGAGCCTGATAGGGGAACATCACAGTAGAAAAGCCAATGACCTGAGTCATCATGACACTTTCTAATGGCAAGCCCGTTGCTTGTGAGAGTTGTGCTGACAAGGGGGTTAATACAGCTGGCACGCCCGGTAAGGTGGTCATAAAACCGGTTATGACAGCCATAAAATCAAGCAGCATAAAGTTGACAAAATTTTCACCTTGTTCCATAGCTAATACCGACAAAAACCTGTGTGCCATAATATTCCCAATACCAGAAGAACTGATAACTCCACCAAAGCCTAAAATACCAGCCACAAATAATAAGGATGAAAAATTAATTTTCTCATGAAATGCTTTGGGATTTACAATATTAATTCCAGGTAATAACAAAAAAATTGCACCACCCAATGCAATCCAGGCTGGTGAAATATGATGAATAAAATCACTACCCCAAAGAACTAACAGCAGTACAACCAGTACGAGTAGTATTGATTCATCTTTGCTTATTTTTCTGCTAACCGATAATTCTCGATATTGTTTTTTTGAAGGGGTATCTGGATAAAGCCAAATCAATAATAGAATGATTGCCACCGCTTTGAGCATGCCTAAAACGGGAAAATGCAGTAATAGATATTCTCCGTATAGAAATGAGAGGTTGAATTGATTCTCGGCAAGACCAGCAAGGATCATGTTGGCAACATTTGCTGGAAGAATTGAAAATGCAGGAATAAATGTCCCAAAAATTGCGGCGAGTATAATAGCGGTTCGACCATTCGAACCCGCAGAAAAACCAAAATGCTCAGCAATACCCAGAGCAATGGGTATTAATAATATAACCCTGCCCATTGCAGACGGCATTAAGAAACTAAAAAGTACACCAATGAGAACCACACCGGCAATTATTTTAAGATAACTGCCTTCAAGATGTATCACTATCTGGTCAGCAAAGCGCTTCCCTAAACCTGTTTCATTAATAGCCACCCCAATAATGAGACCGGCAAAAACCAACCAGTATACGGCTGACGTAAATCCTGAAAGCACAATGTCAACAGGCGCCAGTGAAAAAATAATCATACTGAAAAAAAACAGCAAGGCCGTTATATGTTCTGGTATAATACTCGTAGCCCATAGAGCAATAATCAACAAGAGTAATGCGCTGGTTTTTGACTCATCTGCCGTTAAAAAGGAGGGGTGAAAAAACAATAATAAGATGATTGAAATAGTGATACTGAGAAACACCATTGTATAAATCAGTGTTTTTATAGAAATACTATATTCATTTGTTATTGTTTTATCAAACAGACGCATTCACATTGCTCACTAATCAGAATTTATTACTTTTTAGCAATGCTATCATGTTTTTCATTCAGAATTTCAATTTAGCTGTCACCATCCGTGATTATTAGTTAAAAGCTCATATTTTATGACACATTCTCTTCAGTTCAGAAAGGTTTAATCAATGGCGCTTCAAACGGACAACACTTCTTTTGTCGAATTTGTTTTTATGATGGGACTGATGACAGCTATGACAGCTCTGGCTATTGATGCGACCCTTCCTGCACTGGGAGAAATTGGGCAGGCACTTAACATTAGTGATAGAAATGATAATCAGCTTATCATTTCTATACTGTTTGTGGGAATGGCTATTGGCCAGATCATCTATGGACCGCTTTCTGACAGTATTGGCCGTAAAAATACAATATATATCGGCTTTGTTCTTTATATTACAGGCTGTTTTTTCTCAATTTACAGTACCGATCTCACCACCATGCTCGCTGGCCGATTTTTACAAGGGTTTGGCGCTGCTGGGCCTCGCATTGTCAGCATGGCACTTATCCGGGATCGTTACGAGGGTCGTGAAATGGCACGAGTAATGTCCTTTATCATGAGTGTTTTTATTTTTGTTCCTGTCATTGCCCCCGCAATAGGTGAAGCTATCTTGTACTTCTGGGGCTGGGAGGCCATCTTTGTCAGTTTTCTGATTTTTTCTTTATTAATGTTTATATGGTTCAGCATTCGACAAGAAGAAACACTGCCAAAGAATAAACGCATTCCTTTTTCTCTAATGCATATTTACAAAGGTATCAAGGAGACTTGTCTAAACCGTACCGCATTTGGTTATACAGCCATATCGGGGATTATATTTGGTGCTTTTCTCGGTTATTTGAGTTCTGCGCAACAAATCTTTCAAGACGCATACTGTACAGGAAATCTCTTTGCACTCTATTTTGGTCTTTTTGCTATCTCAATTGGTCTGGCTTCATTTCTCAATGCGCGACTGGTCATGCGCTATGGCATGCGCAAAATCAGTGGCTATTCTATCCTCTCCATATCCATAATCTCATTACTTTTCTTTGTTTTCGCATTGATGTTTGATGGACTCCCTCCGCTTTACAGTTTTATTCTCTATGGGCTTCTCACCTTTTTCTGCATAGGACTGCTTTTTGGCAATCTTAGTGCTATGGCAATGGAACCTTTAGGGCATATTGCTGGTATTGGTGCCGCAGTTGTGGGTTCATTATCCACCTTTATTTCTGTGCCGTTCGGCATACTCATTGGACGCTTATATGATGGTAACATCCTTCCTTTAGTCGCCGGGTTTGCCATTTTGAGTCTGTTGGCTGGAGTTGTATTCAGACATACCAGCACTGCAAGTATGCATTCCATCCAGATGGATGAGGCAGCACATTAGGAGTATTCACAAAATAATTTGTATGACAAGATAGATCAGAGTTTAGAGTAATGATTTAATTTTATCTATAAATTCAGGCTCATCCCACTCAATTGCAGCATTAACGCCATATTTAATTTTGCCAGTAGGATCAATGATAAAAGTTGAGGGGTAGGTAATAACATTCCATTTTTTTGCAAAGTCACCATTCTGATCAAGTAACACCGGGAATTCAACATTCACTTTTTCCATAAACTCTAAAATAGTTGCTTTGTCTTCTGCATAATTAATTGAAATAAGTTCAAATGGAACTCCTGCCATTTTCTTTTTTAAGCGATTTAATGAAGGAATTTCCTGAACACAAGGCGGGCACCAGGTTGCCCAAAAATTAACAATTGTAATTTGTCCTTTGAAATCATTCTTACTAAAAGTGTTGCCATAGGCATCAACTAATTTGATTGCATTGGGGATCTCATTACCCTTAAAGACTTTAATCGAATGATCAACGCCACTATTATTTATTTTGATATATTTCATAGGGACAGGCTCATCAGGAATATCATGTTTTTCCAAAACGGTAATCATTTTTCTGATATTAGATGATAATAATTTTATGTGATTTATTATCTCCTCTGTTGGCTCTTCACTATAAAAAAGACTTCTGATATTGGGAACAGTTTTAGAATATACTGGATTATCATGTTGCTGCAACTGTTCAAGCAAGTGCTTAAATTGAGTAATATTACCACTTTTTTGCGCTTGATAAATCATCATTGGAATATTAGTTGCTGAAGCAATGGGCATAAATTCAGGAGGCAAGCCAAGTGAGGGGATAAAAGCATATAATGAGGGAGTAAAAAGTATTGCACCAATTAGAGCTGGTGATTGTTGATGTCTCTGTTGCCATTGATGTGCTCCATTTAAGACATTTAATGCCGCATAAGAGTCCCCTGCAATTATAATTTTTTTCCCTGTTGTTTTATGTGCATAGTCAATAAGATCAGCCACATATTTTCCATCCAGTTGTTTAAGTGAATTTGTACTTTGAGGCAAATAAAGTGACTCAACAATATTACTTAACCAGACTTCAATTTTTTGTTCAGTTAATTGACGAGCCATGAAGTGATGATTCTTGCGCAAGCCATATTCAGGTGCTAACCACAATATCAAATACTGTCCAGATGAAGCAAAGCGCTCAACTGAAATATCGATTTCAGGTGACACTGAAATCGATATTTCACTTTCAGCCAAACAAAGACTAGAAGTTAATATCAGATAAACAAATAATGTTAGAAATAAAAAAATTTTTTTCATAAACACAATATCCATTATCAAACAAATAAATCCTTAAAAGAAATCATTTGCCTACAACTAATGATGAGGGAGGTATGAAGACCATGAAATATTATTTGGGTATAAATAATCATTTACAATACAATAGTATTCCGTTTGACCAGTCACTGATAAATTCTTCAATGGATTCAATAAAATCTGTATCGTGTATTGATTTGTTTATAGTACAGTGAATGAGAATATTAGCACGATCAACGTCCATTGTTATTGTCCAGGTAAGTGCATTAGGGCAATTAGGCAATGAAAAACGAATACCATATTTCAACTTTTCACGATTAACTTCAAATTCGCCCCAGAGACAATAAATAATACCCTTTTTTTGTTCATCTAAAATCACTGAGTTAATAGACTTACATAATAATGGCAGATTTTTAATGGATAATAAATTTCTTAAATCTTTTACATCTAAATTTGAACTTTCAACTTCTTTAAAAAATTCCATACATACTCACCAACAATATTAAGTCATCTCTAAGTATCTTAAAATTTAATAATCATCTAATCAGGAATTGTATGTCATCAAAACGATGGTCGGTAAATTTTAGTTTAGCTAAAGGGTTATGAATTTTAAAAAATTGGAACCAGTTTATAATCCTGGGTTTGCCAACCTATCAGTGAAATAAAACCATCTCCAACCAGGTTCATTTCCGTGGGTATTGAATTATTCTTAACATTAAACACCCTGGTGGCAATTGCACAAACTTCCATTCTGACGCCCAGTTTCGCAAATTCTTTTATCGAATGCTGGATAGATGCTAAATCTGATTCGTGTCTCATAGCCAACTCATCATCAGGTTCGGTACTCAAATACTGCACTGTTTTACCAATGAAAACCAGCACCATTTCTGATTTTACATTTTGTCGCATCAGCCCCTTATGAGTACCACGAATTATATCAAGATATAATGCAGTTTTTTGGGGATTGGTGAAATCAATCAAAAAAACACTTTTTACCTGACTAATACCCGCCAAAGCAGCTGAATCATTGAACTTTTCAGCTTTGACCTGCATTGTTGATAAAAAAATAAAGAATATCAAGACAAGTAGTTGCGACTGATTAAATTTGTTTTTCATAATAATTATCCTGGGGTTAAAATATTGATAGTGATAAGTGCATTTGTTTAATTCTGCAATTTTTCAGAAGCAGAAAAACCTTGCTGAACACTGCCTTTCACTGGACGGGAAAAAAATGTTTTTATTAATAATTTCAGTGAAAATAATTCAGCCCTGTTCCAGGGTAAAAGAGAGACAAACCGAGCCATTGTGCAATAGCCAAATATGACCTGAGCCCAGGTACCAATACAGGGTATCCAGAATATCAGCTGCATTGGCTCGGGTAATGCGATGATAAGAAGCATGAGATACCATACTCGAACCTGTATAGGGAAGCTGGTGATACTACGATCTTTAATAATGAAGTGAATAAGCTGTATTACAGTAAGACTGATGGCAAGAATAAAACCAATGGGTTCACCCAGAACACCAAATGTTAACAATACTGCTGTAACCAACCAATATCGCCAGCCGATATCTTTATACTCAATCATAAACATTGTACTTCTCCACTTTAAATTCTATATTGGAACGAATGTTCGTTCTAAAATTTCTCATACAAAAAAACAGATAGCTTAAGCTGCTACTGACCGCCAAGCACAGTTCCATACATCATCGAGCTTGTCCATTAATGAATGTTCTATCACACCATCCAATCGTAAAAAAATCAGACGTAAGGCTCCGCCATAGAGTGATGCAGCTGCGACCAAATCATCAATTGGAACAAGTTCACCATCTGTGATTGCTGCAGTCACAAATTCACGCATTTTCTGAAAGGGTCTGGATGAACAAATAGGGTTATTTCCAGGTAAAAATTCTTTATGTTTTGCATATAAAATAAATTCCATGACTTCAGGCTCTGTTTCTGTGATACGAAACAATAATTCAATCACAGCCCTGCATCGTTGTTTTGAAGTTGGAAAATGCATTTCTATCTCATCAAGTGCCAGATTCATACGCATGACCAGGCTCTCATACAAAGCGCTTGCAATACCCTCTTTATCTTTAAAATGATGATAAATTGAACCTGTACTACAACCAGAAGCTTTCACGATATCAGGTACTGAGGTGTTGAAATAACCTTGCTTTGTAAACAGGATCAGGGATGCATTGATAACACGCTCATGCACTCCTTTAACAGGGAGAGGTGTTTTTTTACTGGTTATAGTCATTTGACTAGTATAAAACGAACGTTCATTCTAGTCAATAAGTATTTTGTGCTTCAGCTGCTCGACGAAAATTACCATATTCCCGTAGAGCCAGTGCATAAGATAAGTTATTTAGAGTAAACTTGATGCATTCAAAGTATCATATGTAAACTAATAATATATTAGATATTGAGCTGTAGTTAAATTATACTATGGTTATTTTGTAACAAATTTTGGAGTCAATTCAATGCTGGATTATGTTGCTCTGGGCTTATTATTTTTTGTGGCCATTACTCTCTTTTATGGCATTATTGCTATTCATGATATTCCTTATGAAATATCTAAACACAGAAATCATCCCCAACAGGATGCGATTCATGTCGCCGGTTGGGTCAGTTTATTTACTCTGCATGTGCTGTGGCCATTTTTATGGATTTGGGCCACTCTATATAGAGAAGATAGAGGATGGGGCTTTCAAAATCAGAAATACGCTGAAGAAGATGAAAGTGAATCATTAAAAAACCAACTGGCTGACTTACAAGAACGTTTTAATCAAATGGAAAAAACACTTTCAGAAACAAGCAGATCCACTTCTAATAAAACTCAACAGACTGAAACTTCAGCCACTCAGTCAGCACAGGGAGAACAATAATGGAATTGCTGCTTATTCTGACTTATACCGCAATCTGTATATCTATATTTAAAATTTTTAAAATACCATTAACTAAATGGACTGTTCCAACAGCAGGCTTAGGTGGTGTGGTATTAATCGCAACACTCTTTATTTTTATGAATTATAACCATCCTTACTCCGAATTTACCCGGGAATATTTTGCCAGTACACCAATTCTTCCTGCTGTAAGAGGAAAAGTAATCTCAGTCAATGCTAAGCCTAATGTCCCATTAAAGGCAGGGGATGTATTATTTCAAATTGATCCGGAACCGTTTCAGTATAAGGTAGATGCTCTTGTGGCTCAGTTAGGTTCAGCGCAATTGGATCTGGATAGAGCACTGCTGTTAATGAAAAAACAGGTGGGAAAACAAAGAGACGTGGATGTTACTCAGAAAAGGGTGGATGATCTCAGTGCACAGTTAAAAAATGCTAAATTTGAGCTGGATGAAACAACGGTACGGGCGTACTCTGATGGCTATGTGACTCAAATGTTTATTTATCCGGGCTTGTATGTGGTTCCGGTGCCATTAAAACCATCCATGGTATTTGTTCAGTCTGGAACTTTTACTTATACCGGCTGGTATCGACAAAATAGTTTACTAAGATTAAAAAAAGGTTCTGCAGCAGAGATTGCTTTTGATGGTTTGCCAGGCCAGGTTTTTTCTGCAGAGGTTGTCAAAGTTCTAAATGTTATGGCTGAAGGTGAATTACAGGCCAGTGGTAAACTATATGATATGTATTCTCAACTCAATCCTGGAAGAATTCCGGTTATTTTAAAAATAACCGATCCCGAATTTGCTGAATTTGCTGATCTGGTTCCCGGTGGAGCCTATGGTCAGTCAGCCATTTATTCTGAACATGCTCATCATCTGGCTGTTTTGAGAAAGATATTATTACGTATGGCATCATGGTTGAATTATTTATTTCCTTTTCACTAAATTTAACTGAGTGATTCAGGTTAAAAACAGAGGTTCAAAATCTCTTTGAATTTTTTGGGATGGGAAATAAAAGGGGTATGGCCGGCTGCAGAAATACTATGCAGTGAGATATTATTCTGTTCTGCCAATTGTTTTTGGCTCTTATAATTAACCAGAGCGTCCCGTTTACCACTGATTAAATGAATGGGAATTTGTGATATCTGCTGTAGTTGCTGTCTTTTATCCTCTTTTAATAACATATTCAAGCCATATTCTAAAGCTTTATTATCAGCTTGTCCTCTGTTAAATAGTTGTGCATATAAAAATTTAATATCCTGTCGGGCTGTTTGGCTGCCCATAGCCTGAAGGGCTAAAAAGCGTTTTAGTGTTGTCTGGTGATCGACCAGTAAACTTTGATAGAATTCTTTAAAAACAGTGACTGCTACAGCATGCGGCCAATGATCAGTTTGTACAAAACAGGGTGTTGAACTGACCAGAATCAATTGTGATACTTCTGTTGTTAGTCTGCTTGCCAATTCTATTGCCACCAGACCACCCATTGACCATGCAATTATAATGTTTTGTCTGTCTTCCAGTATAGACTGCAAACTTAGTGACAGTGACTGAGCATTATAATGTCCGCCCAGCTGTTCAAGAGAATAATCTGCACTTTGTCCGTATCCGGGCAAGTCAACAGCTATTATTGAATAATCTGGATGTAATAGTTCCAGAGACACGGCAATATCATTCCATATATTGCTGTTCATGCCCCAGCCGTGGATGAATACAATCTGCTTATTTGAGTCAGCTTCACCCCATTTTTGTGTGCCTAATTGTGTACTCTTATCAAACATAAACCTGCCTTGAGCGAATAAAGAGTACCCCCAGTCTTATTTGCTGAAGGCTCATAGACATAGGGATTGAACTTCATCCAGTGCAGATAATAATTGTTCAATATCTTTTTCACTATGATCGGCGGAAAATGTAATACGCAGGCGTGCAGTCCCTTTGGGAACTGTTGGAGGACGAATGGCCGTGACCAGAATGCCTTTAGCTTCTAATGCCTGGCTAATTTTCATTGCTGTTTTATTATGACCAATCATAATGGGCTGAATTGGTGTGCTGGAATCCATCAGGGATAGACCTAACTGCTCAGCTCCGCAACGGAAGCGGATAATTAATTGTCGGAGTTTTTCCCTGCGCCAACTTTCTTCCTGGGAAATTTTTATACTCATAATTAAAGCATGAGCCAGTGCAGGCGGCATGGATGTAGTATAAATATAGGGACGGGCTTTTTGAATCAATGTTTCAATCAAGGCATTACTGCCCGCGACAAATGCACCAAAAACTCCCATAGCCTTGCCCAAGGTAGCCATATAAATGGGTAATTGCTCTTGATCCAGGGCATATTCCTCCGCAATACCTGCTCCATTTTTTCCTAATACACCAAAACCATGGGCATCATCCAGCATAAGCCAGGCATCATGTTCACGGCAAAGAGAAGAAAGCTGAGAGGCTTCAGCCAGATCGCCATCCATACTAAAAACAGCATCACTCATCACTAATTTTCTTGCTGTGGGTGGTGTGGAATTTTTATTAAATTGTCTTGCCAAACTGGTCAGGTTGTTATGGGGATAGCGTTTGAATTGACTGCCTGATAATGCGCTGGATAATAAAGCTGCATCGATGAGAGAGGCATGGTTTAACTTGTCCTGATAGACAACATCTCCCTTTCCTAATAAAGCGCTGGCAATACCCAGGTTAGCCATATAACCAGTTGAAAAGAGTAAGGCTCGATCACGTCCGGTATATTCAGCCAGTATTTCTTCAAGCTCATGATGTGCGCGGTTATGACCACTAACCAGGTGTGCTGCACCACTTCCAGCACCGTAAATATTGACTCCCTGTTTGAATTGTTTAACAACATCCGGATGATGTGCCAGCCCCAGATAATCATTACTGCAAAAGCTCAGCAGTTTTTTTGTATTAGTCTTTAGATAAACACTTTTATTGTCAGCTGAGGGAGCTTCAATTATTTTTCGTTGCCGATAAAGTGAATCCTGCTGCTGTTTAACTAAATCTCTTTGCAGGATCTTATCAAACATAAAACTTTACCCCTGTCTTATTTGCAATGTAACTATGTTTACAAAGCGACAGCGGCAAAAATTTTATTTGCTGAGGTCTCTTATCCAGGTTCATAATAGTGAATTTTATCAGACTATATTAGCAGAAGTGCTTTGAGCTTGAACAGGCTGCTGTCTGGATGATTTATTCTTACAGTCTTTGTTTTTTTCCAGCTGGGTATTGATGCCTAAATTTTCAAATAGTTTTTGATCTCTGTTAGTACTTGTATTATCAGTGGTCAGTAAGCGCTCACCATAAAAGACTGAATTGGCTCCGGCAAAGAAGCACATTGCCTGCATTTCATCGGACATTTCTTCCCGGCCTGCTGAGAGTCTGACGACTGACATGGGCATCATTATTCTGGCAACAGCGACAGTACGCACAAATTCCAGAGGGTCTATAGCATCCGCACCGAATAAAGGGGTGCCCTCAACCTGCACCAGCATATTAATGGGCACACTGTCCGGGTGTTTGCTCATATTGGCTAGTTGTATCAGCAGACTGCATCGATCTTTACGTGCTTCACCCATGCCTAAAATGCCTCCGCTGCAAACATTGATACCAGCTTCCTGAACAGAGTTCAATGTATCCAGGCGATCCTGAAAAGTACGGGTTGAAATCACATTAGCGTAAAATTCCGGGGAAGTATCCAGATTATGGTTATAGTAATCCAGGCCAACTTCTTTCAATTGCTGCACCTGCTCTGTATCGAGCATGCCTAAGGTCACACAACTCTCCATATCCAGAGATTTAACCGCCTTAATCATTTCCAGAACTTTGGGAAAATCTCGTTTATTGGGTCTTGACCAGGCCGCTCCCATACAGAAACGATCAGCACCTTCTGATTTTGCCTGTCTGGCAGCACTGATCACTTTATCCAGAGCCAACAGACTTTCAGGCTCGAGATCTGTATTATGATGAGCACTTTGTGAACAATAACCACAATCTTCTGAACATTTCCCTGTTTTGATACTCAGCAGTGTACTGATTTGAATTGAATTGGGATCAAAGTTTGCGCGATGAATGGTATGAGCCTGAAATAATAGATCATTTAAGGGTAAATCGAACAGAGCCTGAACCTCAGAAATGTCCCAATTATGTCTTAATTCACCTGTTGCCTGAAATGTCATATTATTGCCCGTAGATTATAATCCTAAATAAATCAGTTGAACCTACTGCGAACGTCCAATGCACTGAATCTTCAAGATTTTTCAGAATATTTTAGGCTCACCCGTAGGGTGACTACGAATAAACCTAAAATAACCTGTAAAGCCTTGAATATCCAGCACCTTGATCGTTCTCGCTACGATTCAACTGATTAATTTAGGATAATGTATTATTTATAGAATGCTTATTGTAACATAGACATATACCCAAACAACTTGAAAATGCAGGTTTCAGCAAGCCCATAAGTTCATTCTTCGGCGTTATGAAAATTGGCTATTCATGCGATTTCATGCCTTGAATAACAAACTTATGAACTCACTGAATTCCTGTATTTCCAGGTAGTTTGGGTATAATGAAGTGAACTACAGTTCCTGGAGTCAACTTATCACCTATCTGCTTAATCGACTGATAGCAAAACACTGCTTATTCTGTTTGCAAAAGACACTCAGTGATAATGACTTGTGTGATGATTGTCTTGCGGCTTTTGCTATTAATGACTGCTGCTGCAAACGTTGTGCCTCTCCTATGGAAGAACAGAGAACGCAGCAGCAATTATTATGTGGTCATTGCTTAAGTCACCATTCATTCTATGACAAGGTTTATAGCCCTTATCGTTATACAGAGGATATTCGTTATCTGATCACCAAATTAAAATATCAAAAGAAAATCCACTTTGCTAAAACTCTGGCAGAATTATTTATTAAACAAAACCACAATAATAAAGATTTCCAACAGCCACAGCTTATTCTTCCAATGCCCATGCATGTCAGGCGTCTGCGAGAACGTGGTTATAACCAGGCTTTGGAACTCAGTCGATTTTTTGCTTCATTTTATTCATTACCTCTGGATTACAGCAGCATTGTTCGCTCTCGTTACACAGAGCTGCAAGCTGGCCTGGCAGCAACAGATAGACAAAAAAATGTAGCCAATGCTTTTACTATTAAGAAACCTTTAGACTATAAACATATTGCCCTGGTAGACGATGTTATGACAACAGGCAGTAGTGCCAATGAAGTTGCAAAGTTGCTTAAAATTTCTTCTCAAAATAAGGGCGTAATGCGGATTGATGTCTGGACTATTGCCAGAGCAGGGATTAAGCATTAATTTAAACTGGAGGAATGAGTGAAAAATTTTGATGTTTCTAATCATATTGTTATTGCCGGATGTGGTCATCTAGGTCGTAAAGTAGTTGATAGTTTATTAAGCAGAAGGGGAATTACAGCAAAAAATATTAGCACTCTGGTTAAAACAGAGCAAAGCAGGGATCTATGTGTTGAAAAAGGTTGTGAAAGCTTTGCCATTAATTTAGATAAGCAAGACTCTGTTGTTCCGTCACTATTTAAAACAGCGGATACACTGCTTTATTATTTTATACCACCACCACGGCAGGGTCGAGAGGATAGTCGTGCTCGGGAATTTATCAGTCAATTAACAAAAGGCCGGTCATTCCAGCCAAAAAAAATAGTATTGATTAGTACGACAGGAGTATATGGCAATTGTCATGGAAAATGGGTGGATGAAATGAGTCCTGTTAATCCACAAGTTGATAGAGCATTGCGACGGGTAGATGCTGAGCAGCAATTTCAATCCTATAGTCATACTTTTAAAATCCCACTGGTGATTTTAAGGGTTTCAGGTATTTATGGGGCGGGAAAATTACCATTAAGGCGAATCCGTGCAAAAATACCTATTGTACGAAAGGAAGACTCGCCCTATAGTAATCGTATTCATATTGATGATTTATTTGAAATCTGTATTGAAGCAGGTTTTTCTGAACATATTAGTGGAATTTATAATTGTGCTGATGGCCATCCTACAACGATGTATGATTATTTTATAAAAGTAGCACAGGCCAATCATTTGCCTGAGCCGCAGGTGATTAGCTTAGAACAGGCTCGCAAACAATTATCTGCAGGTATGTTATCCTATATGGATGAATCACGGCGCATCGATAACAAGAAACTTTTAAAGTACTTTAATCTGCGCTTAAAACACCCTGAGTTAACATTGGAAAATCTTAGAGAAAAACTTTGTTAAGCCTGACTGGAAAGAATATTGTCGTAAATCACTTTCTCAAATTCATCTGCAGGCATAGGCTTTCCAAGGTAAAATCCCTGAACTTCATGGCATCCGTTGCGTTGTAGAAACTCGAGTTGTCTACTTGATTCTACACCTTCTGCAACGACATTTAGATTTAATGCTTCTGCTAATGAAATAATTGCTCGTACAATATCTGCATCTTTTGAATCTGTTGTCAGATCGCGCACAAAGGCCTGGTCAATTTTGAGTGTGTCAATCGGGAAACTTTTCAGATAGCTTAATGAAGAATAGCCCGTACCAAAATCATCGATGGCAATGGAAATCCCGTGGCCTCTTAACTGATTCATAATGGAGATAGCTAACTCGGTATTTTCCATGAGGAGACTTTCTGTAATCTCAAATTCTAATAAATGAGTGGCCAGATCCTGTGCTTTGATAATTTGCAGAAAATCTTCAACAATATTTTGTTTATAAAATTGTCGAATTGAGATATTCACTGCAATACGGAGATGGGTAGAAAATTGTTGATTCCATAATCTGGTCTGATGACATGCTTGTTCCAGAACCCAATCACCCAAGGGTATGATTAAACCTGTCTCTTCTGCACAGGGGATAAATTCAAGAGGTGATACCATTTTTCCATCGGGCTTTGGCCAACGTATTAGTGCTTCCATTCCTATCAACTGATGGTCAGATGCGCGAAATTTTGGTTGATAATAGAGTTGGAAAACTTCTCCATCAACTGCCTTATGGAGTTCACGTATAAGAGCCTGGCGTTCTCTGGCCATACTATTCATCTCAGGAAGAAAGAAAATATATTTATTTTTACCGGATTCCTTCGCTTGATACATCGCAATATCAGCATGTTTGATAAAGTCATCTCTGTTTTGTGCATCATCTGGAAAAATAGCGATACCGATGCTGGCACCAATGTGAATCTCTTGATGATTAATCGTAATTGTCTTTCTAAGAACCTGCAGAATTTCTCCAGCCAGTGAAGCAACTTGTTCAGATTGTTCAAAGTTATTAATGAGCATGGCAAATTCGTCGCCGCCCAGGCGACCAACACTATCGGATTTACGTGTACGTTCATCAAGTCTTCCTGCAATTTCTGTCAGTAGCTGGTCTCCTACGGTATGTCCAAGAGTATCATTGATATCTTTAAATCCATCCAGATCAATAAACATTAACGCAACTTGTTTTCCGGTACGGTGTGTTGATGAAATTGCCTGTTCAATCTTTTCATAAAAAAATGTCCGATTTGCTAATGAGGTTAATGGATCATAAAAAGCAAGATTCCTAAGTTTATCCTCGATAGCTTTTTTTTCAGAAATATCACTAAAAACACCGACAAAATTTGTAATACCGCCAGTGTCACTGAAAATTGCATTGATCGTTAACTCTTTGGGAAATAATTCACCATTTTTGCGACGATCCCATATTTCTCCAGACCAGTTTCCTGTATTAATTAATTTACTCCACATGTTCTTATAAAAATCTCTATTATGTCGTTCTGACTTAGCAACATTGGGGTTCATACCAATGAGATCATGGCGTTGGTAACCGGTAATCTGCTCATAGGCATGATTAATATCCAGTATCTTTCCCTGGGGATCAGTTATAACAACGGCTTCACTGGTGCTTTCAATGACCTTTTTAGCCAGGCGAAGAGATTTTATGTCACGGTTATAGAGATCCAGGAAAAACCAGAGAATCACAATATAGGCAAATAGACGCAGGATATGCCAAAGCCACCAGGTAGCATCCCAAAGGTCGGAAAAGTGAAATAAAATGCCTGCCATACCAAAGAGTAAACAGTGATTAGCTAATAACAGGTGTTCATTCTGTCTGGCTGGTTTTTTTTGACCGGCAAAGGCAAAATGAAACCAGGCAACTATAAAACCTGCTCCGCCAATAATATTCATAAGTTCAGCATTGACAGTAAAATGTCCATTGACAATCATGGCCGGGATTCTTTCAGGCAATAAAATGGAACCTAAGCCTAATAAGACACTTAAAGCAGCCATCAGATAGGGGAATGAATGAAGGATTGGTCTATTAGAAATTCGTTCCGGCAAAATGACTAAAGCAAAGGTAATTCCCCCGATAAAGGTTGCTAAACTGTGCAGCCATACAAATACTGCCCCCGGTTCTATACTTGCGTGAAAGCCATCAAGGAGTCCCATGCCCATCAGCGTGGTTGCCACCCAGATATATCCTGGATAAAGTTGATTATTGCGACGCATGATTAAAATGAACAAGGCAAGCAAAATAGCAGCAAATGAACCTACACCCTCAACCATGGAGTGTAGAGATATATTGGCCCAACGTTCTGTTTCAAGGTATAGATTGAATAACATAGCAGCAGCTACAGGCATAACTGCACTGGGAAGCACAGTAGCTAAGACGGGATACCACCAGATTGACTTGTTGGATTGACTGTATTTGTGGTTATGAGTCATTTTTTATAGGTTGAGGCGGTTCCAGGCGATTAGTCAATAATAACACCACTAACATTAGCATCATCATTATCATCAATTTAGTTGAATTAGTCAATCAGTAAAAAGTTGCAATATCAGTGTGATATATTTGTCTTTCTCATTCCTTTTAACCACTGTATTATTCATTTTATTAAAATGAAAGGTTCCCATCACTCACAGGATTTAGTATTATCTGCTTTTGAGCACTGATAAATTATAAGTAGTTACCCATATTATGAGTTTAATAGATAAATACAACAGAACAATAAAATACTTAAGAGTTTCAGTGACCGATCGCTGTGATTTGCGTTGCTTCTATTGTATGCCCAAAGGCTTTGATGGCTATGAAGAACCGGATGACTGGTTAAATTATACAGAAATTGAGCGTATTATTGCTTCTTTTACCCGTCTTGGTGTAAATTCAGTACGTATCACAGGGGGGGAACCTCTGGTGAGAAAAAATTTACCTGATCTCATTACACGACTTGCAGCGCTGCCCGGGCTGGACGATCTCTCATTAAGCACCAATGCAACACAGCTGGGCAAACATGCTCAGGCTCTTTATGATGCAGGTATATCAAGAATTAATGTCAGTCTGGATACAGTGAATCCGGATAAATTTAATGAAATTACGCAGGGAAAACTAGAGAAAGTTACCAATGGCTTATTAACGGCAAAAGCAGTGGGTCTTGATCCGATTAAAATCAATATGGTTATCATGAAAGGTGTGAATGATGATGACGTAGAAGATATGGTTGAATTTTGCATGAACAATGGTTTCACTTTGCGTTTTATTGAAACCATGCCTGTTGGCGACACAGGGCGTAATGCTATAGATTACTATATTGATCTGCACGAAATTGAACATCGACTGGCACAAAAATACGAGCTTATACCGGCGGTTATGAAAGGAGCGGGACCTGCACGTTATGTACAGGTTGCTGATACAAATTTAAAAATTGGTTTTATTACCCCTATTTCACAACACTTCTGTGATACCTGCAATCGGGTACGTTTATCAGCAACTGGAACCCTGTATATGTGTCTGGGTGATGAGTATAAATATGAGTTACGCACTATACTGCGACAAGGCGTTAGTGATGATGAACTGGACCAAATCATACGTGATGCCATTAATTTAAAGCCGCTCAAACATGAATTTAATGAGAAGCCTGAAAAGGTAATGCGCTTTATGTCTATGACGGGTGGTTAAGGCATATCTATGGGAGTTTCTGAAAATAATGCTCACTACGGTCATCGACTGAGGGTTTACCGAAAAATCGGTGATGTTGTTTATGATGAAGTTTACTATTTAACTGAAAATGGACAGCCTGTTACAAAAAAGCGTGAACGTGAAATTCGGGCTATGGTAAAAGCTCGTGATAAAGAACTTTTAGAGTATCAAAAAGCATGTCAAACTGAGTATGAACAAGCCAATCCGGTCAGATTTCATGGCGACGGACGCATTGTTGGTCTGACCCGTCAGCAGCAGAAAAATCAAGGACATATGATTGATATTTTTAAACTGCGCTTTAAATTGCCGGATGGAAGTATTTACTGGGGAAGTGTCAGTATCGATTATCATGGCTTTGATGATGCCTTTAGCTATGCATTAAATCGTATTGCCGATGCCTCAGGCATCAACAAACGCACTAAAATATATCGTCAAATGAAAAATGCCAGAGATGCATATTTAAATATCTAAGTCATCAAGAAATGCCTGATTTTGTTCATCCTTAGTCATTTCGGGGTGTGAATCTGTTTTATTGTCCGGATCATCTAATTCAATAAAATCTGTTTTTTCCATAGACATTTCTAAAAAGAAAGTTTGGTGGTTTTCAGTACGAAAAACCACCCGGCGAGATTGAGGTCTGTCGATATTGGCATTAATAGAAAGTACCAGTTCTTTATTGATGACCAGCATTTTCGGCTGAGTCTGGTTGATGGATAATGAGAGCTGGTGTTCCATTTCACCCTGAAAATCACCAACAATCTGGTTCATCAATTCACCCAGCATATTAGAAACATCATCAGAAGTATGTTGATCGGAAATATCATCATCAGAAATCCCCATCTGTTTCATATAAGACTGATAAATTTCTACTGCTGCACTGGCTGACAGATTAATAATAATCAGACCGGAAAATGCACCCTCAAATAAAACAAAGCAGCCGATATCAGGTTTCAAACAGGTTTTGTTAATCCTTTGTACGGTAGGAGAATACTGAATACTGGTATTGGTTGTTTGTGAAAGAATTTTCTGTACTGCCTTACACAAAATTAACAATACATCATCCGTGCTCTTAGGTTTTTTTATTGCCATGATATTCTCTTATTATGGTTTATATTAATATTCTATTCAGGACAAAGTTATTGTCCTTTGGAAAATCCCTGCTGACGCCATGCTTCATAGCTGATAATAGCCACTGCATTGGATAAATTTAAACTTCGGCTATCAGGAACCATGGGAATTCTCAGACGTCTTTTGGCATCAATATCCTGTAACACGCTGTCAGGCAAACCATGAGTCTCTGAACCAAATAATAAAACATCACCGGGCTGATAGTCTATTTGATCATGAAAACAACTTCCCCTGGTTGTACAGGCTAAAATTCTACGTCCCTGCATGGCCTGTGAAAATAAATCATAGTCAGCATAGCGTGTGACATTGGTTAGGTCATGATAATCTAAACCTGCACGACGTAACTTCTTTTCTTCAAAGTTAAAACCTAAAGGCTCAATGAGATGCAGCTCACAGCCATTATTAGCGGCCAAACGAATGATATTGCCCGTATTAGGAGCAATTCTGGGTTCGTAAAGTGCAATATGAAACATAAGATCCTTCAGGCAAATGTTGTTTCCGCTATGATTGTACGATCGGTTACAACAGCGGGTCAATAGGTTTTAGCTATTTCAAAGCATTTAAATTTTCAATTTTATGACCAAGGAGACTACTCATTACAAGGCGGGTTTTTTCAATATCCCCCGTGGTAAAGAATTGGCTTAGTCCATTTCCCTCATTATTTTGCAGACTGTATTGCTTGATGATACGGGCAATTTGTTCTGCCACGGCATGGCTGGTATCAATTAATAAAATAGAATCGCCAACAAGTTTCTGCATCAGGGGAATTAAAAAAGAATAATGAGTACAGCCAAGCACAATTGAATCTACCTGCTTTGTTAGGAGAGGCTGAACAAAGTTCTCTAATAATGTCATTGTTTTTGCAGTATTAATTTGACAAGATTCAACTTGATCAGCAAGACCGGGGCAGGCGGTATGGTATAAATTAACGGTATGTGAAAAACGTTGTTTTAATTCATTATAACGTTGACTGGCCAAGGTTCCCTGAGTGGCCATGATGCCGATATTACCATTTTTTGATACTGATATTGCTGGTTTAATCCCTGGTTCAACACCGATAAAGGGGATACCGTATTGATGACGAAATTTTTCAATAATGGAGGCAGTTGCTGTATTGCAGGCAATTACAATCAGTTTTGCACCCTGCTCCAGTAAATGTTCAGTTATAATTTTTGAACGCTGTTCGATAAAATGATGATCTTTACTGCCCCAGGGAGCATAACCACTATCTGCAACATATATAAAATTTTCCTGTGGTAATAATTGACGGCTGCGTTGTAATACTGAAAGACCGCCCACTCCGGAATCAAAAATACCAATGGGGCTATTATTTGAGCCGTTACTCTGTCGTTTAGTGTTCAGTCTTATATTCACGGGATAATAAATTTTCTACCGCTTTTTGAGGGGAGAGATTTTGATAAAGAACTTTATAAACCTGCTCAACAATAGGCATTTCTATGCTTTGTTCTTGTGCCAGGAGAAAAATTAATTTGGCAGCCTGAATGCCTTCTACAACCTGACCAATTTCAGCTTGAGCTGTTTTAATAGCCATTCCCTTGCCAATAGCCAGCCCCATACGGCGATTTCTGGATTGGTCGTCTGTACAAGTCAGCAATAAATCACCTAAGCCGGAAAGTCCCATCAGAGTTTTATTTTTACCGCCCATTTTTTCTGACAGGCGATTAATTTCATGCAGAGCGCGGGTGATCAGTGCTGATCGAGTATTTGCACCATAGCCGAGACCATCGGCAATGCCTGCAGCAATCGCCATGACATTTTTTGCGGCACCGCCCACTTCAAGTCCTGTCATATCTTGACAGACATAGGGACGAAATGTGTTGTTGCAAAGCAGTTTTGCCAAATGTTGAGCATAATCCAGATTTTTTGCAGCTATTGTGACTGCTGTTGGTAAGCCCATAGCAACCTCACGGGCAAAGGTTGGGCCGGAGATAACAGCCTGTTGTGCAATATCTGGAAAAATATCTGCAACAACCTGATGAAGAAAATGGTGGGTCTCAGCCTCCAGGCCTTTAGTGGCCCAGCATAAGTTTTGAAGTTGTGGACGATATTCTTTTACTTTGACTAAAGTATCACGAAAAGCATGGCTGGGTACAACCACCAGGAGTTCTTCACATTGCTGTAGAGAGTTTTCAAGTTGATAGCTTAGATGAAGATTTTTCGGGAATGAAAAGCCGGGAAGAAAAAAAGAATTTTCACCTGCTGCCTGCATGGCAGTTATTTTTTCTTTATTTCTACCCCACAAAAGCACTTCATGACCATTTTTTGCTAATAAAATGGCAAGTGCAGTTCCCCAGGAACCAGCACCCAGCACAGTTATTTTTTGCTTAGTGAATGGCATCAGCTGCTGTTTTCTCATCACTTTGTTGTTCTTGCTGCTGTTGCAAATGTTGTGAATAAATTGCATCAAAATTAACAGGTTGTAATATGAGCTGAGGGAAACCACCCTTATTAACCAGATCAGAAACCATTTCTCTGGCATAAGGAAAAAGTATATTGGGGGCGTAACTCCCTAACATGCCATCTAATTGAACTTTTTCAAAGCCAGTCACATTGAAAATTCCGGCCTGTTGTACTTCAGCCAGAAAGGCGGTTTTTTCACCGACTGTTACGGTGGCAGTCACTGTTAAAACGACTTCAAAAACACCTTCTGCAAGAGGGTTAATGGCTGTATGTAAATCAACTTTTAGTTCTGGCTCCCATTTTTCAGTAAATAGTTTCGGGGAGTTGGGTGTTTCAAAAGAGATATCTTTAGAATAAATTTTTTGAATAATGAATTGTTGTTTAACTTCTTCGTTATTCGCTTCGTTTGCTTGTTCTTCCGCCATTGTTATTCCTTAAATTGTAAATAATGCTTATAAGTGACTTTGTATCCACTGGATTAAACTATTTTTATCCATTGCACCAGCCTGTCGGGCAATTTCTTTGCCGTGATGAAACAATGCAATAGTGGGGATGTTTCTAATTGAAAATTGGGCTGCAAGTGATTGTTCCTGCTCTGTATTCACCTTGACCAGTTCTAATTGATGTTGAAAATAATGAGCTGTTTGTTCGAAAACCGGTGCCATCATTTTGCAGGGACCACACCAGGGAGCCCAAAAATCAACCAGTACAGGAATTTCGGTTTTTTGAATATGCTTATTAAATCGAATGGCATTCAATTCAATTGGTTTACCGGTTAATAATAACTGTTTACATTTACCGCAGTGAGCACCACTGGAGGCTGATTTTACCAAAGGAATTCTATTAATACCATCACAATGAGGGCAGACAATATGAACTGAATCAGTCATTCCTTCTCCTTAATACAGAAGTGTTTCAAATAAACAGCATGTCATCTAACTTGCCTGCTGATTCTGTCGCAAACAAATCGTCACAACCACCGACATGAGTTTCACCAATAAAAATTTGCGGGACAGAGCTTATACCATTGCTCTTTTGTATCATTTCCTTACGTAATTCAGGCTGGCGACCCACATCGATTTCAGTATAGTTAACTTCCTTAGAATTCAGAAGACTTTTAGCTCTGACACAATAAGGACAATATTGTGTCAGGTAAATTGTAATTTCTGCTTGTGTTTTTGGCATTTAAATCCCTTCTCTTAATTTGCAATGTATTACGTTTGCAAAGCGACAGCGTGCAAGTTTATTGGCAGATGGTTCTTAGATCTTATTCATGGGCAGGTTATCATTTTCCCAGGCCAGTACACCTCCGCGAATATTATGTACTTTTTCAAAACCATTTTTCTTTAATATACCACAGGCTCTGCCTGAACGACTGCCAGAGCGACATCCTAAAATAACATTTCTATCTTTATATTTTATTAATTCGTCAACACGTGAAGATAAGGTACTCAAAGGAATGTGTATAGAATCTTTAATGTGATTGGACTGAAATTCTTTATCTTCTCTGACATCTACAATAATACCACCTGTTTCGTGGCTCATTAATTGTACAGCCTGTTGCGGGCTAATATCATTGGTAGATTTTAAAAAAGAATTAATGATCATACCTAACAGGAAAAACCACATTAGAATCATTACCCAGTTTACTTCAATAAATACGTTCAATTGTTCCATTTTTGACAACCATAAAATAAGTTAGCTGAGACTGCATCAGATATTCATATCTGACGACTCTTACAAAAACATGTAAGCATAGCAAAAAAGAGGTGAGATGAAAATATGAATGAGTTCAATTGTTTGAAAAAAGTATCTTCCCTGTTGAGTGACTATCCACGAACAGGGAAGTTAAGAGGGGTGAAATGTTCAACTTAAGGGTTGAATGGTGCAGAAAACTTCTCTCATCATGCCAATCAAACGTAGAGTTCTGGCATCACCAACACGGTAGTAGACCCGGTTTGCATCTTTTCGAGAAGCTAAAATACCCTTGTCTCTAAGGATGGCCAGATGCTGTGAAATATTACTCTGGGAAGTACCTACTTTTTCAACAATATCCTGAACGCTGATTTCTTCATCACCCAGAGTACATAAAATTTTTAAACGAAGAGGATGTGACATCGCTTTGAGAGAGCGGGAGGCACGATCAATATCTTCATCGCGTGACATTAAATCCATCTTCATATCACAACAATCATTATCATTGAGATCAAATTGACTGGTCATATATTAACTCTTCCCATAACGTGTTTTGTTCTTTAGCAAAGCGCTTTGCTAAAATTTCTGCAATGTGTATTACTTTCAGATTCCACTCTAGACTATATCATAAAAACATTATACTATAATATTACTAAAAACCACAAAATTATTAATAAATTAGAATAAATTTTATTTGCCTATGGCTATTAGAACTTGAAAGAATAGTGATTTAAGTGCATAATATACAACATGCTTTTACCCTGAAGATGAAATTTTTTACTGACGTATTTCTATTTTTAAATATGCCAGCAAAGCAACAGCAACAGCAATAACAATATTCAGCTGAAGGCTTCCAATTTAGCTGATGGATCCCAACTTTTCAAACTCTATATTAAGAATCAATAAACAACTCATGTCAACACTACCCAAACCCTTAGTACTTATTATTCTGGATGGCTGGGGCTATTCAGAAGACCCTGAACACAATGCAATTCTCGAAGCCAGGACACCTGTCTGGAATTCTATCTGGAAAAAATACCCTCATACTCTGATAAAAGCCTCGGGTGCTGAAGTCGGTTTGCCTGCAGGGCAAATGGGTAATTCAGAAGTAGGACATCTTAATATTGGCTCTGGAAGGGTTGTTTATCAGGAATATACCCGGGTTAGCCGTGCTGTGCGTACAGGTTCCTTTTTCAGCAACTGTACCTTGACCGAAGCAGTTGATAAAGCACTAGAAAATAATTCAGCCTTACATATCATGGGTCTTCTTTCCTCCGGCGGAGTGCATAGTCATGAAGACCATATTCATGCCATGGTTAAACTGGCGGCTGAGCGAGGACTGGAAAAAATATACTTGCATGCATTTCTTGATGGACGCGATACTGCACCTAAAAGTGCTGAAGATTCAATAAATGCAATGCAGACTTTTTTTGATGAATCGGGACGTGGACAATTTGCCTCTGTTATTGGTCGTTATTATGCGATGGACAGGGATCATCGCTGGGAACGCATTAAATCAGCCTACGATGCGATGGCTGATGGGGAGAGTGAATTTACCGCAAAAACAGCATTAAAGGCACTTGAAAAAGCGTATAATCGAGATGAATCCGACGAATTTGTTCAGGCCACTTGTATTATACCGGCTGGTCAGAAAGCGATTCAGATGGAAGATAATGATGTTATGGTGTTTATGAATTATCGTTCTGATCGTGCACGCCAGATTACCCGTCCATTTATTGAAGAGAATTTTGAAGCGTTTAAACGAGGTCGTCATTTTAAACTGAGTCAGTTTGTCAGCCTGACAGAATATTCCTCCAAATTTGATGTACCTGTTGCCTTTCCTCCCGAGCGCTTAACCAATGTCTTTGGCGAATATATTTCAAATCTTGGTTTACGTCAGCTGCGTATTGCTGAAACTGAAAAATATGCCCATGTAACTTTTTTCTTTAATGGTGGAGAAGAAGAACCTTTTCCTGATGAAGATAGAATTCTGGTGAATTCACCTGACGTGGCCACTTATGATTTACAACCGGAGATGAATGCCCCAAAGTTAACAAAAAAACTAATTAAGGCGATTAAATCTGATCAATACGATACGATTATTTGTAATTTTGCCAATCCGGATATGGTCGGGCATACGGGCAACGAAAAAGCAACAATTAAGGCAATTGAAGCACTGGATACCTTTATCAAGCAGATCTGTAAGGTCATTATCGATGTTGGTGGTGAGTTATTATTGACGGCCGATCATGGCAATGCAGAACTGATGCTGAATAAAAATACCGGCCAGGCACATACAGCACATACCTGCAATCCGGTACCTTTTGTTTATATTGGACGTGAAGCAGTGATGGAAGAAAGCGGTGCTTTATCCGATATTGCACCAACAATGTTATATCTAATGGGGATTGAAGTTCCTCCGCAAATGAATGGTCGTTCTCTGGTCACATTATCAGATGATATTGAAGAACAAAAAAAATAATACGATCCATATTTTTCAGATTGTTGATATAAGAAAATATTGCATAGCGCTATTAATCATATTATCCACTGTATTATGTATCACTGATGGTTTTGCAGCATCCCCTCAAGCTCTTAAGCAGCAAGAGCTGCAGCAATTACGCAAAAAAATAAAAATGCTGCAGAAAGATTTAAGCAGACAGCAGGGTGAAAAAACGCAATTACAAAAAGATATTAAAACATCGGAGCAATTAATTGCGCAGAATGCACGCCGGCTTTTTAACTCTCAGCAGCAAGCCGAAGCTATCAGTAAAAAACTAGCCAGCTTGAATCAATCAGTTTTACAACAAAACAATAATCTGTTTATTCAACGGCAGCTACTCGCTGAACAAATACAAGCCAGTTATGCAATCGGACGACAGGAATATCTTAAATTACTGCTTAATCAACAAAATTTATCAAGCATTAGTCGAATGATGGTTTATTATCAATATTTTAATGAAGCACGTCAGCAGCAAATTGAGCAAGTTGATCTCCTGCTGAAATCTCTGCAGGATAATAAACAAAAAGTTAACCTGACCAGGCAGCAGCTAAAAGAAAAACATTTTCAACTTAAGCAGGAAAAACAACAACTGGATAAACAACAGCAGCAAAGGAATATGCTGGTGGCAAAGTTAGATCTGGATATCAGCTCTAAGGCTGAAGAATTACTCAACCTTCAGGAAAATGAGAAAAATCTGACGCTATTGTTAAAAAAATTAAAAAGGACAATGGAGGAAACGAGTGCTTTAGTGGTTAAGCTGCCGGAGAAAAAAGCATTCAGGAAACAGCGCGGCAAGTTGATTTGGCCAGTAAAAGGAAAAATTAAGAAATTATTTGGCCGCTGGCGCAGTGTCGGCAAGGTAAAATGGAGTGGCATTATTATCAGTGCTGAAGACGGCACAGCTGTTCATTCAATTGCTCATGGCCGCATAGCCTATTCAGACTGGCTCAGAGGCTATGGCTTGATCATTATAATTGACCATGGCAATGGATATATGAGTTTGTATGGACATAATCAGACATTGCTTAAAGAAGTTGGTGACTGGGTTGAAGCTAATGAGATTATTGCCACAGTCGGCAGCAGTGGAGGTTTAAAAAAATCAGGTTTATATTTTGAAGTGAGACACAATAGTAAACCATCTAACCCCTCCCGATGGTGTAAAAAACAACGACGATAATAGTGCCTGTATAGAGCTTGCTATTTGACTCCGACCCCGAACAGGTACTATAGTCTCATCAATTAATTATTTATTTTGGAGTAATGAATGTCTAAGGTTTTTTCATCGGTCTCTCTTTTTCTTGCTTTCAGCTTGATCAGTTTATTGCCGTTTTCGACTATTAAAGCTCAATCAAAGACTGTTGCAAGTGAGCCATTACCGCTTGAAATTCTAAAAGAATTTACTGATGTTTTTGCCAATATAAAAAGTGATTATGTTGAAGATATAGATGATAAAACCATTTTAAAAAATGCCATAAAAGGAATGTTATCCGGACTTGATCCCCATTCCAGTTATCTTGATGAATCGGGATATAAACACTTGAAAGAAGGAACAACCGGTGAATTTGGTGGTCTGGGTATCGAAGTGGGTATGGAAGATGGCTTAATTAAAGTGATTTCTCCTATAGATGATACGCCTGCACAACGTGCTGGTATCCAGCCTGGTGATATTATCTTTCGTATTGATGATAAGCCGGTAAAAGAAATGGATCTGGATGAATCAGTTAAACTCATGCGTGGCAAGCCGGGTAGTGAAATAAAACTTTCTATTCTGAGAGAAAATTTAGATAAACCACTTATAATTACCTTAATAAGAGCAGTGATTAAAGTAAAAAGTGTCAAATTCAGACTGCTGGAAAAAAGCTATGCATATATCAGAATTTCAAGTTTTCAATCACGCACTTCTGAACAATTAAAAAAAGCCATCAAATCTCTTAATAAAGATAGTGGAACGCTAAAAGGATTGATACTGGACTTAAGAAATAATCCCGGAGGTGTGTTGAATGGTTCAGTTGCGGTAGCTGATATTTTCCTCAATGATGGACTCATTGTTTATACTAAGGGGAGAATTAAAGATTCTAATCTAAAATTCTCAGCCACTCATGGTGATATGCTTAATGGTGCGCCTATTGTTATACTGGTTAACGCAGGATCTGCATCAGCCTCAGAAATTGTGGCAGGTGCCTTACAGGATCATAAACGAGCGGTTATTATGGGTTCTGATACCTTTGGCAAGGGTTCAGTACAAACCATAAAACCACTGACCACTACCACTGCAATTAAGTTAACCACTGCACGTTATTACACACCATCGGGTCGTTCAATACAGGCAGAAGGTATTATTCCGGATATTACACTGGCTAATATCAGTCTGAAGAAGGCAAAACATGATTCTTTTTCTCAAATTAAAGAAGCGGACTTGAAAGGTCATCTTGAGCAGCCGGATGGTACCCATATCAAGAAGCAATCTAAAAAAGGCAGTCAATCAACAAAGTCTAAAAACGGATCAAATAACGAAAAGAAAAGTAAAGGTGAAACTGATTATGGCTTGCATGAAGCTTTAAACCTGCTTAAAGGAATGAATATTCTCAACGCAAAAAAAAATTCGGCTTCTAAGTCATAGTAATGAAATTAATATTAAAGATATTCTTCAGTAGTTTTTTTGCAATTGCTTCAGTTGTGTGGGCTCAGGGTGTAGTGCCTGATAATAAAAAGTTCAATCATAGTTTTGTAGCTATTATTATTGATGATCTGGGGTATAAAATAAAACAGGATAAGCGTGCCATACAATTACCCGGTAACGTCACCTATGCCTTTTTACCTTATACGCCCCATGTAAAAGAAATGACAGAAATAGTTCATGCTCGGGGTAATGAAATTATGCTTCATTTACCCATGCAGTCCAACAAAACCCTTTCCCTTGGTCCTGGTGCTCTCACTAATAGGATGAATGAATATGAGTTTAGGTTATCTGTACTGAAAAGTATCCTTTCTATACCTCATGTTAAGGGTATTAATAATCATATGGGCAGCCTTATGACCAGTCAGCAAAAGTCAATGAACTGGCTGATGGATGAGATCAACAGAACTAATTTATTTTTTGTTGATAGTCGTACCAGCATGGACTCTGTGGCAGAACAAACAGCCAATCAGTATGCTATTAATAACACCCGACGTAATATTTTTCTTGATCATGAACTCGATCGGCATGCTATTGAATTTCAGTTTAACAGGTTGATTGAACTATCAAAAAAGAATGGTTCAGCTGTTGCGATTGGGCATCCTTTCGATATAACACTGGATGTGCTGGAAGAAAAGATTCCACAATTAAAAAAAGCCGGTATTCAATTAATTAAGGTATCGAGCTTAATTCACCAACAATCTAAAAGGAAAACATCAGTATGGCAAGCGTCATTATCCCCATCGCAACCGGCTGTGAAGAGCTTGAAGCAGTAACTATTATTGATCTGTTACGCAGAGCTGATATAGATGTCACTACGGTTAGTCTGGACACCGGTAGTCAGGTTGATCCAGTAACAGCAAGCCGTGGTGTTGTTCTTATTCCTGATATGACTTTAGATGATGCGATACAGAAAAATTATGATATGCTGGTTTTGCCAGGCGGTCTGCCCGGTGCTGATTATTTGGACAAGGATCAGAGAATTCATAATTTATTAAAGAAGATGGCTGCTGAAAATAAATATACTGCAGCTATTTGTGCTGCGCCAAAAATTTTAGCTCATGCTAATTTACTAGAGGGTAAAGCCGCCACCAGTTACCCAGGATTTCTTGATAAAATGGAATTAGCTACAACACAAATCAAGAATGATGCTGTTGTGTGTGATGGTAAAATTATTACATCCCGTGGGCCTGCTACAGCCATGGAATTTGCTTTGATCTTAATTGAAACCCTTGCGGGAAAAGAAAAACGAAAAGAAGTCGCTGCAGGACTGCTTTGGAAAGCTGAATAATAGAATGAATTACCACTATCTCAAGACTATATCGCCATTAATAGCGTTTTGGAACATTGAGTTCTGGTGGTAGTATTTCACGTTCATAATCAGGGTTAAATGTTCGTTCTGGTAGAGTAACATGCTCATTTTCTATCTCTTCATAGGGGATCTGCTCCAGTAAATGATGGATGCAATTTAAACGGGCACGTTTTTTATCATTACCTTCGATAATAAACCAGGGTGCCTCGGGAATATTTGTTCGTGTAAAATTTTCTTCTTTAGCTTTTGTATAGTCTTCCCAACGGATACGGGATTGTAGATCCATTGGGCTTAACTTCCATTGCTTAATTGGATCGTGAATACGCATCATAAAACGCAATTGTTGTTCCTCGTCGGAAATTGAAAACCAATATTTAATTAGACGGATGCCTGAGCGAACCAGCATTCTTTCAAACTCAGGCACATCCTGGTAAAACTGTTCTACTTGTTCAGGTGTGGCAAAACCCATGACCTTCTCAACACCTGAGCGGTTATACCAGGAACGATCAAAAAGTACAATTTCACCGCCTGATGGCATATGAGGTACATAACGTTGGAAATACCACTGGGATTTTTCTTGCCTGGTGGGTTTGTTAAGGGCAACAACTCGACAGACTCGTGGATTAAGACGCTGTATAATACGTTTTATAACACCACCTTTACCTGCAGCATCCCGTCCTTCAAAGATAATAGCGATTTTCTCTCCCGTATGTACAACCCAATCCTGTAATTTGATAAGCTCGGATTGTAGTTTCAGAAGTGACCTGAAATAAGTATGGCGATCAATAGTTTTTGGATGCTGTTTCTTGTATATTTTGCGAAGTTCCAAAGATAGAGCCGGTTCAGATATTTCCAGTTCGTAATCCTCATCAAACATATCATTGAGTTCGGCCTGGAGCCAGTCCATTTTCTCTATGTTATCGTTGTTCATATATCAGTCCATTTTGCAGTTTAGAATGATTATTTAAAAGTATCGTTCTAAAGTTAATTGAAGTTGATCATCGTTGCCAATAGGATTGATCTTGTTGTCAGAAAATATTCTCAGATCCAGGCTGAACTTCCAGTCATCTCCCAGGCGTCGGCTGGCCTCAATTTGAAAACTGCGTAATTCGCTATAATCCAGATACTGCAGCCAGCCTGCCAGAATTTCTGTGCTTTGCGCATCATTAAAACCCAGACGTAGACCTAACATCATATCATTTTGAAACTGGTTCAGTGTGGGATTATTTCTTTCATCCCATGAGTACTCTGCAATCAGGCCTAAATCACTGGATGAATCCATTATGCCATTGATAGTATATTCGAATCCCCCGCTGACGGCAGTATAATTGTCAATTTCATCTTTGCGTTGTATAGCCTCCAGCTTCCATAACCAGCCTTCAAGGGTTGCCTGAAAATCCAGTCCCAACTGGTTAATTTGATCATAATAGGGTATTAAGTCCGGCTTTCCCGGAACATTGATCTTATAGCGTGGATCCCGGTTGGTTCCCTGAAAATAGGAAACTCCGATATCAAAGTCTGAGATAGTATGATTCCAGCGTAGAGCAAAATCAGTATGGTTGCGTCCGGCAGAAGACTCATATAAGGCGTGATCCGTGTCAACAACAAGAAAACCTCTTAGACGACCTTCTTCTCCCGGGAAGGTTCTTTCTCTAAAACCAGGCAGAATAAAAAAATCGATGATGCCCCAGTCTCTGATCAGGCTCAGATTAATCATTGGCTGGCCTAATTTAGGTTCACCATTGATGTCATCCACCTGGTCATCCTGATTAATAATATCCACCAGATGATTGGATTCATTAACTCCCCAGAAAACTTTTCCAATCCCTGTTCTCAGCTCCCAGTTATCTCTGACATGCAGCCACATTAGTTCTCTTATATCAAAGTGACTGCGTTTATTATCATGCTGGTCGATGCGTATATACGGTTTAAAAGTCAGGCTGTCCTGAGCATCATTCCAGTCATGATAAAATTCTAATTCAGAAAGAATTGATGCCTGTTGACGATGCTGAACTTCGTATAAGGGGGCGTGCTGGTATATCATGGTGGACATGCCCACTTTACCGGAAAATTCAAAGGCATGACTGAGAGGTGATAGTAAAAAAAATAATAATATGCAATTAACTATCAGTTGAAGGGTCTTATCAAACATAACATTATACCCCTGTCTTATTTGCAGGTGAAGATGTTTGCATAACGATAGCGGGAAAGTTTATTGGCTGAAGGCTCGTATATTGCCGCTGAAACACTCTAACGAACTCGTTTTAACGAGTTTTTATTAAAATCCTTGTCCGATAATCCCAATGAAAATTGGTAATTTTTCCAGGTTAAGCTGGTACTTTTACCAGTTTGATGATTAATCATTTGATAATTGTCAGCACGCCAGAATTTATTATTATATTGTTTATAATTTGAAAATGTTAAAGTTTTCAGCAGGCTTTTTTTTCGATCATAATATTCCACCTTATAAACACGATACTCCTGTTGATCAATCCAGCTGATAATTTTTGTATAGCCGCTATGCTTATAAAGCGGTGTGTTTTCAATCTTATAACATTTAAGCCGGTTATTTTGATCACCGCAGTTTTCATCTGCCAAATATTTATAAGAATATTTTTCTACCTCAAAGGAAGTGAGATCCTCATAGGCAAATTCGCTGCCCATAAAAGGGCCTGATTTATTTTTTGAACTGATGCGTTTCACTCTTTTTAAGGCTGGTAAATAAAGCCATTGATCATCATTACCAAGCGGATGAGAAAAACTTAAAAAAGCCGTCCCCTTTACATCACGCGGACGATCAAAAATAGTCAGTCCCTTATCACCGTCATTTTCAACTTCCAGGTTTTTAATGCGGATATTACGTACACTTTTCTGACCACTTTTATTGCGTAAAGTCATTACCATCTCAGCCTGACTATCTCCCCAGCCCTGATCATGCAGTTTACGCTGAGTGGCAATTTCCATTCCCTTATCTTCAGCCTCTCCCGCTATGACAGGGAGTACTGTGAATGATAGTATTGCTGCTAAAAATATTAAAGTTATTTTCATTGTTAAGTGTCCTGTTTATTTATTATTTATCTTTATCTAATAACATCAGTAGTGGTGGTAAGAATAAAAAATCTACAATTAAGGCAATAACAATCGTTACAGCGGTCAGTAATCCCATATCTGCATTGATTCTGAAACTGGACTGAGCCAGAATCATAAAGCCGACTGTTAAGACCAATGTGGTGATCCATAATGCCCTTCCTACACTGGAAAATGCATAGTGTACTGCGTTGATTGAATTCATCTGTTTATCTCTGCGAGCATGTAAGTACTTACTTAGAAAATGTACCGTATCATCAACAATAATACCAAGAGTCATACCGGCAACAACTGAATGTGCCAGTCCTACCTGTCCAACAAATATTCCCCAGAGACCAAAGGCAATACCTGCTGGTACTAAATTTGGCAGTAGGCTGATCAAACCAAAACGAAGTGATTTAAGTGCAAAACCCAGCAGGCCTGAAATAAGGATTAAAGCAATGGTGGTGCCGGTGAGCATGCTGATAATATTACGTTGTCCAATATGGGCGAACATCAAGTTGGGACTGGCTATATCGACAGAGTACTCCCGCCCATTATTAGCAAACCAGGCGATAGATCGTTGTTCTAAATCCAGCAATTGACTTGAAGTGATATTTTTAAATGTCACCATTAATCTCAAGCCGGATTTATCCACATTGAGTTGATTATTTAAATCCAGCCCATAGGGCAGTGACATTTCATAGAGCAATAAATATTGGGCAGATAATTCCCGGCTCTGCGGAAGAACATGAAAATTATTATCGTCACCATGCATATTCTTATTCAGACGTTTTAGAGTATCAGTGATACTTAACACATGATCGGTCTCTTCCTGTTGACGCATCCAGTTGGCGAATTTTTCTGTGACTGCAAGAAACTCTGTTTGATTAATACCACTGGCCTCATCACTTTTAATTGAATAAAAAATAACGGTTAAACCTCGAATATTCTCCTGCATAAAGTCTGTGGATTGTCTGAAATCCAGTACTGGATCAAAGTATTCCACAAAGTTATCATTCAACTCATTTTTTGGGACAAAAATAATCAGTGAGAAAATGATCAGACTGCTGATGGGCAGCAATTTTATGCGATGTTTGACCACAAAGGCACTGATCTTATCCATGTAATCCTGTTTTGAGCGGTCTCTTTGCTTCACCTTGAATGGTAATAAGCTCAGCATGGCAGGGAATAAACTGACCGATAAGAAAAAAGCAATCATAACTCCACCGGCTACCATATTACCCAGATCCCTAAAAGGAGGAGCATCTGAAAAGTTGAGGCTCAGGAAGCCAATTGCAGTGGTGATACTGGTGAGGAAAATGGGTTGTAAATTGATTCTCAAACTGGTCAGAATTGCTTCACGTTTTTCAAGACCATGACGCATTTCATAAAATTGTGAACTTAAAATATGGATGCAGTCAGCAACAGCCAGTGTCATTACCATCGTGGGTGTAACGGCAGATGGCCCGGTTAGAAAAAAACCTGCCCAGCCGGCTAATCCCATTATTGATATAATTGATCCAAAAATAATGAGTACGGTTGCGAAAATTCCAGAAATGCTTTTCAGCAGGATGAACATTACCATAGTAATGGCCAGGAACATCAGCGGAACGAGTGTTTTAGAATCCTTTAGAGATGATTCAGCAAAACTGTTATTCATCATGACTATGCCGGATAAGTAAATATCAACATCCGGATACTTTGCCTGATATTTAGCCTTTATATCACGTACAAAATGCACCACCTCAGGTATTTCAGCGGTAGGATCGATACCCGGTAACTGCACGGTGGTTGATATAATGGTGACATGCGCCTGTCTGGAAATAAGACGACCTGCCAGTTGTGGATCACTGATGGCAATCTGTTTTATCTGCTGTAATTTTTCCAGTGTTTTATCGGCTTCTTCTGCAAGCAGATCTTCCACTATCATGTCATCTTCAATCGCATAGGTGTATTGAAAATTAGTGATGGAATCAACTCGTGTTGAATAAGGGATCTGCCATGAGTCCTGTGTAATATCCAGCACCATTTGCATGACCTGAGGAGTAAAAACACGGCCGTTTTTAGGTGCAATCACAAAATCAATCGTATCACTTTTGTTGTAGGTTTTCTGCATTTCATCAAAGGCGATTAACTGAGGATTTTCCTCACCAAAAAAAACCCGGTAATCACTTTTAAAAACCAGTTTTGATGCACCATATCCAGCGATAATAATAAAAATAAGACTGAATAAGATGACAACAACAGGCTTGTCAACAACAAATTTAAACCACTTCTCTCTCATATAAAACCTTATTGGCTAGTTTATTTTGACTCCGACCCCAAACAAGTAATAATATAATAGGAACCATAACCCGGCAGAGAATAATTAGGCAGAAAGTACAGTATGGAACACGAGTTATTAATTGAAGTGAGTCATCTCTCACGCCACTTTAGCACTAATCAAATGTCTGATCAATCAGCTTACATCACTGCCGTTGATGACATAAGCTTCAATCTTAAACGGGGTGAAATTCTAGGCTTTCTTGGTCCTAACGGCGCAGGAAAATCAACCACAATGCAAATGCTGACAGGTAATTTAGCGCCTAGTCATGGTTCAATTAAAATTGGTGGTGTTGATTTGATGGACAGGCCTATTGAAGCCAAGGCCATGATGGGTTATTTGCCGGATACCCCGCCGCTTTATAAAGAACTCTGTGTTGATGAATATCTTAGCTATTGTGCACGTCTGAACCAAATACCTAAAGCCGGACTGCAGCAGGCCATTGATACGACAAAAGAGCGTTGTGGATTAATGGATCATGGCCAACGGATTATTAATAATCTATCCAAGGGATATCAACAACGTGTTGGCATTGCCCAGGCTATTATTCATTCACCTGATATTGTTATTCTGGACGAACCGACGGTAGGTCTTGATCCAATTCAAATGATAGCAATAAGAAAACTTATCAAAGAACTGGGGAAAACCCATAGTGTGATGTTATCCAGTCATATTTTACCGGAAATTCAGGCAATTTGTGATAATGTCCAGATTATCAATCAGGGTCAACTGGTTTTCAGTGCATCCATCGATCAGCTTAATCAGCATATGCAGACTTATTCTATACGCATGAGCTGTCAATATAGTGTTGATATCCAGTTAATTGCTGCTCTGGAAGAGGTAAAGTCAGTAGAACAACTCAAGTCGAATGATTCTCAGGGGGATAGTATACGTATACATTGTTTTCAAAATAATCCCTCGCACAAAGATTCTTTACAGTTTAAGTCACAGCAGCAATCTGCTGTTTCCGAGTTAGCACAACAATTAGTTTCAATGGCCGAGCAGCAAGCCTGGGGACTGTATGAAATTTATGCTGAAAAACGTTCTTTAGAAGATATCTTTATGTCTTTAACCTGTATTGACTCCGGTGCTGGTAAACAGGACTTAAAACAGGGTGATCTCCTTGATTAGACTCATTGCATTGCGTGAATTAAAAAGTCTGTTTTTATCTCCTCTTGCATGGGCTATACTCACAGTGACACAAATTATTCTGTGTTACCAATTTCTCAGTCAGCTGGAAAGTTATCTTCAATTACAGTCAAAATTGTCCGTGCTGGAAAACTCTCCCGGCATTACTGATCTGGTTATTAGTCCATTACTGGCAGGTGCTGCAATTATTTTATTATTGATTGTGCCTTTATTAACCATGAGACTGATTAGTGAGGAGCAAAAAAACCAGACCTTAGCGCTGCTGTTTAGTGCCCCTGTTTCCATGAGCCAGATTATTATCGGTAAGTATCTGGGTGTTCTAGGTTTTTTAATGATATTACTGCTGATGGTAGCATTAATGCCATTATCCTTGTTATTGGGTACTGCAGTGGATTTAGGGCAGTTGTTATCGGCCTTATTGGGTCTGTTTCTGATTCTGGCCTCATTCACTGCGGCAGGATTATATATGTCGACACTGACCAGACAACCGGCAATTGCTGCAGTCAGTAGTTTTGGTTTATTATTTTTTTTATGGATTATTAATTGGGCAGGTGTTAACTCAGGTACCGCAGGCAGAGGTGAAAGCGTTTTATCCTGGTTTTCACTATTAAATCATTTTGAACCCTTATTAAAGGGCGTTTTTTCTTCTGCAGATATCATTTATTACCTCTTATTTATCAGTCTTTTTCTGGTTTTAAGTATTCGTCGTCTGGAACGCTTGCGGCTGCCGCATTAAATTATGAAAATTAATACACACTCTACACAACAGCTGAAGCGGCAAAATCTCTTATTTATACTGTTGTTTATCACATTGCTCGGCCTACTGGCTTTTTTAAGTAATCGCTATATTTATATCAGTGACTGGACTGTCAACGGCCAGAACTCTCTCAATGAAGTCAGCTTAAAATTATTAGAGGTTCTGGAGTCACCACTTGAAATTGTCTCTTACACGAGTAATAAAGCGGTTAAACAATCCATACAGGAATTGATCAGCCGCTATCAAAGAATGAATAAGAAGATTAGTCTGTCTTTTGTTGATCCGAATCTTGACCCTGAAAAAAACCGTGCCCTGCAATTATCTGTGGATGGTGAAATGATTATTACTTATCAGGGGCGTCAGGAACACGTAACAGAACTTTCTGAATCCATGATCTCAAATTCCCTGCATCGCTTATTACGGGCAAAACAGCGAAAAGTCATTTTTATTGAAGGGCATGGTGAGCGAAGTTCACGACAAAAGGCAAATTTTGATTTATCCAGTTTTACTCATCATTTGCAGAAACAGGGTATGCATATAGAAACAGTGAATATTGCTCAGACCTTATTGATTCCGGACAATACTTCCATGCTGGTGATTGCAGGACCACAGGCAGATTTTTTACCTGCTGAAGTTAGTATTGTGCTGGATTATGTTAAAAAAGGCGGTAATCTATTATGGTTGGGAGATCCTTTAAAAAGCAATAGACAATACCCTTTGTACGGTTTATTACCCTTATCAGAATATCTGGGTATTGAATTTCTTGCCGGAACAATAGTTGACCCCAGTACCCTGGACTATGATATTAAACGGCCTGATTATGCGATTGTGACTGATTATCCTCCCCACCCTGTCAGCAATGGTTTTTCAACATTAACTTTATTTCCCCAGACAGCAGGGATTGAGCGCCTGCCGGGCTATCTTGAAGCAGAAGAAGAGGAGGATAAAAATGTGGATGCAGATGAGAAAGTATTTACTGCGACGGCATTATTAAATACGGTTGAACGCAGCTGGATTGAAGTCTCCGCTATTAAAAATAGTGTTAAATTTGATGAAAATGTGGATATTGCAGGCCCTATCACCATTGCAATGGTTCTGACACGGGATCTGACACAACAGTTCAATAGTGAACTATTAAAACAACAGCGTATTATAGTGTTGGGAGATGGTGATTTTCTCTCTAATACATTTCTTGGTAATGGTGGGAATCTGACTCTTGGGGTTAATATTTTCAACTGGCTGAGTCATGATGATCAGTTTCTTGCTATTCCGGTACAGCCTAAGAATGATATTATTTTAGATATTTCACCTGCCCATCTTTCTCTTCTGGGTAGTTTTTTCCTTTTTGGAATTCCATTATTATTAATTAGCAGCGGCAGTATTATCTGGCTAAGAAGGCGACATCGCTAATGCCTCTCACACAGAAAATCAGCAACTTATCAAAAGAGGTTAAAACGAATTTAGTACTTTTTATAGCCTGTTTGTTTTTGTTTTTCATTGCCTGGTTTCAGCCGGGTTTAAAGCAGGAGAACAGACAATATTTTACTAGTATGAAGGCAGATGAAATTTCTTCAATTACCATTAAACGGCAGGGAATTGATCAAGTTAAACTGATAAAAAAAGCAGGTGAGTGGTTTTTAGTCGAACATGATCAGCTGAAAATCGATCTGCCTGCTAATATTTTACGTGTTAATACAATTACTGCACTGGCAGAAAAACGCAGCTATTCACAATTTCAAGTGAAAGGTACAGATCTTGAGCGCTATCATCTGGATGATCCACAAGTCTCAATCTGGTTAAATAATGAGCATTTTATTATTGGAGGAACTGATCCGGTCAATAATCAGCGTTATGCTATGCAGCTTGGCGATCCTTCTAATACCATTCACATGATCAATGGTACAGTGTTCTATCAGCTCAGGGCAAATATAAATACGTTTATCTCAACCAAAATACTACCACCCCATGCAAGTATTCAAAGTATTCACTGGGATAATAAAATATTAGAGCTCAGCAATGGTAAATGGTCATTTGCTTCTGAAGATAGTGTTGTTGGGACTGATGATTCTGTTATAGCGGAAGGCTCTGTTATAGAAAAAGCCTCTAAAATCACCTCTGCCGATATCATACAGATAGTGCAATTTTGGCAAAAGGCACAGGCTTCCCGTATAGAAACAGCAGTTGTTGAACAGGTAAAATCAGATAATGTGCCTGATAAGAATATGGAGATTACTATACATCTGAATTATCCGGGAAAGAACAATCAGCAGATTCATTTCTTGGTCATTAAGGAGAAAAATCAGATAAAACTATTACGCCGAGATGCGCAAACAGCATATTTAATCACTCCAGAGACATTAAAACAGCTAACAGAGTTTATTTTTTAAAAGAAATAAGCTAAACTCACACTAAATCTGTTAAAATAATCTGAAACAACAAGAACTTTCGCTAAAAAAGTAATAATTTACATTAAGATTAAGAACAATAGCGTATATGATTACCGGTCAGTGTTTTTTCAATGGTCGGTGAACCATTAAAAAAGAGGTGAACAAATGAAAACATCAATAAAGACGATAATAACAGGCTTTTTATTTACCGCATTGTTATTAATATCATCCAATAGTTTTTCTAATGATTATTATTATGAAAGCGATGTTGCTTCCGAGGGCGATATTATCGTTGATTTGGTACTGGCGAGACCACTGGGTATTGTCGGTAGTGGTTTAGGTCTTGTTTTTCAGGGTGTTGGTCTGCTTTTTAGTGTACCAGGCGAGAATTTCAGTGAAACTGGAGATGTGCTGGTTAAAGCTCCTTTAAACTATACCTTCAACAGACCATTAGGGCACTTTGAAGATTAGAAATTTATTTTAATCTTATTAATACAGTAATGCCGGAACATAATGCCAGAGTTGCCTGAAGTTGAAACAACACTACAGGGTATATCTGTGCATGTTCTGAATACCCCCATTGTTAAAGTCACCATCAGAAACTCATCTTTACGCTGGCCGGTTCCGCAAGAACTGGCATCACAAGTCATCCATGACAAAATTATCACAGCACAACGCCGGGCAAAATATCTCCTCCTGAGTACCCGTAAGGGCACAATTATTATTCATCTTGGTATGTCCGGTAGTTTAAGAATTACTTCTCCTGCAACACCTTACGAGAAACATGAACATGTAGAATTTTGTTTTGCTAATGGTAATGCGCTGCGCTTAAAAGATCCGCGTCGTTTTGGAGCAGTTTTATGGACCAGTGAGGTAATTGAAGAACACCCTTTGCTCAAGCATCTGGGTGTTGAACCACTGACTGAAGAATTTAATGCAAAATACTTATATCAATTATCAAGAAATAGAAAAGTAGCGATAAAGCAATTCATAATGGATAGCAAAGTGGTGGTTGGTATTGGTAATATTTATGCTAATGAAGCACTTTTTTCCAGCGGTATTCATCCCAAACGTGCTGCAGGGAGAATCAGCCTGCAGCGCTATACAAAACTCTGTGTACAGATTAAAAAAATCCTTAAACAGGCAATTTTACAGGGTGGAACAACCCTAAAAGATTTTACTGGCAGTACCGGCAAGCCGGGATATTTTAAACAGGAACTTTTAGTTTATGGACGAGGAGGACAGCCTTGTTCTTTCTGTCAAAAACCTTTGCAAGAAATCAGACAGGGTCAGCGCAGCAGTGTGTTTTGTAGTCATTGTCAAAAGTAATCTTTGCTTTTCAAAAGAGCCACCAGAAAATCAATTCTGATGGCTTTTATATTAATACTTCAACACCTGTTTTACAGTTTAATTTTACTCTGACCCTGATTACTGATTATTTTGTATCACCCAACAGTTACAGAAAAAGTGAAAATTTGATTATTTAAATAGTGTAGTATATCTAGTTGAGAATGCAGCGTACACGATACCTGGTAGATTTAAGTCTTGCATAACTATTATTACCAAAATAATCGAATTCTATTGCACGATCAGCATCTGTGCTACTTTCAACTGATGTCCAGTAACCATTATTATCATCCTCTAAACAAGCACCGTCGCGTCTATAATCATCTAATGTAGGTAAAGTCCAATTATTATAACCATCTAAAGAGAGATCCCTGCAATATTTCATTGCATCTTCCCAGCTATAACGAATATCATCACTACATTGCTGCCATGTTCCACTATCCTTAATATCACATGAATTCATCACTTCAGATAAGGCAATACCTTGAATGCTACAGTTACCTTCAGTTGGGGGATTATCTTCACCATCCTCATCATCTTCACCACTATTTTCCTCATCATCTTCACTATCATTTTCCTCAGAATCTGTGCAGCTTGCAGAAAAATCAAAGTTGGGTGCATCGACAACGGTTAAATACTGTGAAAGTTGTTCAGGTTTTGGCGTAAAATCAGCCTGTTTTATTATTCCATTCAGTCTGACATTGACTGTTTCATCAGCCGTTTGTATCTGATTCAGGTAATTATATACTTTTTGACTGCAAGGACCATTATGTGCATCTATCGGAAGTTTACGCAGTTCATAAAGCTTTCTGATAAATGACCACATAGGTATAATTTCATCGCCAATATTGTCGCTTATATTTCTACTGGTATTTTTAGTAGTATCTGCTTTAATATCCTTAATGACAGAACTTCCAAACTGGTATATTGTATTCATAATGCCGATAGCTGTTCCACCAATTGCACCAATAATAGCACCGCCGGAATAGTTCCAGCTGCAGCTCCAGTACCAGCTGTTATAATCTGCCAGACCCTGTAAATAGTATGAATAGGTATCAGTTAATAAATCATCAATATGCGGTGAGATTTTGGGTTTGATTATTCCTAGTTGTGGTAATTCTTTTCGCATTTCAATAGGTAGATCTCGTATGATAGTCACCTTAGGCAATTCACCATCATCACAACCAATGATATTACCTGAAACTAACCATCTATTGTCCAGATCTGAGCTTCTAAGCAGTGCAGATCTAGTGGCTGCAGACTGCTCATCTTCGATTTCAGAACGTTGTGTGCTTACACTGCCATAGGGATTATCAACCACAACCTTTTCAGAAGTACCATCATTTGATTTAATTAAAACACTTATTTGAGAATCTGAAATATACTCCAATAGCATCTGTCCACCCGCTTCAGGCATTGCCACAGCAACAGGTCTGCCATACTGGTCAAAATCCATAGTCAGATAATATGAAAAGTCACCATTGCTATCTTTTTTATCTAAAACTAATTGCTCAAAATACTCTAATTCACCTTCACTATCTTTTTTTCCGAAAAAAGAATAATAGGTATCATCATGATCAATGGCTGTCATGATCCAATTATCTTCCTTTACAGTATTTACAAATTCAGCTTTAATCACTTCATGCTGAAATGCACTTGACCATAACCAAAGTGGATCCAGAGTATTTGCTGGAGTAACAATTAAGTAGAAGGTATAGATTCCATGTGGTAGAACATTAACTGGAATTTGTGACAGGACAGTGACTGAAACAGGATCAGTCTGATCCTGCCTCCAGGATTGAAGCCCTGCTGCATTTAATCCCTCGATGCCCCCCGATTCTGTAAACAGATAGATATCATTTGGATTAAGTACAGGTGCATACAAAGCAAGATATATATCAACCGGAGTACTGAAACCATTTATATCAATCAACAGATCCAGCTGCTCACCATTATCAGCAGCTGAACCAAGTCCCATAGGAAAAGCATTATCAGGTTTGATAGCGGTTACTGGCATTTTTAGTGGAGAATAATTAAAAGCCTGAGTTACTGTTGGTGTTGTCATAATATTTGTAATAACAGCTTGAGTACAGGTTGATTCCTGACAGCTATTATTACACCAGTAGGCATTATTAGATTGGCAACTGGATTCTGTTTCACAATATTCAGGATGAGCATCAGAGCAAATTTCAGTATTTTGAACAGGAGTGGTTTGAGAAAGCTGCAGAATTTCTGTTTCAGTTAAAGCCCGGTTATATATCTTGACATCATCAATGGCACCATTAAAATAACCTGGATTACCATTCCATCCTCTGCCAAAATAAAAATTCTCAGTGCCTTTAAATTCAAAGCCAGGGTTTCCATATACCCATTCACTATCCCGTATCCCATTGATATATAACTTTGTCTTTCCATCAGATGTCCATATTGCAACAGCATGATTCCATAAACCTGAAGTAATTTTATTGGGTGAAAGCTTATGATTATCGCCAACTCCCAGACGTAAACTGGCATTGCTTGATGTTGTATTTTCTGCATCCAGATATAAACGATCACTGCTTCCACCATAGTATTGAAAAATAAATGAACTACTGCCGGAAGCTTCTGCAGAGACATTAAACCAGGCACTGATAGAACCTTCACTAGTATCAATATATTGATTTATTTCCTCTTTGTTCCATATACTAATAAAATCATCCTGACCATCAAATCCTGCTGCCTGATTCAATTTGCCATTGACATATATAACACCGTTGTTTTCAGTACCATGATGACCATTGCCGCTGAAATCATCAGCATTACCATTAAAAGGGTAATAGGCAATCAGGCCGCTGTCTATGCTTGTTTCCTGATTATCAGTCATATTTTCATCCTGATAATCAACATCCAGCTGCAGAGTTTTTTGATTATTGGCAATATCATGTCTTGAGTGCTGAGCAGTGTTGGTCATTGCACCACCTCGGTCTGCATAGGTGCCATAGGAATTTAACTCTACCTTAAGCCAGATATCTTTACTGCCCGTAAAACTGTCGGGTAGAAGCTGATTATAGGACTGGATATTATAACCTCCATTATCTGGAGGCGGTGTGGCTTCTACTAGTTTGATCCAGTTTATACCATCGGTTGAAGCATAAATAAAACTATGTCCTTTGCTGTAAGTCCAGTGAAAGGTGGTGGTACGAATATAGAGTTTTGCTTCAGCAACGGACATGGAAAAATTAAAATGATAAATAATAGTTCCCGGCTCGGCATTATCCATTGTTGCTGCACCAATATCCTGTTTCCAGTAAACATAATTTGACTCGGTCTGAATGACAGCATTATTGCTACTGACAATATAATCATCTGCTGTTGCAGAGGAAGGATTGTTAATAGTGTAGGAAAAATCATATGCGAAACTTAATGAGGTGCTTATTATAAAGAGAAATACAATAGCGGTTATTTGTTTCATAACGACTCTCTGAGCAGGAAGGAATAACGATCACCGAGCAGGTGTATAATCCAGCAAACGTAAGCAATTAAGATAACATTACAATTGTGGAAATATTTTGTCAATGATGCAGATCATGTTTTTATAGCTATTCTTCTTATTGGATATATTAGAAACTATTTTGGATGTTTTTGTATGATCTAAAGGTGATGATGGGCTTGTCCTTGAACTGCGGGTATTTACTTTAGCTACTGTTTGATAAGCTCCAGATATTTTTCTTCCATGCTTAAGTATTCCATTTCAAGTTTAGAATATTTCTCTTCTAATGCTTTGCTTTTTTCCAGCTGACTTTCCAGCTGATTGATTTTAGCGGATTGTTCGTCACTATGATCTTCCATGCCGGTAATACAACTCAATAGTTCTTTGCTTTCCTGAGCAAATCTGGCAATCATCTTATCTTTCTTTTCCAGCTTATCAGTCATTTCAAGGGAGGGTTGGTTGACGTTCGAGTCTTGTGATGATTTTTGTAACTGATCCTGTTGATTAAGTTTCATTTTTAAATTGGATAGTTCTGAAGTCAGAGTCTGTATTTCCATATCCATGGTTTCTATACACATTTCAGAATCTTTTAATTGACGAGTCATTACTTCAATACCTGCGTTTAATTCGTTGGTATCCGGTGCCTGACCTGATGGCGGGTTGGATAATTTATTCTGTAAAGCCCATATTTTTTCAAACTGACCTGCAACCTGCTGCTTCAGTCGATTAATTTCATCTTTTCTTTCATTAATCAAATTATCACTATAATCCATATTATTAGAAACACTTTGATGGTGTGCCTCCTTATCCATAGCTATCATTTGGCCCATATTGATATAATGAGTTTTATTTTGTTCAACAATGGCTAAAATTTCAGCAGAATTATCACTTCCTTCCGCCAGATCAGCTATTTTCTGGTTGAGAACTTCAATCTCGGCAACACTATTGCTCAATTTAGCCTGTAATTCAAAATATAATTGTTTAAATTTTTCTAAATTAACTAAGCGTTTATGGGCATTTTCAAGCTGGATTTTTAATGCTTCATCATTATTTTTTTCAGCATTCAAAGCTATTTCGGATGCTTCATCATGTAATATAGGTTCAAGATAGTTTTCAATTAATGGTGTTAATTCATTTTTAATTTTTTCCCAACTGGCTTGTGCTTCGTTGCTGTTTTCCAATGCATTACGGGTAGTAATGAGTGTCTGATACAGTGAGATGATAATAAATTTTTCTACTGATAATTTTTCAGAATTATTGTTGCCGGCATATTCATTTTCCTGTACTTCGTTTAATTGATGAACATAGTCTATCAGTTGATTTAATAAGGTTAAAATTCTTTCTTCAGTCTGCTCATTTTCTTCATCCAGTAGTTGTTTCTTAAGTTTTTTTATGGTCTCTTTTAAAGAAAGCATATAGGCTTTTAGTTTTTTTCGATCATTGTTAATCAGCCAGATAACTGCACTCAAAATACCTATGAGCAAAACCGCTATTTCGCCTGATATAGTCCAGAAAACTGGTGATATGTCCATTGTCTACTATCTTTCAAATATTTTAAGGGATAACTAGTACCTGAACGCATTAGTTTTGACTGGTTCAATTGTAGTAAAAAACAGGCTTAATCGATGATTCATGTATTTTCAACTGATCTGAATTAATGTGTTCAGGTACCAGTATAGTCATCGGCATGATAGATAACTTCTTTAATTAAGATCCATCAGCCAATAAAATTCAGCCAAATTCAATCTGCTATGGCTATTGTTCTGCTTAATAGCTTATAATTTAGCGTATTTTTTTAATGAATTTCAGGTACATATTTTATGTTTGATGAAGTAAAAGATTATTACGGCAAAATATTACAGTCCTCTACAGATTTAAAAACAGATGCCTGTTGTACTGATACTGCATTGCCTGACTATTTAAAGCAGGCAATGGCTAAAATTCATGCTGAAGTTGCTTCCCGTTACTATGGCTGTGGTCTGGTTCGGCCTCAGCAATTACAGGGGATGCGTATTTTAGATTTAGGCTGTGGTTCCGGTCGTGATTGTTATATTTTGTCCCAGATGGTTGGTGAGGATGGATTTGTTTTGGGTGTTGATATGACAGATGAACAACTGGAAGTTGCCAATCAATATATTGATTACCATACCGATGCCTTTGCCTATAAGAAGCCCAATATTGCATTTAAAAAGGGTTATATTGAAAGACTTGATGAATTAGATCTGGATGATAACAGTTTTGATATTATCGTTTCTAATTGTGTGATTAATTTATCACCGGATAAAGAATCAGTGCTTAAGGAAGCCTATCGTGTACTGAAACCCGGGGGAGAGCTTTATTTTTCAGATGTCTATAGTGATCGCCGTGTGCCTGAAGAACTGGTTAAAGATCCGGTCTTATATGGTGAATGTTTAAGTGGAGCATTGTATTGGAATGACTTTCAGAACCTTGCCAAACAATGCGGCTTTCTTGATCCCCGGCTGGTTGAAGACCGCCCATTAGGAATTGATAATGCACAAATTGAAGCATTAATTGGCCATATTAATTTTTATTCTGCAACCTATCGTTTATTTAAATTAGATGATCTGGAACCTGCCTGTGAAGACTATGGTCAGTCAGTTGTATATAAGGGGACAATTGAGCATCATAAAAACCATTTTACATTGGATAAATATCATACTATTGAAAAGGGTCGTCACTTTTCTGTTTGTGGCAATACCTGGAAAATGTTGTATGGTAGTCGTTTCAGAGAGCATTTTGAATTTTTTGGTCATATGAAAAATCACTTCGGTATTTTCCCTGGCTGCGGCAGTACTATTCCTTTTTCTGACTCAGCTCAAACAGGCCATAGCTCTGATAGTAGCGGAGGGAGCTGCTGTTAAATTCAGCACTCAATTATTGCTTATCAATGATTAAAATTATAAAGGCTTTTATGCGTATGTTTAAAGATTTTTTTGCGTTTAAGTGTACAGCTTTTGGTCAAACAGATATTGGCAAGGCTAGGGATCATAATGAGGATAATATCAGCCTGAATCAGGAGCAGAATCTTTTTCTGCTGGCTGATGGAATGGGAGGTCATGATGCAGGTGAAGTAGCCAGCCAAATGGCTGTGGAAATAATTGAAAATGTATTAGCCGGATCATCACAGGATAAGTCTCGTCAGGAAACATTGATTATTGAGGCTGTTGAAAAAACAAATGCGGATATTTATCAGGAAAATATCCGTATGAAAGTAGACAATGGTAAGGGAATGGGTACAACGATTGTTGGCTGCCGTTACCTGGAAAAAGAGAAACAGGCTATCATCTTTAATGTTGGGGATAGCAGAGCCTATAGTTATTATCAGGAAGAACTTTTACAAATCAGCACTGATCATTCATTATTACAACTCTGGAAGGAAGGCCTGCTTAAAAATCAGAAAAAACCAGCCGCCAATATGCTGACCAAAGCATTGGGACCATACGCAGAGGTAGTAGCGGATACCTTGTTTTATCCTGTCAAAAAAGGGGAAAAATTGTTGTTATGTTCTGATGGTCTTACAACGATGGTGAGTGATGAAGACATACTGGATATTCTGATAGATAATCAGCAGTCAGCAGAAAAAATACCTGAATTGCTTATCAATAAGGCTAATATGGCTGGTGGTGAAGATAATATTTCTGTCATTATTATAAATTTCAGCTAACACCTTACTTGGCTGATGGCTCTACGAACAATACTCATATTAACTTAATTTGTGACTACTGAACTTATGTCTGAAATACTATCTGAAAAAACAATGCCGGCTGCAGTACTTTTTGCTGATCTGGTTGGTAGTACCGGACTTTATGACGTTAAAGGCGATAAGGCTGCCCGGCAGCTGGTAGGACTCTATCTTGCTAATTTAAAACAGCAGATTCAACAAAACTCCGGTATTACAGTCAAGTCACTGGGTGATGGAATACTTGCTTATTTTTTAAATATGGATGATGCAGTACAAGCTGCTTTAGATATCCATCAATCTGATTCTAGTTTTAATGGTCAAACTATGTTATCTCATGTAGGCATCCACTATGGCGAAATCATTTTACGTAAGGGGGATATTTTCGGTGATGCAGTTAATCTTGCTGCTCGCCTTTCTGATCTTGCCAAGGCAGAGCAAACTATCCTTTCAGAACAGGCAGCACAATCAACTTCTGATATTTTTCAGGAACAACTGCGTAATATAGATAAGACAATTATCAAAGGAAAAAAGGAAGCCATTAACATCTATGAAGTGGTTATTCAGGATGATGATCAGACAGTCATGTTTTCACCGGATATTTTAAAAAAAATGACTTTAGAAAAAAGCTTAAATTTGACCTGTCAGGATAAGCACTATAGTTTAAGTCAGACTTCTCCCGCTCTGACCATAGGTCGGGATAAGGAATGTGATATTAGTATTTCGTCACCAATGATATCCAGACATCATGCTAAAATTAATTATCATAAGGGCGTTTTTACCTATATTGATCAAAGTACCAATGGCAGTTATCTTTATAGCAGGAAAACAGAGAATGCAATCTTTGTTGAAAGCTTTTTACGCAGAGAACAGCAGCAGTTAACAGAGTCGGGTATTATTTCAGTGGGTTCTCAAAAAGAGAAAAATACAGCTGATCAACTGATTCATTTCTCAATTGCTGTTAAATAGAAAATCACTTCCTTAACTGAGCTATTTATGTTTACCGCTGGTATTTTTTAATTAAAGCTTCAGAAGCCAGGCCTTTTAATTTTTGTAATAATTTAAGTTCCTGTTGTTTAATCACCAGATCATTTGCTTGAAATTGATCACCATAAAACAAGCCGATGGGTTTCTTTTTAACCATAATGGGTAAAATAATAAAACTCTTCGCCTCAATAATCTGCTGATACCAGGCGGGAATTTTCTTAATAATTTTTTCATCGCTTGAATCTGAAATACAAATATCAATACCTTTATCCAAAGCTAAATGAAAAACATCTAACTTATGTTTTAAAGGAAATTTAAATTGAGAGAGGAATGCATTATTAATCCCATAGCCAAATTTGGCTTCCATTATTTTCTTGCTGTTATTTACCATGCAGACGGCAGCATGATCAAATTTAAAGGCTCTTTGCATGACCTCCATACAGAGTCTGAAAATATCTGTGACGCTATAGCTCTCTTCTAACAGTGCGCTGATATCCTCAATGCCGGCATTAAGGATGCTTATAGGATCATTACCCACCTCTTCTACAATAATTTGAATGTTTTTATCGTCAGGCTTTATCAGTATGGTTTGTTCTGCTCCCATGATGACCGTTTTGTCGGCAGTTTCCTCATCTTCCTGATTAAGACCTTCAATAATAGAGGATTTGGACATATTAATATTTAATATTGAATTGAGTTCATTTAAATCATCTTTTGCCTGATCAGCCAATCCTGTGAGATCGCTGTCTTTTAATTTAAGTTGTGGTGTGTACTCCCGCCATAGTTTAACTGATTGTTTTCTCCAGTCAGAACCGCTGCTGTTTTCAATCAGAGAGGTGAGTTCATTGGAGAGACTGGTTATGGCATGCATTTTTTCTTCATTATTCAATTGCATGCGTTTATTATTGGCCTTGGCATTATAGGGATTGATGGTATTAACAATATAATAGGGCAACTCCCATTCTTTGGCTATTGCTACGCCTAAACGACTATAGGTGACTCCCAGGACCTGAATAGCGGCATTTTCTTCATTTGATTTTTTATCAGCAACCAACTGTTCAATTTCTAATGATTCTTCATTGAAATAGAAAATACTGAGTAGTTTTCCAAGATTATGAAAAATACCGCTGAGAAAAACCTCTTCTTTATTTTGCAGCTCTATTTTATCTGCCAGGTTTTTTGCAAAAACACCACTATATAAGCAGGAAACGACCTGATCTTTTAACTGTTTTGCCTGTGCTTTATCGTGCAGGTGGTCAATGAGAATTAAACTGACAGCAATGGAACGAATTGCATCAAAGCCCAGCATCATGACTGCACGGGATATGGTTTTAACTTCACCACCGCTGCGACGATAATATGCAGAATTAACAATCTTAAGAATTTTATTGGTTAAGGCAAAATCTTCAACAATGGCTCCTGCCAGCTCATTAAATCCCTTTTCATCTTCATCAACAATTTTATTAATTTTAAACAACGATTCTGACAGTGCAGGAAAATCTTTTTTTCGCTTCATTCGCCTGAGCAAAAACTCAACAGTGACATCCTGGTTTTTACTGGACTGATTAATAGAACTGGACTGGGTCTCCAGATAGTCATCAATTGCTGTATTAAATTCTGTTGTACTCTGGTAACGATTCGCTAATTTTTTATCAATTGCCTTTAAAATAATACTTTCAAATTTATCATCAATATCAGTATTAAATTTTGAGGGGACAGCCAGTGATTCATGCAGTACTTTTTTTATAATCAGCTTAATACTGTTAGCTTTAAATGCAGATTGTCCGGTCAGCATTTCATAGAGAATAATTCCCATCGCATAAGAGTCATTACTGGCACTAAGAGATTGTTCACGAATATATTCAGGGGGCATATATCGCGGGGTACCAAAAAAGCCATCCGTTTTGGTTTTTTGACCTGAAAGTATACGGGCAATACCAAAGTCCATTATTTTGGCCACATTTTCATCATTAATGAGAATGTTATCAGGTTTTAAATCACAATGAATGATATTTTGCTCGTTTGCATGACTGATAGCTTCAATGGCGGGTTTTAATAATCCCAGAGCATTACTAACCGACATCATTCCCTGCTGCTTCATTATGTCAGTGAGTAATTGCCCACTAACATACTCAAACACAAGATAGGGATTTTGCTGTTCATCTTCCCCTGCTTCATAAATTGAAACGATATTAGGATGGATCATCTTGGAAATAGTACGAGCTTCTTTAAGCAGCAGTTCTTTGGTGTCAACAACATTGCTCAGGTTTTTTATATGCAGGGTTTTAATGGCAACATTTCTTTGCAATACAGGATCGATGGCAAGATGGACAACACCTTGTGTTCCCTTACCCAACTCCCTTATCAGGTTAAAGCGTCCTATTTTTTTAGCCACTATCTATTACTCAAATTCCATGACAGATAGAGTATCTATTAGGATCCATACTCCACCTTATTCCTGTCCTGTGTTAAACTCAAATATTATTATATTAAAAAAAACAACATGTCGTATATTACTCAATTCAATGCTAATGCGCAATTTTCCACAACTGAACGTTGTGATATTAATGAGTTATTGAATAGTCCACTGGACAGTGATTGCTCCATTGCTCAGGCATCTGTTGCGCCCGGTATTGTAACACAACTTCATGCTGTCAAAAATACTATTGAACGCTATGTTATCCTTGCAGGGGAAGGACGGGTTTTTATTAATGATCAGCCGCCTGAAATAGTTAAAAAATTTGATGTCATCTGTATACCTGAAAATGTGCCTCAAAAAATTGAAAATACGAGCCAGACAGAGCTGATTTTTTTATGTATTTGTACTCCCCGTTTTGAGCAAAAAAATTATCAAAACCTTGAAGTTTACCAAAGCATCTCCTGCGCCATGCATAGTGAGTTGGAACTTGCTATTATGCATGGCAATATTTTAAATATCCAATTGAAAACTTTGACAAACGAACAATCATCCAGCAAGGATAAAGTAATACCGTATGATATTATCAGCAGAAAAGGGGAAGGAGAATTTTTACTGGCTTTCAATCAGGCAGATAAGGCAATAGAAGTACGCCTTGATCAGATTAAATATTTTGAAATTATTCGGAAACAGGGCTCTTGAGTAACAAAAAATCAGCACAAATGATTTTAAGTCATTTTTATGTTACTTAAATCATTCGTGCCAATTTTTTTGGCTGTGGGCACTTCTAAGTAACTTAAATTTTTCCAGCATCATTATGTAGTTGTTATGTTGCTACAAATGATGCTGGCTGAAGGCTCTTGAAGTTTTATTAAATAGTACTAAAATTAACTTAGTTGTAGTTAGAGGTGGTATTTAAGTATGGTAATCGTCCAATTAATAAAAATCACTCCAATTATGGTGTTCTGTCTTATTGTTTCCAACTCTTATGTGAGTGCCTCGACTGAAACTGGTTTCAACAAAGAACCTGTCTATCCAATTCCTGACATTAAAATTAATAATCCGGCTGAAGTTAAACTAGGGCGGAAATTATTTCATGATGTACGTCTCTCTGCGAACAATACTTTTTCCTGTGCATCCTGTCATTTGCTGGCAAATATGGGAGTTGACAGTCTTCCTGTAGCGATAGGGATTAATGGGCTGAAAGGAGTACGCAATACGCCGACTGTTTATAATAGTAGTTTATCGTTTAGACAATTTTGGGATGGCCGTGTAAAAACTCTGGAAGAACAGGCCAGAGGTCCGATTAACAATCCGGTCGAAATGGCTTCCAACTGGCAGGAAGTGCTCACAAAATTAGGCAAAGATCCCTGGTATCAACAACAATTTAGGATAATTTATCCTGCTGGTCTGACAGCAGCAAATATTACAAAAGCCATTGCGGTGTTTGAACGAACTCTGCTTACCCCTGACAGCCCATTTGATCAATATCTTAAAGGCGATAATAGTGCAATTAATGCAGAAACCAGAGAAGGTTATTATTTATTTAAATCTTATGGTTGTGCCTCTTGTCATCAGGGCGTTTTACTGGGTGGAAATATGTATGAGAAGCTGGGTGTTGTAAAAAAATATTATACATCTGAGCGTAATGATTCTGACTATGGGCGTTTTGAACAAAGCGGCATCAATGAACACAAGCATGAATTTAAAGTGCCGGGCTTAAGAAATGTGGCACTTACTGCACCTTACCTCCATAATGGTTCTGTTCCCACTTTGGAAGATGCCATTATTATTATGGGTAAATATCAGCTAGGACGACATATTCCTGAGCAGGATGTGAAGAAAATCATATTATTTTTAAAGTCATTAACAGGGAAAATAAAACCTTAGAATGAAGCAAAATAATATAGAAAGAAGGCTGCCATTTTATTACTGGCTTGTTATTTTGACCTGTATTGCTCTGGTATTTTTCTTTTTTATTCAATCACAAAGTAATAATAATAGTGAGTTAAAAAAAATTAGTTCAGGTATTACAGAATTAATTAATTTAAACTCACAGCTGAGTGATGCATTGGTGCAGAATTATTCCGGACTGATCAACCACTATGATGAACTGGTTGATAGTTTTGATCTGCTGGAAAGAAAAAGTGGGGAGTTTATTTATAATACAAAGTTGTTAAACTACACTGAATTAGAATTATTGTGGCAGGACTATCAGCAAGCCTTAAGCAGTAAACAGCAATCCCTTGAACATTATAAATCACATTATGCCATATTAAAAAATTCTCAGGCATATTTTTTCCTTGTGAGTTATCAACTGGAAGCATATATAACAAAAATACCTGATAGGACTGATCTTGAAATAATTTTTCACTTTATCAATCATGTCAATAAAGCCATTATATTTCATCTGAAAATAAACCCGGAAAATATTATTAAGGTTGAGCAGTTGTCAAAGCAATTTCCTCAAGATGCTGAGATAAGCATATTATTGGAAAATCTGTTTACCCACACTAATATTATTATGGCCTTACAAGCTGAAGTGAATGAGATGATATCTCTGACTCATAGGACTAAAACCAAAGAGTTGCTTGATGAAATATTTCAACAATACCTGCGTATCTATGAACAGGAGGATCAAAAAGCAGTCTATTATAAAATGGCGATGTTAATCGTTGCAATATTTCTTGCCTTAGCCATTTTATTCTCCTTTTACCGGCAAAATAAAATTCTTAATAAACTCAGTGATACCATTGATGCACTGGACTTTCAACAATTTGCACTCAACCAGCATGCTATTGTCAGTGAAACAGATGTCAGGGGCGATATTACTTATGTCAATGACAAATTTTGTAAAATTTCCGGTTATTCAGAACAAGAACTTATTGGAAAAAATCATCGTATTATTAAATCAGATGAGCACTCAGATAGTATCTTTAAAAATCTCTGGCGAACAATTGCCAATGGAAGGGTCTGGCATGGACAAGTCAAAAACCGGGCAAAAAATGGTCGTTATTATTGGGTCAATGCCACCATTGTTCCCTTTCTTAATAAAAAAGGAAAACCATTCAGATATATCTCTATACGAACGGATATTACACAACAAAAAGATAATGAAGCACAATTAGCAGAAAAAAATCAGTTTATGCTTGAAGATATCAGCATACGTAAAGAAACAGAACAGGCATTGCAGCTGGCCAGGCAAAAAGCAGAAGAACATAGTCGGCAGAAGAGTGATTTTCTATCTAATATGAGCCATGAATTACGCACCCCTATGAATGCAATTATCGGCTTAAGTTATCTGACTTTAGAGACAGATCTGAATGAGCTACAGCATAATTATATAGAAAAAATCTATTCATCATCAAAAGTGCTGCTGGATTTAATTAATGATATTCTGGATGTATCAAAAATTGAAGCTGGTAAGTTAAATATTGAAAAAGTAGAATTTAAAATAGAAACCATTATTAAACAGTTATTTCATGTTACACAAATCAAGGCTGTAGAAAAAGATCTGACTCTTCATTACTATTTATGCCCGGCTATTCCTAAAGTATTAATTGGTGATTCATTGCGGATCACTCAGGTACTGACCAATCTGATTTATAATGCCATCAAATTTACACCGTCGGGTCATATTATGGTTAATATTACTCAACTTGAACAGACTCAATCGGATACAAATCCAGAGCAAATCTATTTAAAATTTGAAGTATGTGATACAGGTATTGGCCTTAGCCGGAAACAGCAGGAAAAATTATTTTCGGCATTTACACAGGCAGATACTTCAACCACAAGAGAATATGGTGGAACAGGATTAGGTTTAAGTATTAGTAAAAATCTAGTGACATTAATGCAGGGTGAAATTGGTGTATTCAGCAAAAAAGGAGAAGGCAGTCAGTTTTATTTTACTCTACCCCTAATTCTCACAGATGCAAAGTCCAGTGCAAATGAAATCAGTCCTGAAGGGCAATATTTAAAAAATATTTTTATTATTGATGATTCAAAGATACATAATCAACTGATACAAAGGATGCTTGAGACTCTGGGGATTCAATATCAATCATTTGATCGTTCTATTAGTACCGCTAATCTTGCTCAGATTATTTCTGATAAGACAGAAATAATCTGTATAATAAACAGCCATACTCTGCTTGATAACGCAAAATTGTTATTACAATTAAAACAACTGCATGAAAATAAAGTCCCCTTCTCATTGATCCTGACTGCTTATGATATTACTCGTATCAACTTACCTGAACTGGCTTATCAATCGGTTGTTGTTTTAGATGACCCCTTATTACCTTCCTCTTTTATAAAATCTTTGCTGCAAAAACAAAGTTCTGCTAAGGATGAACTGGCCAAGAAAGATAAAGTGAGTAAGAAAAGGGTGAAGGCTGATTTTAATCAGGCTCAGATTTTATTAGTAGAGGATAACAAGGTTAATCAAATGGTAGCCAGCGCTTTATTGAAACGATTTAATCTGGATATCAGCATTGCCAATAACGGGCAGGAGGCCGTTGAGCTATTTGCTTCTCAGTCCAGAGATAATAAACACTATCAGATAATCTTTATGGATATTCAAATGCCCGTTATGGATGGTATTGAAGCCACAAAAGCCATACGTCAGGATCAAGTGAATCATGGTAATAATATTCCTATTGTTGCCTTAACTGCGCATGCACTGGCAGAAGAAAGAGAACGTTGTGTTAGTGCCGGAATGAATGCACATCTGACCAAACCAATTGATCCGGATGCTTTGCTGTCTGCACTGACGCAATATCTAGATCATTAGTGTCTAAAACTGTAGTATCTAAAATAAGTCATATTGTACATTGAGTATTTTTTGTAAAGAGGTTCCTTTAACCATTAAAATAGCATCGACTACGGGCGCAATTTGTTTTTCTATATAATGCTCATAGTTCAGTGCCTGTTTATTGTATTCAATTGGTTCAGGACCATTATAGGTGATAACGTATTCTATCCAGCCTCCATATTGGTATCGCTCCAGTGGATGACCACATTCTTTGGCATAAATTTCAGATTTAATTGCAGCCTGTGCATGGGGGGGAATATTTTTCTTATAATCAGATAATTTTTGTCTGAGTCTTTTTCTATAAATCAGTTGTTCATCATATTGTCCTGATCTTAAATTGCTGACAATCTCTATTAGATATTCCTCATAGGCTACGTCATTAAATATCCTCTGATATATTTCTTTTTGCACCTCACGTGATAATTGTGTCCAGTCGCTTCTTATGCTTTCCAGACCTTTGAAAATAATTTCAAAATTCTTTTTTCCATCTTTTGCTTGTTTATGAAGTATACCAGCATAACGTTTTTTGCTGCCTTTATCTGAACCGCGGATGGTCGGCATAAAAAAACGTTTAAAATGAGTTTCATATTCCATTTCAAGAGCAGATGTTATTTGGTATTTTTCAACTAGCTGGTGCTGCCAGTATTGATTCACTTTTTCCACCAGCTGCAGGCCAATTTTATCAGCAATATTTTGTTCTTTTGCATCACATAATGACACAAAAATGGAGTCGGTATCACCATAAATAACATCATAACCTTCTTCTTCAATCAAAGCAGCAGACTGCTTCATGATTTCATGTCCTCTCAGAGTGATTGAACTGGTTAATCGTGCATCATGTACACGGCAGCCTGAAGTGCCCAATACACCATAAAATGAGTTCATAATGATCTTGATGGCCTGTGATAAAGTTTTATTCTTTTGCTGTTTTGCCCTGTCTCTGGCCTGCCATAAAGATTGAATGATTTCAGGTAAAATAAATTCATTGCGTGAAAAGCTTACCCCGTTAAAACCTGCTATACAGTCTTTTTTGTCCAGCTTTTCGGCTTGAATCCGTGCATAAGGATCAACACAAAAAGTACGAATTATTGAGGGATACAAGCTCTTATAGTCAAGTACCAGAACGCTGTCATACAAGCCGGGTTTAGAACTCATTACATAACCACCGGGAGCAGATAAGGTTTCACTTCTATCATTAATATCTGGGGCAACAAAACCTTTGCGGTGCAGCAGGGGTAAATAGAGATTATCAAAAGCAGCTACAGAGCCACCGTTTCTGTCCATCTCAAGTCCGGTTAGCCTTGCACGCTCAATGGCAAAGGTAATTAAATCTGCCTGTTCAAAAATGTCCAGGACTAATTGGCAGTCTTCAAGATTGTAAGCAGCCAAAGCCTGTTTGTCTGCAAAAAAAAGGCGTTGAATTTCTTTTGCCTTGTGTAAGGGGTCATTATTTTTTTTCGTGTCAATCAACTTTCCCCGTCCCAGCAGTTCACGAGCTACTGACTCCAGTGAAAAGCTGGGAAAATTCAAGGTAGCATTCTTTAGTGTATCAATACCATCCAATACAACTCGGCCGGGGATGAGTAAAAAGAAATGCTCCTGCTCTGTGCGTGCTTTTCGCCATACCGGCAGACTTTCTGATCGTCCAATGGCCAGGGATATTTTCAGGCTGTCTGCTTTTCTTTGTAAAAAACGAAAGTCAAAATTAATGATATTCCAGCCGATAATAATATCTGCATCCTTGTCAAGCAGGAGATCGATAAAACGCAGCATTAATGTTTTCTCATGTTTGAAATATTCAATCTCCTGAGTATTTTTAAACTCCTCCTTATCGTCTATCATTAAGGTAATGTGCCATTGTTGACAGAGTAATGAAATAGAATAGAGTGCCTGACTGTTATAATCAGTTTCAATATCCAATGACATTATTTTTAATTGAGGCTTATATCTCTCAGTACAGGGATGCGTTTTTATTTTTGCATTGATGATGAGCAGTTCAAAAGAGTGTTTCTCCTGCCTGATTGGCGGATGATTATCAGCAGTTTCAATAGTGACCGGTCCGGTCAAAAATCGTTCAGTTAAAAAACGCTCTACCGGCCTGATATCGGCTTCATAATGTTTTATATTTGCCTGTTGTAATAATTCTCTTGCCTGATATAAAACCTGCTGCGAGTTAAAATAAACACCTGATACCGGCTGATGATCAAAGTCTTTTAATTGTAATGGTTTTATTGTTATGCCCATAAAACAGGCGAGTAGTTGTATAACCTGTGGAGAGTCCGCCTGTTGGATAAAAAAAATAGCCTGCTGGTTTTCAATAAGAACATGTACCGGGCCATCATGACTTGAGAACCATAAATCCAGCACAATACCTCTGGCAGTATCACGCCATTGGCGAGTTAATAGAAAAGCATCTGTTGCATGGTTAATAGAATTATTTTGGATCGGTTTAATCTATTTTTCTGCTGATTTGATTTTTAAATCCATCAGGTTGGCATTGGCAACGAAGTGGAGTACGACACCGCAGCTGATAAAAAATATCACACTGGCAATGGCACTGGCAAAGATTGGGGAATCTGAGCCATAATTATTCCACCAGTAAACACCGAAGATAACTGTTCCCAGTGCCATTAAATAACAAAAAACAGCAAAGAAGAAAGAAATTTTTTGACCAATTTTTCTATTTTTCATAAAGTTCCATAGATTTGATAAGAAGTGATTAAGCCTCTTTTTGTATGATATCCCGTTCACAAATAATTGTTTTTGCAAAATTGATATTGTCTGGAAAAGTCTGAGCTATAACCCACACCTGGGTTAAGTCCTGACTAAGCTGAGGCAACTCCTGTAATGATTTTTCAGTCCTTTCTTCATCAAAAAATGCAAAAGGTTCATCTAAAATCATAAATTGACGACTATGTACTTTACGTCTCACCATTTCCTGAGAAAGTGCCAGGCGCACAGCCAACATGATCTGGCGCTGTGTGCCGCTGGATATTTCATCCAGTTCCATAAAGTCATACTTGTTATTGGAAAAAATCCGGACGGTTAAATCCTCATCTATTTGCAGACGCTCATAGCGACTTTCAGTAAAGAGCGGCAGAGTCTTACTGACATGCTCACGCAGTGTTTGGTTAAAACAGGTTGAGAGGTGTTTAGTTGCACCGATGAGCAATTGTGAAGAAAGTACCCTGGTTTTATTTTTGGCCTCTATCTCACTCATCTGAGCCTGGTATTCAGTTATTTTTTTCTGTATTTCATTGAGTTGTTTGATACGTTCACGTTCAATCACTAAAGCACTGGATAATTTAATGACTTGATCATGCTGATTTTTTTGCTGCTGAGTCAAAAAAACTAAATCATCCTGAGTAAAGTTGTTTATTTCTTCCTCACTGACCTGACCGGTGGTCAGCTGATTCATTTTTTTTATGCGCAGTTCATCAGCATCAATGGCGCGGGCAATATCCAGCTTATGCATTTTCTGCGAGAGTTTAATGCCGCTTATATCCAGAGTTTTAATATTTTTATTATGACCGATAACAGGCAGCCATAATAATAAAAACAGAATAGCTGAAAGTGCACTGATATAAAGAAGATAGGGGGAATAGGTTGCTGTGAACTGTGGGAAATTGCTTTGTAAAAGACTGCTTATTTCACCATGTACAGGTTCACCCGGCATCATGACCAGACTGAACCACAAAATTAAACTCACTACCGCCAGAACAAATAATAAAAAGCGTGAAAATGATCCGCTTTCTTTTTTGCTGAGTGAGCGACTCAGCTTGGTCGATATTGTTTTGTATTCCTTGATATTAGCCTGATACTCGGTCAGTGTGCTATCTGTTTGAGTCTTATTTTGGGAAGCAATATTATGTTCTGATACTAATGAATCCAGCTGCAGGGCATCAATATCCAGCTCATTAATTTCTTCTTTCAATGCAGCTGTCTGCTGCTTAATTTCATCGCTGAGATTATTATCTTTTTCTATATCCTGCAGCACTTCCTGATAGCAATGTTCCAGAGTGGAAATTCCAGCCATACTTTTTAAGGTGTAACTATGGGGATGAGGTGTTGTTATTTCTCTTTGCGCCAAATAAAATGACTCGATAAATTCTTCAAATTTGATGGCTGTAATATCATACAGGGCTTTTTCAACAGACTCGATGCCGCGGGCAATTGGATTTGAAATATCATTGACATTATATAACTTGGCAGAATGGTTACCTGCAAAATCCAGCATCCGTGAAATTGCAAACTGCTCATTTTCTGTGTCGGTTGTGTTTTTTGTGAAGTAGAGGGTAACGCTGCATTCACTGGCTCCCCAGCGGATAATTTTTTTTAGTTTTTTATCGTCAATAGAAAAGGTGCGTCCAAATAGTGCAAAACAGATGGTTTCGCCTATGGTGCTTTTGCCGGATTCGTTAAAACCGCTAATGGCAATGATACCTTCTTCCGGTATGTCATTCAGTTCTAATTTTTCAAATTTGAGTACATTTTTTGCACTGATGCTATTAATTATCATACCCAGCCGTCTTGTTTAAGAATAATAAGTTTGGCAAGAGCCAAATTTTGTGCCTCTTCAAAGGCTGTATCATCAAAACCCTCATCTGAGTTCATGCGCCGCTCTTTTTCTTTATGACAAAAGTTTGTAAATTCATCAACAGTTGACCAGCTTTCAGCCATATTGAGAGGTTTTGTCTTGCTAGCTTCTATCATATCTGATTATCTCCCGATGCTAATTCAACTTTCTTTCATGCCCGGCATCTTTTAGTTTTTGCAAATAATCCAGCCACATTTTTTCCTGATTTTTTCCATAATCATAAAACAGATCCCAGGAAAAGATACCACTGTCATGACCATCGGTAAATGTAATTTTAATTGCATAATTACCAACCGGCTCCATGGATTCAATATTGACATTTTCTTTACCGATCTGAAGTGTTTCTTCTCCAGGTGCATGCCCTCTTACTTCTGCTGAAGGGGAATGAACACGTAAAAATTCACTGCTCAAATGAAATCGTGATCCTTCATCAAATGCAATTTCAAGTTCATGCGATTTTTTATGAAAATTAATTTCTACTGGTGTTGGTGTTGACATAATATTACCTTAATTTACAATATATAACGGGAAAGATCTTCGTTCTCAGCCAGTTCTCCGAGTTGATCATCAACATACTGACCGTCAATATTCAAACTTTCACCGGACTTATCACAGGCTTCAAATGAAATAGACTCAAGCAGACGTTCCATAATAGTATGTAGACGCCGGGCACCTATGTTTTCTGTAGATTCATTGACGGTAAAGGCAACTTCAGCAATTCTTTCTATGGCACTTTGCTCAAATTTCAGTGTTAAATTTTCAGTGTTCATCAGAGCAATATACTGCTCTGTTAATGAGGCATCAGGTTCAACAAGAATACGACTGAAATCTTCCACATCCAGTGCTCTCAGCTCAACACGAATAGGTAAGCGTCCCTGTAGTTCAGGGATCAGATCTGAGGGCTTGGATAAGTGAAAAGCTCCGGAACAAATAAATAAAACATGATCCGTTTTTATCATACCATGTTTGGTGGATACTGTACTGCCCTCAACCAGCGGTAATAAATCACGCTGCACGCCTTCTCTGGATACTTCCGGGCCGTGACCTTCACTACGGGTGGCAATTTTGTCAATTTCATCAAGAAATACAATGCCGTTCTGTTCAACATTGTCAATTGACTGCTGTTTAATATCTTCCTCGTTGAGGAGTTTACCGGCTTCTTCTTCTGTTAAGATCTTCATGGCTTCTTTAACATTCAACTTACGCTGTTTTGTTTTTCCACTTCCACCAAGATTTTGAAACATGCCCTGCAGTTGATTGGTCATCTCTTCCATACCGGGAGGTGCCATAATTTCTACACCAATGGCAGGTGCCTGGACATCAACTTCGATTTCCTTGTCATCCAGCTTGCCTTCACGCAGCATTTTTCGAAATTTCTGGCGTGTTGTGTTTTCTGTTGTTGGTGAGTCTGTTTGCCAGCCATCATGATTACCTGAAGCTTCCCGAGCCGGAGGTAATAATATATCCAATACACGCTCTTCTGCTGCATCCAGTGCACGACTCTGCACTTTTTCCATTGCCTGCTCACGAGTCATTTTCATTGACACATCCAGAAGATCGCGGATAATTGAATCAACATCACGACCAACATAGCCTACTTCAGTAAACTTTGTTGCTTCGATTTTAATAAAAGGGGCATTAGAAAGGCGTGCCAGACGTCTGGCAATTTCAGTTTTACCGACGCCTGTCGGGCCAATCATAAGAATGTTTTTTGGCGTTATTTCACTATTTAAAGGCGCTTCAACCTGACTTCTACGCCAGCGATTTCTTAATGCAATTGCCACTGCTCTTTTTGCATCTGCCTGTCCAATAATGTGTTTATCCAGTTCCTGAACAATTTCTCTGGGTGTCATTTGAGACATTGACTATTTTAACTCCTGTTTAGATTCTTCTATATCCAGCACTTCAATGGTGTGATTATGGTTGGTATAAATACAGATATCACCTGCGATGGTCAGCCCCTTTTCAACAATTTCCCGTGCACTTAAGTCAGTATTATCCAGCAAAGCTCTGGCTGCTGACTGTGCAAAAGGACCGCCTGAACCAATTGCTATCAGCCCTTCTTCCGGTTCAATCACATCACCATTTCCAGTAATAATTAAAGAAGCGCTATCATCTGCAACGGCAAGGAGTGCTTCCAGTTTTCTCAGAGAGCGCTCTGTACGCCAGTCTTTTGCTAATTCCACAGCGGAGCGCACCAATTGACCACGGTGTTTTTCTAATTTTGCTTCAAAACGCTCGAATAAGGTAAAGGCATCTGCAGTTCCTCCAGCGAATCCGGAAATGACCTTGCCATGAAATAAACGCCGTACCTTGCAGGCATTGCCCTTCATAATGGTGTTACCCAGGGAAACCTGACCATCACCGCCAATGACCACTTGATTTCCGCGACGCACAGAAAGGATTGTTGTTCCTCTATATTGTTCCAATGTATTTATCCTGATTATTCTATAGTTTTAAGTTATACAAGTAGCAGATAAGGGTTTTTCCCCTAAAATCAAGCTCTATTTTAAAGTTTACTGTTCAGCATAGAAATATGTACTTTTTATTTGACTGAAAAATAACTGAAGAAGATGTTCGGATCATGGTGGAGGTAACCTGAGAGGTTGAGGGTTGAATATTGTCTGTCCTGTCAAAAAAGAGCATAATGAGCTCAATAAGCTATGGAAATCATACAGTGATAGCTCTTTTATTGAATCATTTTGCACAATTACTGTTCTTTGAGGAAAATTGAAAGCTCATCCAGTCTGGCTTATAAAAAAAGCAAATTCCTTAAATAAGATAAACTTATGTAAGTCACGCGTCAATGTCCAACAGACATTTATACGTAATGCTTCGCACAACGCATAAATTCTAAGACGTTAGCACTACAAAGGGGTAGTTTATGGAAATAAATTTTGAGTGTAAAAAATGTAGTGGAATATTTGACTCTGATGTCGGAATAATAAAAATGGATGAACGAACGTTTAGACCTGATTTTGAAAAATCTATCATGTGTCCAAAATGTGGCATTCGTACAATTGATGAAGTTTTACTGACAGAATTAGGTCAATCTCAAATGACTGAAGCTACTATGTATATTTAAACTTTGCGATAAAATCAATAATTGGAAAAGCAATATATGAGACATATTCCTGAAAGAGATTGCTCCGCATTTTATCCCTGCGATGTGCGAGGCTTAACTGCTGGCGTTAGAAAACCATAATATCAGCACCCCATAATTTAAGGAATTAACATTGCAAATTAGAAAATCAACGGAATCAGAATGCAAAGAAATACTGAATATTCATAACCAAGCTTTTGGTGAAAAAAAAGGTCAGGTAATTTCAAAACTTGTCGAAGACTTGCTGAATGATAAATCAGCAATGCCTATTCTGTCGTTAGTTGCGTTAGAGAACGAAAGGATAATTGGACACATTCTCTATACTAAGGTAACAATCACTCAAACCGAGTTAGCAATATCAGCTCAGATACTTGCTCCGCTAGCAATACTCCCTGAAGAGCAGAAAAAAGGCATTGGTGAAAAGCTTATCAACGAAGGCATAAGACAATTAAAGGAACTTGGAACAGAATTAGTGTTCGTTCTTGGACATCCAAGCTATTATCCTCGTTGTGGTTTTTTCCCCGCTGGAGAAAAAGGCTTTGAAGCCCCATATCCAATCCCGGAAGAACATGCAGCTGCATGGATGGTTCAATCTCTGAATGGTGATGCTTTAGAAACAGCAAACGGCAAAGTTCAATGCTCAAACATTCTAAATGAACCTCAACACTGGAGAGAGTGATTTTGCTAACAAATTGCTGTTACTGAACTAAAGCAAGCATTTTTTGATTCCGTAGAAGATTATCTTGAAGTATGTAAAACCACACGGAAAACTCCACAAAAACCTTATTCAGGCAAGTTAATATCATCGAGCCTTGCAACACTCGTTACAGACTATCACGCTATCAAATGCCTAATGGAGATACCCATATAGGAAAGCTTCCCTGTAAACACATGCGGGTCAAATTTTGTCAACTTCAAAATTCTTTGATCTATCATGGATGTGCTTAAGCATCCCCGGTAAGCAACGATTCCTTATCAGTTACGGATGACTAACACCACTCCCGAATGTCCCTTTCGGTTGTAGAACTAATATTAAGTACGTAATTATGTGAAGAACCAAGGTGACTATATTGCCTGATAAGAAGAATCTGACATTTTTCTGGCAACGTTGATTGCATAGTGCAGGCTACTGGTACTGGCTTTACCTGTTGCCGCTAAATCAAGTGCCGTGCCATGGTCAACGGAAGTACGGATAATAGGCAGTCCCAATGTGATATTAACAGCCTTCCCGAAGCCCTGATATTTAAGAACCGGCAATCCTTGATCATGGTACATGGCCAGAACAGCATCAGCCTGTGATAAATTATTCTTATTAAAGAGTGTATCTGCCGGTAACGGGCCGGTTAAATTAATACCCTGATTTTTTAAATGTTCAATGACAGGAATAATGGTCTCTAATTCCTCTGTACCCAGATGTCCATCCTCGCCGGCATGTGGATTGAGGCCGCAAACCAGAATGTGAGGATTACTCAGGCCAAACTTTGTTTCTAAATCATGATTAAGTATTTGAATGACTTGCGTCAGGCTGGCCTGAGTAATTGCATCAGGAACATCTTTCAGGGGAAGGTGAGTGGTTGCTAATGCCACACGCATTTCTTCTGTTGCCAGCATCATGACAACTTTATCGCGGGCGGTTTTTGCTGCCAGATATTCAGTATGTCCGGTGAAAGGAATGCCGGAACGGTTGATAATACCTTTATGGATCGGACCGGTTATCAAGGCATCAAAGACACCATCAAGACAGCCCTGAACGGCCTGATCCAGGGTTTTTAAAACATAGGAGGCATTATGAACATTTAATCTGCCGGGGATGGCAGGTTCTGTCAATGATACCGGTTGATAATAGAGCAGTCCCTGACCGGAAGGCTGGCTGACCTGCTTATCATAGCGTATCAGCCTGATTGATTGATCCAGTTGGCTGGCTCTTTCCTGGATCAGTTGCGGATCAGCAATTAGTACTAATTGAAAATTATGTACCTGCTGCGCATAGTCAATACAAAGATCAGGACCTATACCAGCAGGTTCTCCCGGTGTAACGGCTAGAGTATGCAATTTTTTGTTATTTAAGAGTTATTCAAACGCATTTCAACAAAGGCTTCATCACGAATGCGGTGATAAAATATTTCTTTCTCTTCAGCAATTTTGCGTGATTTTAGGGCATCACGTGCTTTACTGCGCAATACTTCATCTGCATCATCATGTGTGCGGCGTCCTAATACTTCAATGATATGGTAACCGAAGTTTGTTTGAACTATTTCACTTAGCTCTCCAATTTGCAGGCCTTGCAGAGCTTCATCAAATTCTGAAACCATTGTCCCGGGTTTGAACCAGCCAAGATCACCACCTTTGCTGGCAGAAGAAGTATCTTCAGAATGAGCCTTCGCCATGGTGGTAAAGTCTTCACCATTGATGATTCGAGTGCGTATTTCACCCAAGCGGATTTTAACACGCTCATGATCGTCAACAATGGATGGTTTTATCAGGATATGACGAGCATTGGTCTGTGTGACCAAATGGGTATTGCCTCCTTTTTTATCTACCACCGTAATGATGTGGAATCCACTGGAACTGCGTATGGGATTGGATATGTCACCCTTGTCCATTTGTTTAATAACCTCAGTAAAGATACTGGGTACCTCACCGCTTTTACGCCAGCCCAGATCGCCGCCTTCTAAGGCATTTTGTCCATCAGAAACAGCCAGCGCTGTTTGACTAAAGTCTTTCCCTGAGCGTAATAGTTTTACTATTTCAGAAGCCTTGCTTTGTGCGGCTTTAATGACTTGCGGTGAAGAGGCTTCCGGTATGGCAATTAATATTTGCCTCAGGTGATATGATTGTTCAAGCCCACCCTGTTTGTTAATGTTAAATAGAAAATTATCAATTTCCTGCTCGGAAATAGTAATTTTATTAACCACATTGCGTTGAATGAGTCGCTTAAGCAAAATTTGTTTTTTTATTTCATCACGAAAATGTTGAAAACTAATGCCCTGCTGATGCAAACTTTGTCTAAACTCACTGATGGAAAGATTATTTTGTGCGGCGATACGGTTAATGGCGAGATTAAGAGTGGTGTCATCAACTTTAATACCTGTGCGATTGGCCATATCTATCTGAATCCTTTCCAATATCATACGATCCAGAACCTGCTTGCTCAACACACTGGCAGAGGGGAGTTTAGCCTGTTGTTTTTTTAGATTATTAACGATTACATTGAATTCTTCTCTGAGTTCTAATTGTGTAATGACATCTTCATTAACAATGGCAACGATATTATCCAAAGGCACAATATTTTCAGCCTGAATATTAAGGCTCATAAAGAGAAGTGCATAGAAAGCATAATAATATTTTTGTTTTATATAGAAGAACATTTTAAATCCTATCGTTTTTCAGGTAATTAATTTTCCCAGGGTTCAAAGCCGGGGATATCATCAGCTAAACTTGCGCTGCTGAGTGAGCCGGTACGCTGTGCTATGGAACCCAGGCCTTTAAACTGAAACTGTAACATTATTGAATTATCTGCATCAGAATAATAGTCTGACTGTTCACGTCCCAAAACCAGGCGTACTGCATAGCAGCAGCTATCATATTCTATGCCGACTTTAGATTCCAGTGTATAAGCATCTCGTTCATCATCGGGATTTATACTGGCACTGGCATCATAAAGAGAATAATACCAGTGTGCCAGTGCACGCCACTGAGGTGCAATTGCCCAATAAGTTGATAGTTCGAGTTGTTCATAGCCGTCTTTACTATCATAAGCATCATTGCGATAGGAATAATCAAAATTAGCAATATGATAGGCATCAGATTTATATTGCAGGCGGTAACGGCTTTGTTCAGTACTACCATTATTATGCGGGTCATAAAGTATTGAATAGCCAGTATACCAGTTCTGTGTGAACTGGCTGGTGAGTTCTGCTGCTATACTGGAGCTGGATTCTGTATCATTTGAAGATTGTATCGGATTACCTTTAGAGTCATATCTTAAGGTCACTTCTCGATCATTAAAGTAATAGATTTGTCCTATAGAGGCTTTGAAGCGTTCTGCACCGGATTTATCATCTATAAAACGTGTGGTCACTGCCGCCGTCAGTTGATTGGCATCTCCCAGTCGGTCAACACCTGTGAAACGATTTTCACGAAATAGTTGATTAAAACTGAAAGTCGCAATACTGGTATCAAATAAAGGGATGTCATCCTGATCTTTTGCCGGTACATTCAAGTAGAACAATCTGGGTTCCAGAGTTTGTTTTAACGGGCTGTCAAATAAGCTCAGTTCTTTATCAAAAAAGAGACCACTGTCCAGGCTGAATATCGGGGCGATTCTATTGGGCGAATCATTATCCCAGTTGTCGCTTCTATTGGGATCAGTATCCTCATTATCCAGTTGATAAGTGGCCATATCCAGACTGAGCTTGGGAATGATAAAACTATAACTATTTCTATAAGGCACGCTCAGATAAGGTTTTAAAAACAGGCGACTTGATTCAACTCGTTGATCCTGAGAGTCCTGCCAGTTTTGGGCAAACATAACAAATTCAGATTCAAGTCCTGCATTGATATCAAAACCACTGACGGAATAGACTTCATGAGCTGAAAGGGTTAATTGGGGCAGGCGACTATAGGTATGAGACGAATGCTGAAGTTCCTGATAACCCTGCAGTCGAGCCATAAAATTAAAGAAAGAGCCATTGTAATTTAAGCGGCCTTCGCGGAGTAGGTGGGATTCACTTTTATCTCTCAGATTATTAGCAAAATCCTCCAGGTAATAATTGTCTGATACATAATTATAATCAATGTTTCCACGCCATCCGTTTGCCCAGCTGGTGCGCTGCTGTAAACTGAATGCACCACGATTTTTAGAAATGTCTTGAGGTGTTATTTTATTGTTATCTGTAATATCATCCGGAGCAACGCCTCCTTCTCTCAAACTGACTTCACTGGCATCACGTTTATCATCATAGATGCTGTCATTCAGCCATTCAGCATAAATCTCACCGGAATGGCGCTCACTCAAATAACGGTACTCCCCGCCCAGCATTAAGCCTCGCTTAGAGAATAATTGTGGTGTGATTGTCGCATCCTGATCAGGGGCGATATTGAAGTAGTAGGGGGTAGCCAGTTCAAAGCCGTTGTTATCGGATGTACCGACATGGGGCATTAAAAAACCGCTCTGGCGTTCATCATTGAGAGGAAAACGGATATAGGGTGTGTAGAAAACAGGCACGTCTTTAAATCTTATTGTAGCATGTGAACCTTCACCATAGCCTTCCTCAGTGTAAAGTTCCATTTTGTCCGCACTAATGACCCAGTCCTGATCACCGGCAGGGCAGGTTGAATATGTCACATTTTCCAGATTTACTTCACCAGGTTTAAAATGAATACTGCTGGCCACACCCTGAGCAGGTCTTGCAGGTAATTGATAATGAGTATTATCAATTTTCCCACTGCGTTCATCTGTTTGATAACTAGCCATATCTCCCTGAAGAATCAGACCTGGTTTAGTGATAACAACATTGCCCTGTGCATCAAATACACCGGTTATTTTATTATAATCAACGATATCGGAAACCAGCTGCTGAGAATTCTGAGTAACGATCACATTACCTGTAAAATGAATCTGACTTCTATCGGGGGTGATTGCATGATCGGCTTCAATATTGGTTTCATCATTTTGTGAGAATGGACTTTGACCCAGATGTTGATTTTCTACCTGGGGCGCACAATTTGAGCCTGTTGTGTTTATAGTAGATGAGTGGGAATTTGTTGTCTGCATTGTTGTGGTTACAGTATTGACAGATGATGGTTTAGCAGCAGCGGGTTCTTCTTTAATAACAGGAGAAGGAATAATTGTATTTTGGGAGGAAGGTTCAGGCTCTGAGACTGATGGCAGCTCTGCAGGAACAATTTTTATGCTTCCGTCTACAGAGGATACAGGTGTGTTTTTCCTATCAGAAACAGCACAATTCCATTTTTCATTAGCAATAGGTTGACATTGCCAGGCAGGTGGAGAAAAAGTTTCTGCCCCTGCGTTGCCTGCTATATTAAAAAAAAGAAATATTGCAAGCAGCGGAGTATTAAATTGAGATATTAAGTTTTTATTGATGGTCAACGTAGTCATTTTTTAATTTCAAGCTTGGTCTGTTGATCTTTCATTTATCACATAATTTTGGCTAATTCTAGCATTGTTCAATAGACTCTGTCGAACACGTATTGAGATTGTATTATATGATGTATTTCTTGATCTTAATCATTTTTAAAAATAATGATTTTCTGTTATCATAAACCTCATTTTATGGGGTTTCTATAAATAAAAATACATAACAGCAAGTAAAGAAGATAATATTGATGATGACAGAATTAGAAAAATTTGACAATAGTCTGATTGGCAAATCTCCTGAACTGAATAGTGTGAAATGGGCGGCAAAAATTACAGCAGCTTCAGATGTGACCGTACTGATTCGAGGCGAAAGCGGTAGCGGCAAAGAAATTTTTGCTAAAGTCATCCATAATGAAAGCACCAGAAAATCACAGGCAATGATTTCTGTTAACTGTGCTGCGATTCCAGAAAATCTGGCAGAATCAATGTTGTTTGGACATATTAAAGGCTCTTTTACCGGTGCAATATCCAATCAGTCCGGTTATATTCAATCCGCAGATAAAGGTACTTTGTTTTTAGATGAAGTGGGGGAGTTGCCTCTTTCCATACAGGCAAAATTATTACGTTTTCTGGAATCAGCAGAATGCCAGAGAGTAGGTTCAAGCCAAGCTGAGAAAGTTAATGTGCGTATTATTGCTGCAACTAATCGTGATCTGCATGAAGAAATCAGCAAGGGTAATTTTCGGGAAGATTTATTTTATCGTTTACACATTGTTCCATTAGATGTGCCGCCGCTACGTGAGCGTACAGGTGATGTACAGTTATTGTTAACACATTTTACCAATTTGCTGGCCGGACAGTATAATGTCCAGCCGTCGGTTTATAGTAAAAAAGCCATTAAGCATCTAACAAACTACTCGTGGCCCGGTAATATCCGTGAATTAAGAAATTTATGCGAAAGAATGAGTATTTTATTGCCGGGAAAATCTATTGACATTGACAATCTACCTCCTGAAATAAAAAATGCTCAACAGTATGCTGTACAGAAATTTCTGGTTTCTTTACCCGACTCCGGCTTGTCACTGGAAAATGTAGAAATTGATTTGATTCAACAGGCACTCAGCAAGACATTGGGCAATCGTAGTAAAGCAGCCAGACTTCTCGGTCTCACCAGAGATACTCTATTATACCGTATGAAAAAATATTCATTGAGTTGATTATTAGTAGTTCGGGTACATAGTCTGTACTACCATTCAATCCCTTCCTGAGCTTTAATTCCCTGATTAAATGCATGTTTAATGGTGTTAATTTCACTGACTGTATCGGCTATTTCAAGCAGCTCTTTTGTCGCACCACGACCGGTAATGATGATGTTTTGATGCATGGGGCGATTCCTGATGGCAGTGATTACTTCATTGATATCCAGATACTGATATTTAAATAGATAGGTGAGTTCATCCAGTACAATAAGCCGACAGTTTGTGTCTGTAAAAAAGGGGGATATATCCTGCCAGATTGCCTGTGCCGCCTGCTTATCTTTTGCAAAGTTCTGGGAGTCCCAGGTGAAGCCGGTATCCATGGTAAAAGTAGTTAAATTAGGATTTGAGGCAAAGAAAGCAGATTCACCACAATCCCATTGCCCTTTAATAAATTGTGCCAGAACACAATGATGCTCATGTCCCAGACTTCTCAGCAAAGTACCTAATGCTGAAGTTGTTTTCCCCTTGCCATTGCCGGTAATGACAATCACTACGCCCCGTTCAATATCAGCCTGTTCAATTTTTGCATCAACGACTTCTTTATGTTTCTGCATGCGTTTATTATGTCTTTGTGCTCTTGAGTCTGTCATTGGTATGGTCTTCATTTATTTTTTGTGATTTAGAATGAAAGCCCTCAGCAAATAAAATTTGTCGCTGTCGCTTTGCTAACATTTTTTATAGCAAAGAAAGATAGAGAAAAATTTTATGTTTGATGAGAGATTGCTTTGATTTTACAGTATACTCTCTATATTTACAGCTTCAGTATCTTATTTGGAATGATAGAATATGAGTAAAGCATTAGTCGTTTTATCCGGAGGACAGGATTCCACAACCTGTTTGTACTGGGCAATTAATGAATTCGGGCATGAAAATGTTTCGAGTTTAAGCTTTGATTACGGGCAGCGTCATAAAATTGAATTAGAGTCTGCAAAAAAAGTGGCTGAAATTGCAGCGGTTGTTCATGAAATTTTACCTATTAATACTTTTTCTGCACTAGGCGGCAATGCTCTAACCGATGATATTAAAATAGAGATGGAAGAAAATAGAGGACACTTGCCTAACACTTTTGTGCCGGGTAGAAATCTTATTTTTCTAACCTTTGCGGCTGCTTATGCTTATACTCATGCCATAGAAAATCTGGTGATTGGTGTTGCTCAAACTGACTATAGCGGCTATCCTGACTGTCGTGAAGGTACGCTTAATTCTCTGGAACAAACGCTGCGACTGGGTATGGAATCCAGTGTCACCATACATAGTCCATTAATGAATCTCAATAAAGCTGATATAGTAGAGCTGGCGGTTAAGCTGGGTGCAATGGATGCGATGGCCTATACTCATACCTGTTATAATGGTCAGCAGCCGCCCTGTCAAAAATGTCAGGCCTGTTTATTACGGGCAAAAGGTTTTTCCGAGGCCAATATTGCTGATCCATTAATTGAACGATGTCAATTTTTTCGCAACCTGAAAGCTTAAAAATGACTGATAAAATTTACTATATTGCCAGTGCTTCTTTTGAAGCTGCCTGTCAAATTAATATTCTGCCTGAAATACATCCTGCCGCACAATTACATGGACATAGTTACAATGCCTCTGTTCGAATTCCCTTCGCCACATTGGATGATGAACTCAGTTTTATCCGTGAGAGAAAGGAAGCGGTGAATTTTCTTAAAGATCATCTGCAATCAACTGTTAAACCACTGAATTACACCTTTTTAAACCAGAAAATCCCTGTCCCAACAGATGAAAATCTGGCTCGCTGGATCCATAGAGAGATTAGCTCTTCTGAAATAAGTCGCTCTGCAATTGATCGCGTGGCGATCCAAAGTACTGATGATTCAGGGGTTGATCTGGACAATAATAACCAGGCTCATATCTGGCGCAGATATCGTTTTGAAGCAGCTCATCAATTGCCCAATGTACCTGCAGGACATCCGTGCGGTCGTATGCATGGTCATGGTTTTGAAGTTATCCTGCATGCCAATCAGGATCTTAAACAGGCTTACGATGAGGAGGATATGGGCATTGATTTTGTGCATATTGATGAATATTGGGAAAAATTACATGAGCAACTGGATTACAATTGTCTGAATGATATTAATGGCCTGGAGAATCCTACTTCTGAAGTATTAGCACACTGGATATGGCAGCAGCTTAAAACTGATTTCACGCAATTGTCCTGGGTGACTGTTTATGAAACACATACCTCCGGTTGTCATTACAATGGAGATCATTATCGAATCTGGAAAGAGCAGCGCTTTGAAAGTGCCTTAAAATTATCTCAGGTTGGGGAGAATGATAAGCGTAGAAGACTGCATGGACATAGTTATTTAATCCGTCTGCACCTTACCGCGGAACTAGATGAGGTGATGGGCTGGACGGTTGATTATGGTGATGTTAAAAGCCTGTTTAGTCCAATTTATGATCAGCTTGATCATCATCGTCTGGACTTGCTTGAAGGCATGGAAGAGGCAAATGTCACCCATTTGCTCTACTGGATTAAAGACAAAATGGCGGATGTCCTGCCACAGTTGGATCGCATTGATCTATTCGAAACACCGGGTTGTGGTGCCATTCTCTGCTGGGGTGAAGAAGGGCCGGCATTGCCCGACTGACAGAAAAAAGAGATAAAGGGGAAGATAAAGTTTAAGGTTTAAACCTACATTCTTGGGGGTGGTGAAACACGCAGCACCTCTTCAATGGTTGTAAGACCACATGCTATTTTATTCGCCCCATTCATTAGCAAACACAAATAGTTTATCATTAGTTATATCATCACCATGTGCGACATCATTTCTTATGTTAATTCATTCATTAATTGGAGATAAATCTGAGGTCTTTATAAAAAGTTTATGTAATAGCTCTTCCTTCACAGAATTTTTTTTGATTAAACTTGTTTTTTAGAATTAATCTACAATGATCTTCTGATAATAGGAAGAAAATGGCAGTTATATGGAAGTTGAAATAAAAACAACGCAAACTCCTAATTGCTGGAATAGGTCTTTCCAGCACATCATTCCGAATGTTCACTTCGGTTGTTTTTCTGTCATATGAAACGTAGGTAATATTGTGATAGCTTTAAATTAAAACTATACAATAGTTTTTTGTTCTTCTGTATTGTCGGCAGTATCTTTAGAATGGTAATTCTTTAATTGCTCTACCAGTGAGTCCAGTAATGAAGAGGAATCCTTTTCTAATTGTTTCATTTCATCAGAATGTAAAAGCTGATTCATCTCTTTTAATAAATTACTGACATCTTTTTCAGGTTCCTTAAACTTATGCAGTGCAAAAGGATTCTGAAAAAGATGATCAAGATCTCTAATAAACCGACTCATTTCTTTCAATCCGGACTGCTCACCTCTACCCTGAGTATCACCTGATTCTACCTCTGGCTGAGATTGATAATTACTATAGGTGCTGATGGCAACCTGTCGATTCTCCTGATAATCCATGTTTAATGAAAAGCGAGTGAGTTCTTTACTATCAAAATCCATTTTTAATGCATTATCAAACGCCTTTTGAATATTACCTGAGAAAAAACTGTCTGATATTTTGGCCACTTCTTTTAATAAATCATCAATTGCCTTTTGTTCCCCCTCATCCAGCTCACCCTGTACCTGATATGATAAACCTGTGCTAGCGGAAATACTCCTTGAAGCGCTATAGGAAACTCCTTCTTCACCACGGGAATAACTATGTGTTGACTCGGCACTTTGTTGTTTGAATAAATCGATTAGTACTTTATCACCATCATTAGTTATAATCTCAACGCTGGTATTTTCATTACGTGAATAACTACTCTGCATAGAAGCCTGCTTGACTTGATTCAGCTCTTTCTGCTCCTCTGCATCATCATTTACAACACCGTTAACCTGATCTTCCAAACGTTGTAAGCCCTGCTGAATGAGATCATAGGTTGAATCAATATCAGTTTTTACCTTGCCATTGAGCACATCAAGGCTTTCCAGAATATCCCTAGCCTCTGCAAAACCTCGTTCAATACCTTCTCTTGCCTTAGCCATTAATTCTGTTTGCTGGTCTTTATCCTGTTCTGATAAGATCCGTCCAGAAACAAAGCCCAGAATACGTTCAGAAACTTTTTCGGGGGTAAAATCCTGTGCCTGAAGTCCCTTCAGTTCAATGCCTTCTTCACCAAAGCGTTGTTTAAGTTTATCGGCAATCTGGCGGTTGAGTAAGGCCTGCGTTTTCTCAGGAGTCAAAACCCCAATAGAAACATTATCGTTAGCTTTTGCATTAACAGAACCGGGTACTGAATTTTGTTTGGTGCGAACTCCAGAATACATTAGATTCTTGTTTAAAGAATTTAATAGTCCGATATTTCCTGTTAACGGGGTGCTCATTTTTTACTCCTAATCCTAAGGAACAGGAGCAAGGGGTTCTAAAAAAAATTTTTATGGATCCCTAAACATCTGCTGTTCCGGTATTGATGTTAAATCTGTATCCGATAGCTGTTGCTTATCTCAAACAGTACCCTGAGTCTATTGGCGTCTGAAAGTAAGATTTCTTTATTTTTTTCCCTTAATGGCTGTTCATTCTATCTAAAATGAGATATATTAACCAACTTTAATATATCTCTATTTTTCGAATAGTCTATGAGGTCTGTAATGCGTCGTCGTGTAGAAATCAAACCCAATGAACATCAATTTTATGTGGAATCCAATGAAACGGTTCTTGATGCAGCACTAAGGCAAGGTATTAATCTACGTTATGGATGTCGTAATGGTGCCTGTGGTGCCTGTCAGGGTAAAGTACTGCAGGGCGAATTGCATTATGATGAAGATCCTGTTGCCTTGTCCGATGATGATAAGGCTGAAAATCTGGCCTTGTTCTGTGCTGCTTTCCCTGACACTGATTTGGTTATTGAAGTTGAAGAAGTCGATCTGGGTGATGCCATTGAAATTAAAACCCTGCCTTGTCGTGTACAGAAAATGAATCGTCTTGCTGATGATGTCATGCAGCTTTTTATAAAATTACCTTCTTCTGAGCGTCTGCAGTTTCTATCCGGGCAATATATTGATATTTTGTTAGAAGATGGACGTCATCGCAGTTTTTCTATTGCCAATGCTCCTCATAATGATGAATTTCTTGAATTGCACATTCGTCTTGTTGATAAAGGCCTGTTTACGCCAAAAGTTTTCAATAACATGCAGGAAAAAGATTTACTGCGTATTGAAGGACCGCACGGTAGTTTTTTCTATCATGAAGATTCTGCAAGAGATCTTTTGCTTATGGCTGGTGGAACCGGCTTTGCACCGATAAAAGGCATTATTGAACACTTGATTGAAGAAAAAGTCACTCGACCTGTTTATCTATACTGGGGAGCACGTTCTGAAACTGATCTGTATTTAAAAGATATGGCTGAAAAGTGGGCTGCTGAAAATGATAATATTCACTTTATTCCTGTATTGTCGGAGGCTGATAACAGCTGGTCAGGTAAGACGGGCTATGTTCATACAGCAGTATTAGATGATTTTGAAGACTTAAATCCATTTGATATTTATGTTTGCGGTCCTCCAGTGATGATTATGGCGGCTAAAGAACAATTTCAGACAAAAGGTATGGATACGGCTAGTTTTTATTATGACTCTTTTGATTTTGCCGGAGATCATTAAGATTATTAAAGGTATTGGTTCTCCTGCCATTCAAGAACCCCTTTTATCAAAGCCTCATTACTTGCCTTTGCTGCAACAATAATCTGGCTGGTAAACCCTGATGAGCGGGCATTTGAATGCATTTCTTCCGTCACAACAACCAGGGGAGTAGCGATTAGTTGTTGATAATAGCTTTGATCAGGCAGTTCTGAAAATATTTCAACTAGATTATTTAAGCCTTCATTACTGGTGATGGTAATAATATCAGGTGTACAAGCTTCCCGCTTTGAACTGTTCCAGATGGCATCAATTGTCTTAGTGTCAACTGCTGGCCTTGAGCGCTGATAAACTTCAGCATAATGAACAATGGCGCCTCTCTGTTTTAATGTATCAGCTAAGAGTTCACGTCCGCCGACCCCTCTATAAATAATAAACTGCTTATGATCCACATTACTCCTGGTTAAGCCACTATGTGCTAACAAGGCTTCGCTATTGTACTGTTCTACAGGATAAATATCTGCATTGCGGCCGCTGATTTGTTGCAATTTTTTAGCGCTGGCTTGTCCGATAGTGACTAACTTAAGCTGCGCAGGAATTTCCCCTCGTTTAAGTAGTTCTGCTATTCCATATTCAACCGCATTGGGACTGATGAAAACAGCATAATCTATTCGCTTGATATTATTGAGCAAAGCAGAAGTTTTACGGTTGATATGGACGGGGTTGATTTCAATTAGAGGAAAAAGGATTGCTTGTCCGCCCTGTTCTGTAATGAGTTCACTCAGAGATTTTGTCTGATGAGCAGGACGGGTAACTAATATTTTAAGACCATTTAAAGCTGGCTTTTGCTGCATTGAAAAAATTATAAATGCTATTTATTCTGCTTAAAACCGAATACAAAGTCATATTGATTACCATGTTGATCCTGACCACTGCCATGACCCTGGTTAATATTTCCGCTAAAGGCTTCAAATGTGCCGTCAATATTTAGATTATTTTCACAAGATAAATTAAAGGTTCCCTTCCTACCCCAGTATATTTTATAATTCCAGTTTAAGTAGGCCTTTCCATTACAGTCTGCATCAGTAGAAGTCTTTGCGTTGATGAGGATATCACCGCTACCCTTTTCATTATAAATAAAGGTGCCGGTGATTGTTTCTTTACTGGTTTCAGAAGAGGCAGAGAAGTGATAGTCAGCAACACAGCCGGAAATTAATAGCAAAGAGACAATAATAAAAGACAATGATATTCTATAAAATATTTTCATTAATGGTTTCCAGTTAGATTATTTTGCGTACCTTGAGCCGTATTGAGCAGGGTTACTGACAAAGTCAGATATTTTTTCAGAAATTGAGACAGCATCCTGTCTAATGGTTTCTTCATTAGAAAATTTATCAAATAAGGGGTTAATAAACGCGGTATATTCAAAGATTCTGCGCTCTGCCAGAATGGTGTTGTTGTTTGATACACTGGCATAAAGAAATGTTCTTGCTGCTGAACCGCTGTTGCCCGGGAAAAAGAATCTACCGTCAAAATCACCACCATGGAGTATTTCCAGATTAATACTGACAGCAATATCATAGGATTCAGTTTCGTATTTCCATGCTGGATTATGTGCCTGGATAAAGGACTTTATGTCTTTTTTAAGCATGGGGCAATAATTGTCAGCAAACTCTTTTTCCAAACCACTGATTATTGCATCTGAGCAGTTCATCTCCAGTTTGAATGAGTTAATTTGTTCGGATGAATATTTTTCATGTACTGCTGAAAACTTAGGGTAATTTTGTACCTGTGGATCAGCAAAGCCGGAACCACAACCTGATAATGCCGCTGAGATGATAAGCAGAATAAAATAGTTAAGATATTTCATCAGAAACCTTCTTGTTAAGGGGTAAAAAACATTTTATTCGCATTATAGTATAATCCACTAATAATTACCTAATATAATCTTATCAGGAACGTGAATGAAATAATCAGGTTATTTCATTCACGTTCCTTAGTCAGTATTTTGGATAATAATAAATGACAGCTAATGCATTAAAACATAAAGCCAGGAAAAGATTTGGGCAAAATTTTCTTCATGATCCAAACATTATTCAACGTATTATTCAATCAATAGCAGTGACAGACAAGCAGCATATTGTTGAAATAGGACCAGGTAAGGGAGCTTTAACAGAATATCTTGTGCAACTCTGCGCTAAACTGGATGTGATAGAGCTTGACAGGGATCTCATCCCTATTCTTGAACAACAATTTGAACATTGTAATAATTTTCAAATCCATAATGCCGATGCTTTACAGTTTGATTTTTCTGTATTGAGCCAAAATAATAAACTCAGGCTGGTAGGGAATCTGCCCTATAATATTTCAACACCGCTTATATTTCATTTGCTGGAGAATATCAGTATTATTCATGATATGCATTTTATGTTGCAAAAAGAAGTGGTGGAGCGCTTAACGGCTTGTCCGGGGACAAAGATTTATGGTCGTTTAAGTATTTTAGTGCAATATTTATGTCATGCTGAACAATTATTTATTGTTCACCCTGGCGCTTTTAGCCCCGCACCTAAAATTGACTCTGCCATCATTCAACTGACGCCGAGGACACATACGGCAAGCCTGGTCAATGCCACATTAGATAATTTATCATTTGTTGCCAGATCGGCTTTTTCACAACGCAGAAAAACTTTACGTAATAATTTGAAAACGATTCTGACGCCTGAGCAAATAATGCAATGCGATATTGATCCTGCAAGACGTGCTGAAACGTTGAATATTGATGAGTTTGTTAAATTAACCAATCAGTATGCAAAAATAAATAGTGATATTTAATGTAAAAATTCATAACTGCTTGTATTTTTATAAAATTAACTATATTCTCAATCATGCTTTTATCAAACATAAACTTGCTCACTGTCTTATTTGCAGGTGAAGATGTTTGCAAAATGACAGCGGGCGAGTTTATTGGCTGAGGGCTCTTATCTAATATAAAATTAATTTCTTTTGGGGGTGTTATGCGCTTTGATTCGATTCATAATTATTATGAAACTCTGATTGTAAGGGAGTTAATGCAGTGCTTCGTAGAAGATATTAGACATATTGACGAAGATTATTTGCAGGATATTGCCTGTATCGCTTTAAATATGTTGCCTGCAAGATATGTAAGACATGATGTTGACATGGCATTTTTCCTCACTTCTGAAGAACGTTCAGAAATGGATGCTGCTGTGACAAAAGCGGTTGCAACGGCTAAAGTTCATGTCGATGAGCAAAATGATGCTGAAGACAGACCCAATACCTTTCAACAGGTTTAATACCCGAGTATAAGGCTTTTAATGAACACTTCATCTGATAATATTGAACAATACAATATTTCAATTAACGTGGCTGTACAATATATTAAAGAGCAATCATCGCCTGCTGAACATCGATATGTTTTTTCGTATACTATTAATATTTTAAATAAGGGATCTGCTGCTGTACAACTCATATCACGTCATTGGATTATTACTGATGCTGAGGGTAAAGCGGAGGAAGTTAAGGGAATTGGTGTGGTGGGAGAACAACCCCTGTTGAATCCAGGTGAAGATTATACATATACGAGTGGTACTATTATCAGAACTCCTGTCGGCAGTATGCAGGGCAGTTATCAAATGAAAGCCTCAGACGGTCAAATGTTTGATGCTGAAATTGAGCCGTTTACCTTAAGCTTGCCCGGCTTTTTACATTAACATTTTTCAGACTGAGTAAAGGTATTATGGAAAGAACTATTAAACCAATCAAACAATATATATTCAGTTTCTTTGCTATGATCGTGACTTTGCTGTCATTTATACTATTGTCATTACAAATTACTTTTATCAGTATCTTATGGGTTTTCAATAGTTCTCTTAATTATTTTAATCATAAATTAGCGGATCATGAAGCCGGTCAATAATTGATAGGCCATTAGTCAATAATGAATATCCTTGATCGCTATATTATTAAAACTGTTCTTATCTCAACTCTGCTGTTTTTATTAATTATCATGTCTTTATATGGTTTTATTGCTTTGTCTGATGCATTTAAATCAATTGGGAAAAATGCTTTTACCACTTCAGATGCTTTTTATTATACCCTGCTGACAATGCCTCGACGAATTTATGAACTTTATCCATTTTCGGTACTGCTGGGTACAATGATGGGACTGGGTGCATTGAATAGTAATAGTGAACTGGTTGTGATTCGTGCAGCAGGAGTTTCCATTGCACAAATTATTCTATCTATTATGAAAGGTGCTTTTATACTGGCGTTAGTTATGTTTTTATGGGGTGAATACATTGTTCCTGTGACAGAAAATGCAGCTGAAAACCATTATCTGAAGAAAGTACATGGAGCAACAAGTATTAGAACAAAAAATGCTATCTGGGTTCGCGATAAAAGCCACTTTACAAAAATTTCCGCTATTACTCCGAATAAAGAATTAATTAATGTGAGTATTTTTACTTTTAATACAGATAAGACGCTTAAAGTGAGTACCCTGGCGAAGAAGGCTGACTATAATGGAAAAAATTGGATTTTACATGATGTTAAACAAACCTTCATCACTAAAGACAAGCTCATTGTTAATAAAATTGATAAAGCACGCTGGCCGACATTACTTAATCTGGAGTTAGTTGAAGCAATTATTTCTAAACTACAATTCTTACCCGCATCCGGGCTTTATCACTATGCCAGTTACCTGGATAATAATGGTCTGGATAGTAAGCAATACTGGATGGCTTTCTGGAATAAGATCATTGCACCATTTTCAATTGTTGCAATGCTTCTGTTTGCGGTTCCATTTATGTTTGACTCTTCACGTACTAATAATATTGGGAACCGCTTAATGATGGGGGTTTTTATCGGTGTCACATTTACTATTGCGAATCAAATTACTGCTCAACTTGGGCTTGTCTATCATATCAGTCCTCTTATTAGTGCCACACTGGTTACTCTGCTGACCTTTATAGCTGCGTTTTTTCTCATTCGACGAATCAATTAAATTGAAGAATGTTGATTATTTTAGATAAGTATTTCATCATTTCATTAAATAGCAATTAACTATTTTAATTAAAGCCGCTATAATAATGACTTATGGCAACTATTATAGAATTTACTAGAGGTAATGAAGCTAACAGGGAGCGATGGCTAACACCATTGAGGCTTCTCTTCGCTTGTTTGCTTCTGTGTTTTTGTCTGGTAAAGCCATCGATAGCTGGAAATAATTATAATAATCATGATTTTCGTTCCATGCCGTTTATTGAGATGATGGTGAGCATGATGAAGGCTATGAATGATATGATGAATAACAATAACAGCAACTATGTTCCAGGCCTGGGTTCCTTACCCTATTCACCTGGTATGGCTATGGTGCCGGGCATGGCTAATGGCTTAGGCGGCTTCAATAATCTGCCTATGTCTCCTGCAGGAACTATCCCCCTGAATAATTTAATGACAAATGGTCAGACCAATTTTTTATCTGATAATTTTCAGACGGGGCAGAATTCACAGAATATAAATAATGTCAGTGATTTTTGGAATCCAAAACAGTTGGTTAATAATACTTCTTCGACGTCAAATTCGGTGTTTAGTAATAATACCTATAAGGCAAATAGTATTAACGGCATCTGGCAGTCACTTTCCGGTGATGTTATTGCCATTTACAAAAACAGCTACTTTATCTGGACAGATGGTAAGAATCGAAAGCTTGCCGGGCGTTTGTTAATTAAAGGCAATAATCTGGTTGCCTATTTCCCTGACAGTAAGAAAAAATTATATTTCCAGTTTTATAAAGAAGTTGGACAGTTCATTGTGCGCGACCAGACTTCCCGAATTTATACCTTTAAGCGGCTACATTAGCTCTTTTTACTGTTCTGCTGACCGTACTATAATGTACACCAAAATGATCGCCTATTTGTTTAAGTGTATAGTTACCTGTGCCATAAGCCTTAACTATGGCTTTTTGTGTATTATTACATTGTGTAGAAAAGGATGTTAATGGCTTGACCTTTTTAGTCCTGCGTTTTCTTGCCTTGTCCATGACTTTGCCGCTGGCCAGTTGTTTTTTCCATTTATGTACAAATTTATTACTGCCTAATAATATTTGTCCCTGAATGTTTTTCATTAAGTTAAAGTCTTTATCATATTGATTGATTTTTTTAAGCAATATTTTTTGTGATCGCTTTTTTTGTTTGGAAAAGCAGCTTAATACTTCTGTCGTCTTTAACCAGTCAGGTTTATCAACCATTCCGATAGAAGCACGGTAACTGCTCCATTTCCATTTTTTCATATTTTGCACTATCTGCATCTGTATCGGCATGGATAATACATGTTGTATCACTGCTTCAAATGAATGTTCAGCTTCTACCAGCACCGCTTTAAAACGGCCATGAAAAATATTTCCAGTCCTGTTATATCTGGCATTATAACGCTGGGTATAAATGCCATTGAGTTGCCGCATACCTTTGGATAAATTAGCCTTAGATGTTTTGATAAATAATTGATATGAATCAGATAACAGGTTATAAGCATAAACTTCCCAATGCATACGATTAATGACTTCTTCCAGGATAGTGATAAATTCTTGTCTGTCTTTAGTACTATTAAAAATTGGTTCACCTTCAATTCCCTTAGAACTTATATAATAATAGGCTCCTGAAAATTCGATGCGTACTGGTCTAGCCATAATTATTCCTTATAAAACTGAAGGCTCTTTATAAAAAATGTAGACTATATTTTGAAATTACGCTAATTTATTTTACAATTAAATAAAACTTATTAGTTAAGATGCCGGATCGAAGTCAAATGTCCTCAGGATTGTACTTGATTGATTACTGATATTATTTGACTCCGCCCCTTACCATTGGGATTATAGTAATGAGCCATAGCAATAAAAAAGTTCAGAAAACTGATTCAGAAAATATCCGTTTAGATAAATGGCTATGGGCAGCGCGTTTCTATAAAACACGCTCTCTGGCAACAGAAGCTGTTAAAGGCGGCAAGGTTCATCTTAATAATCAACGTGTTAAACCCAGTCATAGTGCTGAAATCGGCCATACGATCAGAGTCAAAAAAGACTCCATTGAGCAAACAATTGTTATTAAGCAGCTATCAAGTAAACGTGGTCCTGCCAGTGTTGCACAAACGCTTTATGAAGAAACAACAGAAAGTATTGAATTAAGAGAAAAGCGCAATCAGGAAAGAAAGGCAATTTATGCCGGGATGCCGCAATACGACAGCAGACGCCCCAGTAAAAAAGATCGACGTAAAATTATTCAGTTTAAACAGGAGCGTTAGCTTTTTGCGTTTTATATTCTAAGTCCAGGCGTTCCAGCTCCTGCATTTCCTGTAAACTAAAACCTGCTTTTATACGAGCCTCTCGATTAAAAGGACCTTTAGGGGTTGATTTAAGATATTTTTTCATCAGAGTAAAAAACATTTTATCTGAATCTACTTTTTCCTGTTCACAGCGATATCGAAACCAGCGTGCACCTGCATTGACATGACCAATTTCATCATTGGCAATAATGATCAATGAATCGGCAGTGTCTTTATCACCCAGTTCACGAAATTTTTCAACGGAAAAAGGTACCACATCTAAAGCTCTTGCCTCCAGTACGCGGTGAACGATTGCCATACGAGCCATCAGATCATTTGCTGTAGTGACAGCCATTTTCCATAGTTCGTCATGTACTGGAAAATCACCATAATCATAGCCCATATCATTTAAACTTTTTCTCAACAGGTAAAAATGATGAGTTTCCTCTTTTGCTGTTTTGACCCAGTCGTCGTAGTATTCTTTAGGTAAATGTCGATAACGATAGATACTATCCCAGGCCAGATTAACCGCTGTTAATTCTATATGAGTTAATGCATGGATAAGTGCTGCCCGCTGTTGTATTGATTTAAAGCCTCTTTTTTTTACTTTTTTAACTTCAACAAATACTGGTTTCTCCAGACGGCCGGGAATATCCAGCTGTAATGGGGGATCACCGTCATGCCACTCAAGGGAGCCGGCTTCCCAGTCACCTGTAATCTGCAGACTAAGCTGCAATTTTTTATCCGGATCATTGCTTAAAAAACAGTTTTTTGCTTCCTGATATAAATTTTTCATGGGCAGTTAAAGTATATTGACAAAATCTAATTATATCGTAGTATAAGTATATACAATAGATTTTATTTTTTTAATAGAAGATTTTGCCGTAGCCACAGTTCCCGGACGGATCCTTTTTTGATCCTAAATCATTGTCAAAAGAAAATATGCAGGCTCTATTATCCGGCTTCTCACAACCTTATCGTGTTGTTCATATTGGTTGTAATAGAAATTAACAGAGTATAGCCAAATGAAATTTGCAGATTTATACCAAAAATTAATTTTTATTTTACTGTGGTTAATTATTTCAAATATCCGGGCTGAAATTATAACTGACGGTACAGTGGGTGCTGTAGCCAAACTCAATGGTCCGGACTATGTTATTGACCAGGAACTCGGTAGTCGAGTGGGCAATAATCTCTTTCATAGTTTTAAAAACTTTGATATCAAAACCTATAATGGTGTGAGTGAAAGTGCCACTTTTACCGGCTCCAGTGATATTGGCAATGTCATTAGCCGGGTGACAGGTGGTCAGATGTCAAATATTGACGGCTTACTCAAATCCGAAATCGGCAATGCTGATTTTTACTTCCTCAATCCTGCTGGAATCATGTTTGGTATTAATGCCAGAATTGATGTCCCGGCTGCTTTTCATGTTAGTACTGCTGATGAATTACAGCTGGACGATGGTAGTATATTTAGTGTATCTGATCTTGCTAATAGTACCTTGACTATGGCTCAGCCAGAGGCTTTTGGTTTTTTAAAAGCACAGCCTGCCAGTTTAGTTATTAATGGCAGTGAACTTGAGTTCCAGGCTGAGAGCCATGTTTCTTTTAGTGCTAAAGATATTCGTATTTCCGGTACAGATTCAACTATGAACCAGTTGATCAGTAAGGGAGGTCATTTCAGTTTAACTGCAGTAGGTGAAACAAAAGGAGAGATACCTTTTACAAATGAATTAAAGGTTTCTCCGGCTGGTGCTCTATTAATTGAAAATACTCTGCTCAGTGCTTCAGGATCACAACCCGGTATGATTACAATGCAGGGAGGCTCCTTAACTCTGGATCAAGGATCTATCATAACCGCGAAGTCGGAGGAAGGTCTCAATGATCATAAAAGTGGTGTATTTGTTATAACATCAGGAGATGTCATTCTGGACAATGGCTCTTCTCTTAATGCTAATAATTTAAATAATACTGGCATAGCAGATAAAGAAAGTGGGGTTTTTATTACGACATTGGGAGATGTTATTATTAATAATAAGGCTGCTATTAATGCCAATGTGACAGGAAACGGGGTTGGTCGAAAAATCAATATTAAGGCAAAAAATATTACCATTAGTAATGGTGGATACCTCGATTCACGCACATCTGATAATAGCAGTCTGCCCGGCGGTATAGAAATAGAGGCTGATGAAACTGTGACGGTGACGGGCAAAATTTTTAAGGATCAATGGACTACTGTCAGTCACATACAGACAGAAAGTGCTGTTATTCAGGCAGAAGGGACAGAAAACCTAAGAGTGACAGGCGGCATCAAGATTCAAGCAGCAGAGTTAATTTTATCTGACAGTGGAACTATTCAATCAAATATAATGGATTATGGTGTTATACAAGATAAAAAACCAGATGAGAATCACCCTGATGCAATTGATATAGAAGTCAATCAATTGAATATCAAAGAGGATGGATCAATTTTAACTATTAATAAAGATGCAAAGGATGCAGGTGACATTTCAATTAAAGCTGCTGAAAGAATAACCCTTGATGGAAAGCATAGTGATATCTTTGCTACTGCGGGTACTGGTCAGGGATCAAACATCCGAATTAATACTAATACTTTAGCAATGAGAAATGGAGCTCGTATTAGCATAGGTGGCCTTACTGGTGATGTAAGCAGTGGTCATTATGGAAATCTTTATGTTAATGCCAGTAATATTCAATTAAAAGAAGGATCTGTCTTTGATGCATCCAAATATCGATATAGTATGGCAACAACAGGAGATATTTTTCTTGTGGCCAGGGAAACGATTCTATTTGATGGATATGCTCGTGATGATATGGGATATCCCATTCACAGTGGTATTTATGCTGAATTTTTTGGTGATGCTGGAGAAGTGGGTAATATTAATATCAGCTCCGATCAACTGCTGCTTGTCAATGGAGGTAGTATTACGGCCAAAAATAAATCTACTAATCCATTGAGTGATGGTGCTGATATTACAATTAATACCCGTGATCTTAACTTAAAAAGCACAATTGCAGGTAGCTTTACCATGGAAGGAGCCGGTTTGAGTGAGATTCTAACCATTACAGCAAGAGATCGCTGGTTTAGTGAAGGGAGCAATGTTGGTAATAGTGGTCACATCAATATCAATGCCACAGGCAATATAGTGGTAGATGGCAATAATGTTCCTCCTTCTGATGACTCTATTGGTATTACATTGAGAGTCGATGGCGGTTCTACTATCCAGAACAGGAATAAATCCGGAATTTCCGGTGACATTAATATTACAGCAAAACATCTTATTGTTAAGAATAACGGTCATATTCGTTCTGAAACCATTTCAGGGCATGCAGGTGACATTAACCTTAATGTGGAACAGCTGGATTTTCATGGCGGTCTCATATCATCATCAACTGAAGGGGATAATGCTGCAGGTAATATTGAGATTATTGCGCATCATTCTATTAATCTCTTTATTGAACCAGAGAGTATAATTGAACAGTCTGGAATGACATTGCTTACTTCCTTGAGTGAGGGGGCTGGAGATGCCGGTTCTATCAGCATAGCAAGCCCTGTTGTTAAGCTTTTAGATGGAGCCTTAATTGGTGCAAGTAGTCACAATAGCGGAGATGGCGGTACTATTTTAATTGATGCAGAAACAATGTCCCTAAAAAATAGCAGTCAAATATTAGCGCCTGCACACTCATCCGGAAATGCCGGGAAGATTTATATCACAGCGGATAAGCTGACTTTAACCGGAAAAAATAGTGGTATTGCCACCAGTGCTGTTGCAGAAGGTAACGCAGGAATAATATCAATTAAAGCAAATAAATTGCAACTTAATGATTATTCAGGGATTGTCAGTCAGGCTACTGAAACTGCATCAGGTCAGGCAGGTAACATTAATATTCAATCCAGACAGATTGAACTATTAGATAACGGATTCATTAGTATCAAACACTTCGGTACTCTTTCTGAAAAAAAATTGAATGGCTTGACAACAGGCAATCTCAGCATTACAACCAATACTTTAGAACTATCCCAGAAATCTCAAATTGGTGCTCAATCAATAGTTAATGTACCTGCGAGCAATATCCAGTTACAGATAAATGAACGTTTGTTAGTGACAGAAAGCAGTAAAATTACGACTGCTGCCAATACCAATAATGGTGGTGATATTAATATTATTGGTAATGGTAGCATCATTCTGCAAGATGGACAGGTTAGTACCTCCACAAATGGCGGCAATGGTGGAGATATCACTCTCAATACAAATATCTTAGTGCTTGATGGTGGCTTTATCCGTGCAAATACGGCAGCAGGAAGTCAGGGTGGGGATATTCGTATTGATGTTCCCTATCTGCTCACTCGAAATTCTATCCTGCCTAAAATTGGCGGTACTGAAGAACAAATATTTGAGCCTGGAAGCGGTCGAAATGTGATCCAGGCGGCAGCACCGGAAGGTAATCCCGGAATGCTATCCATTTCTTCACCTGAAATGGACATCAATGCTTCATTAGGCGTTTTATCCAGTAATTTTATGGTTGTGACACCAATAGCAGATGATCCCTGCTCTGCAGCAAATAGAAAAAGATCCAGCACACTGGTTTCAGCCGGTCGAGGTGGTGTTCCAGCTAAACCCAAAGATCCATCAGTTGTCTCTTTTGCTGGTGCCAGGCTGGATCAATTACTTAGAAATAGTAAAACGAAATCATCTGACGCATTATATAAAGAAAAACAGAATGATATACCCACTATAGTAGTGCAATCATCAGGACATCATATGGATAGATATGCTTGTCAATCAATGGAGTTATTTTGAATTGTTTTTGCTGATATTTTTGGAAAACAAGATTAATGAACCTTTAATTAATGGTGAAGGTATGTACTCCAGCATAGAGGTTCCGATTTTATTGCAGGAATATCAAGTGAAACTATTGACAGTTCCAGTGGTGCTGCTGGTAATGAACGGCAGGAATTCAGATAACAGAAGATCCCTGCTCAGCAATTAATAGAAAAAAGTCCAGTACATTGGTTTTAGATGCTCTTGGTGGTGTTCCAACAAAGCCGCAAGGTCCGTCAGCCATTTCGTTTGGAGGAGACAGATTAGATCAATGACTAAATATTATGAGTAAATAATGTATAATTAGCTGGTTATTAGATCCGGGTGAAGCCGATCAATCTTTTGATGTAAAAAGGAGCAGTGATACTGCTTATTTATGTATTTATAAAGACCATTAATACGGGTATATAATATGGGTGGATATTCCGCAGTATCATGTCTATAATTAGCGATGAAAGAATATAAGTAAGAAAATTCCTATAGAGGGATATTGTATCTCATGCGTTTGCAGACAAAGGTATTTGTTACCACCTTTATTATTTTTCTATTGCACTTTATTGTAGACACCTATGTTGGTCAAAGCCAGATCAAAGCGGATGTTATTAATAATATTAAGGAAAATGCACGTACTATTCGTGGTTTATTGATGTCATATCGAGGCGTCTATCAAAAAATCTTCATAAACCATCATATCCCTATTACCGATCAAACCATCGAATTTTTACCAGCTCATGCTGTTAGCCGTATATCCAAAGATTTTACTCAATGGGTTGATACAGGTCTCACCTTTAATAGTGTCTCTGAACAACCCAGAAATCCCGACAATAAGGCTGATAGTATCGAATTAGAGGCTATCCGGTTTTTTCGTCAGAATGAGGATGAAATTGAACGATTTGTTCCCTTTAATAATAGTGCAGGGGAACATTTTTATCATTTTAGCCAGCCTATTATTATTAAACCTCGCTGTATAAAATGTCATGGAAAGAAAGAAGATGCGCCTATCAGCATTCAACAGCGATATGATACCGCCTATAATTATAAAATTGGTGATTTGCGCGGTATTATGAGCATCAAGCTTCCCGCAGAAATTATCGAGCAAAGAAGTAATGAACTCTTTAAACATAATATTGCTATCCACTTATCGGGTATGTTGTTTTCTTTTATCCTCATAGCCTTATTACTGAACCATACGATACTATCACGCATAAAAATATTAAGAGAGGGATCCAAGCAGCTGGCTGAAGGTCTTTATGACACACAAATTCAATTATCCGGGCATGATGAACTGACCAAAATGGGTCAAACATTCAATCATATGGCGCGGACTATTTCCCAGAGAGAGCAGCAGCAGATAAAAGCAAAGCAGCAATTAGAACAATCTGCTCTACAGCTGTCTGAATTGAACAATAAAATGCGTATGCTGCTTGAGTCTACCGGAGAAGGGATTTTTGGTGTTGACTTAAATGGTCAATGTACTTTTGTGAATCATGCAGCTTTGGAGATGTTTGGTTTTTCTTTAGCAGAACTTGAAGGCAAAGAAATGCATCCTCTGACTCATCATACCCATAAGGATGGTTCAGAATTTCACGCAAAAGATTGTCCGATTTATCATGCTTTTCGTGCTGGACAGCCCCGCCATATTAATGATGATTATTTCTGGCGTAAGGATAATAGTCATTTCCCGGTGCAATATTCAGCTTATCCTATTTATAATGATAATTGGGAAATAAGCGGTACTGTTGTCGTCTTTAGAGATATGACTGAACAGCTTGCAGCTGCTGATAAAATTAGTTTTCTTGCCTCACATGACCCTCTTACCGGTTTATTAAATCGCTATTCCTTTGAACAAAAATTAAACTATGCTTTGCAAACAGTACAGTTTGAAGAAATACAACATGCGATCTGTTATCTTGATCTTGACCAGTTTAAAGTCATTAATGATACCTGTGGTCATCTGGCTGGTGATGAAATGCTCAAAGTGGTCGCTCGTTTATTACAAGATAATATTCGAGAAAATGATACTTTGGCCCGTTTGGGAGGAGATGAATTCGGTCTTATCCTGGAACAGCATTCGATAGAACAGGCTGCTGAATTGGCTCAAAAAATCTGTGATAGTATTAAGGGCTTTCATTTTGTCTGGCAAGATAAAATTTTTAATGTGGGCGTCAGTATTGGTCTTACATCTATTACAAAAGAAACTATATCAGCACAAAGTCTCATGAGTGCAGTTGATACTGCCTGTTATGTGGCAAAAGACAAAGGACGTAATCAAATTCATATCTGTCAGCTTGATGATGCGGAAACAGCAAAACATCAGGACGAAATGCATTGGGTTTCAGAAATAAAAAAAGCTCTGGAAGAAGATCGCTTTGTTATTTATAAACAGGCTATTATACCTTCGGATCCTCATCATAGTGAGAACCAGCATTTTGAAATTTTAATTCGCATGAAGGATAAACTTGGCAATATTATTCCACCCGGTGCCTTTCTTCCAGCAGCAGAGCATTATGATCTGATTGGAGACATCGATCGCTGGGTGATTCAAACCAGCTTTAAATGGCTGGCTGGAAAACAGGATGAGAAAGAAACCATAGATTTTTGCTCGATCAATTTGTCAGGTCAGTCCATCGGCAATAATAAACTGTATCAGTTTATTATTGAGCAGCAGGAAAAATGGGAAATTAAGCCTGATTCTATCTGTTTTGAGATCACTGAAAATGCTGCAATTACTCATATTGATCAGGCCATTTCATTTATTAATCAACTGAGTGAAAAAGGTTTCTTATTTGCACTGGACGACTTTGGTACGGGTATGTCTTCATTCTCATATTTGAAAAATCTGCCGGTTGATTTTCTAAAAATTGATGGTAGTTTTGTTAAAGATATTTTAGATGATCCCATTGATCGGGCAATGATAAAATCGATTAATGAAATTGGACATATCTTAGGATTAAAAACTATTGCTGAGTATGTTGAAAACTCTTCTATTCAGGCTGAGTTGGTTGCAATGAAAATAGACTATTTGCAGGGATATGGCATAGAAAAGCCACAACCATGTGATTAAGAAAAAAACTCTATGGCAAAAAATATTATCAACCAATGGGATCCTGATTTCCTTAATTCATCTCTAATATTTTCTGATCTGAATATTTTATTAAAAAACACACCGCTGACTGATTGGCCCGGTTGTTCAGGTTTACTGGCTCTGCTGGATAAACCTGTTATCCTGTCCAGTGGTCAGCAACTGGATATGCGGGTGCAGGATAAAACACTCCCGTTTCCGGAAATGGGGTATGAAGAACGGGTTTATAAAAAAGGCATTATCAGTACTCGTGAGCAAAACTGGCATGATCTGTTTAATGCCTTTATCTGGCTTTTGTTTCCAAAAACAAAAATATTGCTTAATTCACTGCATATGCAGGAATTACAGCGACAGCCAGGCAAAAAAAGGACCCCTGCGCGTGATGCTATTACCCATTTAGATGAGTCCGGGATTATTATTGCCAGCTCGGATGAAAACCTGATAAATCACCTGAAAAATCATCAATGGCAGACACTTTTCGTGCAATCTCGTTCATGCTGGTCTCAGCAGGGAAATAATAGCCATCAGCTAAAAAATAACAGCATTGGTGCTTTTGTCTTTGGTCACGGGATGTATGAGAAAGCCTTAAAGCCCTTTATAGGTTTTACTGGAAAGGCTTATTGTATTAAGGTGGATAACAATTTTTATCAAAATGATAAAATGACACAATATGCTGTTCTTGATAATCTCTTGTGCAATGATCTTCAAAAGAAACGCTCACTTTCTAATTCAGATCATCTCTCACCAATCCCTATTTTAGGCGTTCCCGGCTGGTCAGAGGAAAACAAAGATCCTGATTATTATAATAATAAAGCTTATTTTCGGGCTAAATTATAGGAACTTGAACTGATATTGGTACAGACAAGTGACGAAATGCGGTTCTGGAATGAACTAATTTATATATATGGACTATTTGATATTAATCATATATCCTTTGCAGAAGGTGTTACAGCAACATCTTGAATAATCACTTCGTTGCCGGAGATTCTTTATGTTTGAAAATACTGCGATTAAAATAACTACAAGTAAATTTGCGAGCACATCAGCATCATTATTACCGGGTTCTTTGATTCTGATTAGTGGAGTTGTTGTCTGGCGACTCTGGTACAAACAGGGACAGTTACAAACTAAAACCAGTGAACTCAGTGATGAACTAAAATATCTGAAAAAACAAATGGCTGAAATCAAAGCTACTAGTAAAGCAGATAGCGAGTCAGTAGCGCCACTCTCATCATCTCTTAAAAAAATGGCACGTTTTAATCCATGGTCTACAGCCAAAAGCAATAGTTAGTATTGAAATATCACCCTCTATGTTAGGCTAGTGGTCGACCGTCTTGTACTCTTGTCAACTCTAGAAGATTCTCTATTGCATGAATATTTTCAGGAACCGGATCATTTTTTGGATTATACCATATAGCTTGTATCCCACTATCTAAAGCACCTATTACATCCTTTTCTAATCCATCGCCTATCATAATTACCTCAGATTTACTCGCTCCTAGATCCCTGAGGATATGATCATAAAACTCATGGCTTGGCTTCTTTAGCCCCAACGTTCTATAACAATAGATATTTTCGATGTATTGATTGATCCCTACTCTACTTAGTGCCTTGCGAATTTGCTGTTCATTGGTACTAATTGAATTTGTTGCCAAATGACAATGACTATTTTTATTTAAAATAGCCAAGAGTTTATTTGCTCCATTCACTTCATAAACCTCTTCCCATTCACACATGGGTATTTGATTCTCTGGTTGATCCACCATAAGAGTATCTCCCCAATCAAATAGATAATGTTTGAAATTCATCGAACTCATACTTTCAAGCATAACATATATTATCTGCTCATAGTAAATACTAATTTAGTCGCAAATCTAAACTATATCTAATAGGTAACTTCTCAAAAAGTCTGTGCATTTAAACAGCACAGACCTTACCCTGCAGTAATTCAGGTAGATATGGGATCAATTTTATCCTCTTCAGTCTAATCCCGGTAAAATAATTGGGTGGTACCAGCCCTGTTCTGTTTGCAATGGGTTTAAAATATTGAATAAATCGGCAGTAAAGACCACTTTGAGTCCCCTCATGATAATGCGACCAAATTTTAACCTTTTTACTTTTATAACTTCTGAAACTGTTTGCCTGTTAAATGTTCCATCTATTCCAGAAGTTTGCTAAATTTTGCCGGAGTCATTATCATCTCCTTAATCAGTATGTCTATGTTTTTAGTATAGCAACACTGTTAAGGAACATAGCCAATTATTTAGTTCAGAGAAAATTATGTTTAAAAATAATATCAAAGAGTTATCAAAGAAAGTTAGTGCAATTGTTGATAATATCTCAATGCCAATAACTACAACAAAAATTGCTATAACCGGCTTAAGTCGTTCAGGCAAGACAATATTTATTACATCTCTGATCGAACAATTACTTCTTCAGAAAAAAATCACACCAATTACATCCAGGAAACAACCATTTAATGTAACTATCAAATCTCCCACTACATTGATTAAACGCTTTGATTATTATTCATTAAAAAAAATAATCAAAGAATATCATCAATGGCCTGATGGCACAGATGATATAACATCAACTATATTAGAGTTTGAAACTAAAAACCGCTATAGTTTTTTAAACAATTCAAAATTCAGGATTGAATTAATCGACTACCCGGGTGAGTGGATACTTGATATTGCAATGATGGGTTTATCGTATGAGCAGTGGTCTGAAAAAACAATAAACTGGATGAAAAATATTGATGAAGAAATTGTGAAAGAATATTTAAATAGCATTCACAAATTATCAGATAAAAGCAAAGGTGAAGGCATTGAAAACAATATCCACCAACAATACTCAAGTATGCTCTCATTTCTCAAAAAAAACCATTATTCAAATCTGACACCAGGACGATTTTTGATGCCATCAGATTTGGCTCATGACCCGATTTTATGCTTTGCTCCAATTAGTCAGTCCGATTCATCATTACACCAGGTATTTAAAGAACGTTATGAGTACTATCTTGAAAATATCGTAAAAAATATTCAACTGGAACATTTTAGAGGCTTTGATCGGCAAATTGTTTTAATTGATATTATCGAAGCACTTCAAAATGGTCACAATTGTTATTCAGATATGAAAGATGGTCTGCGTAATATGATGTCACTTTATGATCATAGAAATAAAAATTTTATATCTCAGTGGTTCAGCTCTTCTATAAGAAAAGTAATCTTTGTTGCAACTAAAGCTGATTTAATAACTTCATCACAACACAATAACTATAGTGCCCTGTTAAACGAAATGGTTGAAGACATTAGAAAAAAAATGGATGTTGATCATATTAAGACTGATACGCATATTATTTCTTCTGTTAAGTGTACAGAAACTGTTCTTCGAGAGCATGATGGGAAGAATTTACCCTGTATTCAGGGGATATCATCAACAGAAAAGAAAAAAATTGTTCTTTATCCGGGTGAAATGCCGCATTCATTCCCATCACCACAGGAATGGGATACCAGGGCATATAATTATGAAGTGTTTTTACCTTCCAATATTTCTTATAAAGATAACATTCCTTTTGATCATATTAATATGGACAAGGTCGTTGACTCGATGATTGGTGAACTTCTATGACAACAAAGCCTTTTAAAGTTATTATTGATAACAATTCTAAAGAAGATACAATCGACCCCCCAATAGCACCACGCACTTTTGAACCGGATCCGGAATTAGACAAAATAATCACTACCATTGATGAAGTGGGAGCTGGTAGTATCGAAAATTCTGGATTTTACAAAATAATCCAACTTCTTGGCAGTCTATCAGGGATTTTCTTGTCGCTTATTTTGTTTGTATTTATTTCGCTATTCGCCCATACAATCGACAATCTTAGCAATCTCTTTCAATCTGCTCGCCTATCCGATTATTTATATATTTCAGGCTTGCTTGTATTTCTATCGGCATTAGCAATGAATATCATTTCAAACTTAAAGCAATTAAGACAACTACAGGCTGTCAGTCGACTTAAACAAAGATTCAATAAGCAGCAAAAAAATCCAACCGATGATACATTAATTTTAAGCAATGAACTCCTTTTGTATTTTAAAAAAAATAAAGTAACTGAATTTCATGAACATTTTGATGAAACTAAACAAAAAATTAATACGACACAAAATTATTGTGAAATTTACGACATACTGGATAATATATTGCTAGCCCCTTTGGATGAAAAAGCCAGGGTACTGATACATAAAGCATCACTTCAGGCTGCATTTTCTACCGCCATCTCACCTATACCTCTTATTGATATGATTATAATTATCTGGAGAAGTTTAAAATTAGCAACAGATATATCCAAACTCTATGGCTATAGAACAGGTGGTTTAACCAGTGTTTTATTGTTGAAGCAAGGGGTAATCAATGTGATTTTTGCTGGCGTATCTGAACTAACACTACAACTAACAAATGAAATAACCAGTGCATCAGTTGTACACAAAATTTCACATTCTGCAGGCCAGGGTATCGCAAATGGTATCCTGTTAACCAGACTCGGATATGGAATTTTAGATGCTTGCAGACCCTTAAAATTATCAGGGAAAAGAGAAAATATTGCTAAATCAATTGTTGAATCATTGAAGAATTCATTCAAAACAAAAGAAGAAACAATAGTTTAGAATTCTTTAATTTGTTAACGAATAGATATGATGCAATTAAAGTGCTGACAGATTTATAGGGTGAAGTAAATGTTCACAATAGCTATTGTGTTGTGTGATTATTTAACAGATTTACTCACTGGTAGTAATTATGAAAGTTACCCCCAGTGAGTGGACGGGATGTTTATCTTATGCTGTTTGGGGGGCTTCTTCTGCTGTTTCCTCAGCTTTCTTAAACATACTAGTCACTTTTTTTGTCAGGGTACCAGCACCAGATGTGATTTTACCACCTGTATCTCCAAGTAACTGCTTGCTTGATTCATCTTTTACAACATAAGTAATTACTGAACCGGTGACTATTCCAAGTAAAAAAGGCATAACGGGCATATCAATCTCCTAATGGTTTGTAAATATAAAAGTATATATAGATTGTGCTATTCAAGCTAACTATATATACTTTATAACATATATAGTAAGATAACTGCAAATAAAAAGTCTCTTTATTACGTGTGTTAAAGTTGAATTCCACATGCCGACGGTATTAACGGCTGTTTAGCTGTGGGAAATAGAGACATAAATCAGACAAAGAAAAGTCTGTGAGGCAGTTTTTTTAACATATTTCAATGGTTGGGCTTGCTTATGCTTGTCTAAGCTGAAAAATAACTGGATAATATATACGCTGGAATCAATATAAGACTCTCATCAAACATAAAACCGCCCACTGTCTTATTTGCAGGTGAAGATGTTTGCAAAACGACAGCAGGCAATTTTATTGGCCGAGGATTCTTATCAAACATAACCTGAGGAGGGGTGAATGATTAAAAATTTTATAGAATTAATAGAGCAACACTTATGGTGGATATCGCTTTTATCTTTAACCACTGGCATATTCTGGGCAGATCAATCTCCAACATTTGCCTACTCAGTCAGTGATGCAATGGAAAGCTTTATCGATGGCTATAGCTATTTTGCCCCGATAGCAATCTATTTAATTTTAACCCCCACGCTTACTAAGCTGATGTTAAGCGAAGCTCGTGGCAAAGACTTTGCAAAATACACTATTAAGTGGTTTGTTGTTGCCCGAATGATTGCCTGTGTATATGGTGTTATCTGGACCGCTATTGCCTTTGGACTGCCATTATATTCATCCGTTGACGGCTTGTCAGAAGCGATTAAAGAGTCTTTAACTTCTCTTGGGTGGATGTTAACGCATAGCGTTTATTTTTATGCTATTTATGCTTCCATTCTTACCGTTTTTATTGCATATAGAATTCCTAAGCTCGCTGACACCCTGGCAAAAGGTGTCGATCTTATCGAGTATCTGGGGCAGTTTATTGTACCCATTATCCCCTTCCTGATGATGGCTATTGGTGCTTATGTCACTATTTTACCTGAGCTTCTTGCAGAAAGTTTAGGACCCGAGATGGGTAATGTTAGTGTAAACACAGTAGCCATACTGGGTTTTCCGGTAGATATAACTACACCATTAGGGATGATTTTGCTGTATGTCCTGAGTGCCTTATTGACCGGATTTATTAGTGGAACCTGGCATGTTGGTTTACTTATTTTAGTCAAGCGTGCAAAACCGGATTTTTCTCTAAAAGAATACTTTTCTGTTTACTGGATAAAAGTTTATCCCATGCTATGGGCAACTTCTTCCGAAGCACTGGGAACACCACTTAATCTTCATATGATAAAAAAATTCTGCCCTGGCATTCCTGATGAAGTACGCCAGTTTGTAGTTGGTACTGGTTCATTTCTTAATATCAATGGCACCATTATTAATGTCTTTCTGATGACGGGTCTTGTAGCTACCATATTAAATATTGATATTTCACTACTACAACTGCTGCTGTGTATTCCTATCGTATTTTTAATTGGTTATGGAGTGCCTGGCATACCCGGTGAATTAATACTTTTTGGTGGGCCGGTAGCACTTTCTATGGGTGTGTCCCCCGAGTTAATGCCAGTATTTCTGGGTTTATTTATTGGTCTGCAGATAGGCTTGCCTGATTCGTTTCGAACGGCAGCCAATTCCACTGATGAGTGCTTATGTGCTATTATTCTTAACAAGCGATATTAATACTGTTTAATCTTCCGCAATATTGCAGAAGATCATTCATCATTGCTATTATTAATTAAAGGAAGTTACACCATGGTTCAATTTGGAATGATACTGGTTTTTGCCGGTGCAACTGCTGCGCCTTATGTAAAAAAAATGCTGACTAAGGCTAAAAGTAAAGTAGAGATTAAAAAAATAGCAGACTCGTCAAGTACGAATATGTCACAGGAAACAGATACTGAATTGGCTATTGAAGCTATTGAAGCTAATGAAGAACGACATAAATATCGTTTTCTTATGACGACAGGAACCATGGGTGTTGCTGTAATAGCCCAAACCAGCCTGCCCTGGCTTTTGCCTGTCAGTTATCTGTTAATCGGTTATTTCTCGTTCAATATTTTTCAGGAAGCGGCAAACGCTCTATTTAAAGAAAAAAGAATCCAGGTTGATATCCTTGATACCGGGGTGATTTTGTTGACATTGCTCTTCGGGCAGCTGGCCGCGGCGGCATTCATGGTCTGGATTATTGACCTTGCAGACATGCTGCTGCAAAAAACCACCAAGAAATCACGTAACTATATAACCGACATATTTGGTGAACAGCCCCGTTTTGCCTGGTTACTCGTTGATGGCACAGAAGTCCGGGTCGAAGTAAAGGACTTGAAACAAGATGATATTGTCATCGTTGGTACGGGCGAACAGATACCTGTTGACGGGGTTATCATCGAAGGCGGAGCCATGATTGATCAGCAAAGCCTCACCGGTGAATCTGTTCCGGCAGATAAACATGAGAATGAACAGGTTTTTGCTACCACTGTGATAGTTGCCGGAAAGATTAAGGTTAAAGTACAGGAAACGGGTGAAAATACCCTGGCATCTCAAGTGATATCAATTATCAATGAAGCTTCCAACTATGATGTCAAGTTGCAGTCTGTTGGTGAAAAAATAGCAGATAAAATGGTTGTACCAACCATGGGTCTGGGCGCCCTGGGATACGCAATGGTCGGACCAGGTGCCTTACTTGCCATCATAAATGCTGATTATGGTACTGGCATCCGTATAGCAGCTCCCATCGCATTACTGGCTTCATTGGGTAACGCCGCAAAAAATGGCATCCTGATTAAACATAGTGAAGTCGTCGAAAAACTAAAAGACATTGATGTTGTACTATTTGATAAAACGGGTACTTTGACCCAGGAAGTACCGACTGTATCCAGAATTGTAACGGCAGATGAAACGTATAACGAAGAAAAAATCCTGTTTTGCACGGCAACCGCCGAACAAAAATTTTCTCATCCGATTGCCGCCGCTATTTTGCAGAAAGCCAGAGATGAAAATATAGAATTAGCAGAATATGATGAGTCTCAATATCATGTTGGTCTGGGTATTGAAGTAGAAATTGGCGAGGACTGGATTAAGGTGGGTAGTCCCCGCTATATGGAAAGTGAAAATATCAAGATTCCAAAAAAGATTAAAGCAGCATTAAAAGAGACCGGTAAGCGTGGGCAATCGGCGATATTGACGGCGATCAATAACAAAGTGGCGGGCATGATTGAGCTGCAATCCACAGTAAGAGAGGAAGCCGCCGATGTCATAGCTGATTTAAGACGCTTAGGCATTAAAGAAATTGTTGTTATTTCAGGTGATAGTGAAGAACCCACCAAAGAGCTTGCACGTCAGCTCAACATTGATCGCTATTTTGCCGGAGTACTTCCTAATGAAAAAGCCGATTATGTGAAATTACTACAGGATGAAGGCAAGAAAGTAATGATGGTTGGCGATGGCATTAATGATTCTGCTGCTCTTTCTCATGCTGAAATTGGCGTCTCATTAAAAGGTGCATCTACCATTGCGGTTGATGTTGCTGATGTGATCTTCATGGATGGCTCTCTTACCAAATTTCATTATCTGTTTGAGGTTGCTGACAACCTGCAAAAAAATGTAAAAAGAAGCTTTCTGATGATTGCAATTCCGAACACGGTTTGTATTGTCGGTGCCTTTATGGGATTTTTTGGACTAAAAGCTTCACTGGTTCTGAATAATGGTTTCAATCTGGTTGCCGCTGCAAATGGAATGCTGCCCTATACTGAAATAGAAAAAAGAAAGGAAAAAAGCAAACTTGAGCATAAAGAAGATAAAGAAGATAAAGAAGATAAAGAAGATAAAGAAGATAAATCGACGGTCAAAAGACTTATTAAATATATATATATTCATAAGTAGGGTGTGATGATTTTAGATGTATAGTAGCGGGTAGCGACCTCACCGCTACCCATCATAGTCAAGCAAATCTGCAATCTATTGTATTTTCTGACATAGGGGTAGGGGAAGTAAAAATGAAGAATCTATGGGGATACAGATGCAATAGAAAAATCAGGCAATCTCTTTAACTGTTTCTTGCTCTGGTTCTTCGGCTTTGAGAAGGTTGGCAACAAAGCCAAGCTCATCTTTATATTGTGGTATCTCAGGAATATCCCAGGTTTTTCCAACAATACGGGCGAGTATGTTATTCATCCAGGGTTTATTTGATTGCGCTTTATGTAGAATAAATTGATAATTTTCCTCATCGCCCAAGATTTCAAAACCATCCAGGGCAACCTCAATCGCTTCTTCTTCTCCATAAAGTGTGACCTTTACAAAGGCGGTGTGTTGATCCAGGTCGTAAAGAATATCTGAAAATTCTGCAACACCTTTAAGCAGGATATTAGCGACTGATACGACTAATATTTTTGGTGTTAATTTTGCTCCTACTTTTACTGTTCGTTTTAATAGGTTGCTTTTTAATAAATTACTTTTAAAACCCATTTTATCCTTCCTTCTGTGATAAACCTAATTAACTCAGTTAAATCTAGTTAGAGTGACTAAGTAGATTCAGCCGGGTTTTTTAGGATAAATTATTATTATAAACTGCTGCTTCAGCTTGAGGTGCTTGTATTTGGGTAGGTATATGAGATACCCACCCGCTGTGTCGTGCACTTGAGGCTCAAGCGTGTTGCGGAGTCCAACTGCTTCCCCCGGGGCCGATGGGCCCGAATTCATCGTCTGGATTTTTCCCGGAATCAGTCTTATGGTCTTCTGAGTCACTCTTTTCAGAGTCCATTTTGGCTTCTTCTTCGGGATCCTTGTCAAACCCAAGCTTGCGCGCAATGACGGCGTCGGCACTGTAAGGGCCAGGGCCTTTGATGACCAGCCATAAGAAAATGATAACATACAAGACCTGAGGCAGATACAAAAACCAATCCAGCCAATCGAGAGGGCCGAGTCCTGGTGGAATTACGAAGGGAATCTCAACTGTTACAATGGCTACGATCATCGCAAATGCCAGCGCAATGGAAAAGAATGTTGACATGAACCCGACGGTAAGAAGGGCACCGCCGGCAAGTTCGAGCCAGGCTAAAACAAGAGACATGAACTTTGGAAAAGGTAAGCCTGTCGCAATCATCGCAGCTAACAGGCCGTTCCAATGCGAAACCATGAACAGCTTGTTCCAGCCGGAAATTGCAAAGAACAAACCCATAGATACTCGTGCTAACAGGACTGGGAACCATTCCCAGCGAGGCTCTCCCTGCAGCATTATTCGGAACAGATATTTAATTCGCGCCATAAAATCGAAAGGTGCGACTTCTTTCCCGCTATCATTATCAATTAATCGTGAACCTTCGGTCAAACTGGAGATCATTTTTCGTCCTGACAAATCGACACTTAATACCAGTGATGCCATTAACCAGTTTCCTGTTACCAGAGAGCCTGTCAGTGCTAAGCCTGCCAGGATACCCAGGGGTGAGTTATGTTTAGGTTTTTCGAATAGATATCGGGTGCGCAGCCAGTTGTAAGCACTGTAGCCAATAACCGGCACAGAGACGAGCATCAGCGGGGGATACCATATTCCTGCTGCCGACAGACCCAGAGCCGCACGTGCGGCAAGCGCTGAGCGCTTTATCTGGATAGGGTCACCACTGGCCATGACCGGTGGATCCTGTTCTTCGGGATCGGAATGGGGTGTGTCCGGGGTTGGTTGGGAAGAGGCTTGCGTGGCCAGACGTCTGCGACGAAAGTGCTCCTCCGCCAGTCCGAACAGTCCACCCCCGGCTATAGCCAGAGGTGCGAGAACAATAAAGGGAATCATCAGCACTTCCTATTAAAATAAAAGAGTTAAGGAATATAACAAGTGTTAAAGGTATTCTCATTAATCTAAATTAATAAAAAAGAAATCAATAAAACTAAACTATATATGATTATAGAGATAGACTGTATTCACTGAACTTGTATCTTACTGCAAAAAACAACTAGAATAAAGGCTTAAGTATGAAAAAAATGAACAATTATATTTGTTTATCTCAATATAGTCGTAGTTTAGGCTGAACGTGATGATGTTGCGGTCTATAATCCGGGTGATGGGATGTCTCTATGAGGGTAGGGGAGAGATGATGCCCGCTTTTCAGGACGGGCAAATAGCTGCGATTAAGCCATCTCAGCGCAAGATTTTAATCCCATTTTCTCAAAGATCATTGTTGCAGGACAAAAGCCTGTAAATGATGATTGAAACAGGTTGAAACCTACGAATGCAGTTAATAATAGCCAGTAAGGGCTTGCATAATAGGCTAAAAGTAAGCTGCCCAGAATAAATGAACCTGCCAAAGCGGTAGTCATTCTTTCAGAAGTCATTATTAGTTCTCCTCATCTTAATTTATTGGTTGTTCAATATAGTACAAGAACGATGGAGGGAATCATCAGAATCCCCAAATCTGAATTTAACATATATATAGAATATAACAAGTGTTAAGGTATTATATATGACTATGAATATAGGGTGTACTTAACAGCTTTAGTGTTTTATTATATGGAACCATCATGATAAAAGTTGAAGCATGGAAAAAATAGATAATAATATTTGTTTAACCCAATATAGCGAGGGTTATGGCTGTAGAATATTCCCTTTTGCTGCAGATTTTCTGCAATGCTGATACAAATATTATTATTCGGAGGCGGTGTGATTTTTGGCACAAGAAGTACCCGATATCTTCAAAATCGCCAACTTATAAATAACACCCTAAACAAAGGCCAGCCTTCTAAACCCAAACTTAAAGTCAAGCCGTCCAGTCTCTATCAAAAAACCAAAACCGGTATACTTGCAGCTAAAGATATCATTAAGATTTCCATGAGCGGTGGTGAGTTGCGTGATCAACACATTAAACAGATGACTATTGTGGATGAGAATCATCAGTTGGATGCCTCTGCTATTTCCTCAGAAAGAAAACTGAATAAAAGCATTAAAGGATCGATAGGCTTAATGGGTCTATCCCTGATAGGCACCTGGTTCTATGCTCCCTTGCTGCCCATAGCTGGTGTTGCCACGCTCTATATTTTTACTCCTGTTTTTAAGAAATTATTTCAAAATCTGAAGAAAGGGCATATAACCACCGAGCTTATTGAAATTATTTCTGTGATTAGTCTCCTGGCATCAGGATTTTTCTTTTTGGCAATTTTCATCACTTTTACAAGTTTATTGTGTCAAAAACTGCTGACTCGAACCGAACAGCATTCACATAAACAATTAATTAATAGTTTTAGCCAAAAACAACAATCTGTATGGGTGCTAAAAGAATGTTCTGAAGTTGAGATACCTTTAGCGGAGGTAAAAAAACAGGATATAGTGGTAGTCAATGCAGGTGAGATTATTCCGGTTGACGGCATGATAATAGAGGGATTAGCAAGTGTTGACCAGCACGGCCTGACAGGAGAGTCAAAATCCATAGAGAAAGAAGCTGGAGGAAAGGTTTTTGCCTCTACCCTGGTATTAGGCGGGCGAATTCTGATTAAAGTAGAAAATACTGGTGCGGATACCAATGCGGCAAAAATTGGGCTAATCCTGGAAAAAACACAGGAATATAAAGAAAGCCTGCGTTTACGAGGCAAACAGATAGCCGATGATTTCATTGCGCCAACCCTGGTTGTCAGTGGCTTAACCTTGCCCTTGCTTGGCCCAAGCGCGGCGATGGCTATTATCTGGACTGCTTTTGGTTACAATATGAAATTGTATGGGCCGATTAGTGTATTAAATTTTTTACACATTATGGCAGTAAATGGCATATTGATAAAGGATGGACGCTCACTGGAAATGTTGCAAAAAGTGGATACCCTGGTATTTGATAAAACCGGCACATTGACCATGGAGCAGCTACTGCTTAGCCGTCTCCATCCACTTGAACCTTTTGATGAAACGACTTTGCTAACTTACGCTGCGGCCGCTGAATATCGACAAACCCATCCCATTGCCAGGGCTATACTCACAGCAGCAGAACAACGTGAGATGGATTTGCCCGACATTGAAGAAACTGCATGCAAGATTGGATACGGTATTGAAGTCAAAATTGATACAAAGCTTGTACAGGTAGGCAGTGCAAAGTATATGGAACAACAGGATATACATTTTTCAGATCAGATTCAGAGCTTAAAAACCGAATCTGATGACAGGGGGCACTCGCTTGTGTATGTTGCTGTCGATGGAGCACTAGCCGGAATGCTGGAATTACAACCTTGTATTCGCCCGGAAGCCCAAGAAATTATTGATTATGTAAAAGCCCAGGGTATTTCAGTCACCATTATTTCTGGTGATCACGAGCAACCGACTCGCCAGCTTGCCAATGAATTAGGCATAGAACATTATTTTTCTGAAACACTACCTGATAAAAAAGCAGAACTGATTGCCAGGCTGCGTAAAGAAGGAAAATTTGTCGCTTATGTCGGTGACGGAATTAATGATGCCATCGCCTTAAAACAGGCCAATGTATCCATCTCGTTACGCGGTGCTTCAAGTGTCGCTACTGATACCGCCCAGATTATTTTGATGGATGGTGATTTAAAGAAATTAAAATCCTTATTCGAAATTTCCAGATTCTTTGAAGCCAATATGCGTACTAATTATTTAACCTCAATAATACCCGGTGCAATTACTCTGGCGGGTGTGTTTCTCTTCAATATGGGACTCGCTGGCGGTATGCTTGTCTATTTCAGTGCAAAAATGGTGGGTCTGACGAATGCCATGCTGCCGTTGCTAAAACATGAAAATAAGCAGGCAATAGCTGAAATAGAGCAGGTCAAAGAGCAGGAATAAAAATATGCTGCTGTTGCTTTGCCATCATCCTGAATCCTTTAATGACTTGATTTTATCTGTTTATAGAACTAAAGTAATGGATTATGTTATAAATTCTATTTAACTTAGTATTAAAGGTGATTATTATGGGTTTACATTTAGTTCCTTTCCTCATTGGTGCAGCAGTAGGTTCTGTGATGACTTATATTTATAAAGATAAAGCCAGCCAGAAAAAAATAAAAGATGTAACACAAGATGCTTCTGATAAAGTAAAAGCGGCAGCACAAGATAGTTCTGATAAAGTAAAATCAGCGGCACAGGATGCTTCTAAAAAAGTGAAATCTTTTGTCAAACCTGATAAAGTTGACGAAGAGTAGAAAAATTGCTGATTTAGGGGGAGATGTATCACAAAAACAGATTTTTTAAAGTGAACACTTTATTGTTAGTTTTACCCAATCCGTTGGATTACTAAAGTATATAAAGCTATATTGCTGTCCAGATAAACATTGACTCTCAGTTTCCTGGATAATAATCAGAGCATAGAGGGATCTAAATGACTTTTTATGTTTTTAACATTTTTCGAGGACTTCATGATGGATCCTGTTAGTCAGTATGTAATATCAAAAGGTGTAGCTGCTTGTGCTACAAAAGCGGGCGTTGCTACAAAAGCTTGTATTGCAAAATTTAGCTCTGCAGCAAAATCGGCTTCTACAAAAGCAGCTACTTCTGCAAAAGGATCAGCTAAGGCAGCTACTTCAAAAGCAGGAGCTTCCGCATCCCGTAGCGACTGTGGAGCATCATGTGGATCAATTTCCGAAGCAGGCGCACCTTAGGGGGGCTATCCAAAAATAACTTCCCGATCCTGCTTGTCCTATTATCTATATTCTGCGTTGTAGCAAGAGTTACGTAGAACGTCTATGCGCCCCTGTAAATACAAGCTGACCAACCGAATACGGGAGGTTAATCTGAGTAGTTATGGAAATTCAATGGCATTTTTCAATCTATAAATTGGGAATATTGGTGTTTTGATTCTGGTGATTGGCACTCACTAAATTCGGTTAACCATTCTTCCTTCTTCCATTTTCAATAGTCGATCAGCGACATGAAAATAATGATCGTCGTGGGTAACGGCAACCACTGTTTTACCCATTGCTTTAATCTCGGGTAATAATTTTTCATAAAAATATTGGCGGAACTGAGGATCCTGATCCGCAGCAAACTCATCCATGACCAGAATAGGCTTGTCTTCCAGAATGGTAGCAATAAAGGCAAGTCGTTTTCTTTGTCCAGTTGACAGGCTGGTTCGGGTGAAACCGCCATTCTGATATTCTACCTTGTCCTGCATTTTCATCTTTTTTAGCCAGTAATTGACTTTTTCACTATCAATGTTTTCTATGCCGTAGAATTTGTCAAAAAGATGAAAATCGGTAAAAATAGCAGAAAACAAGTCGCGGTAGGCAGGGTAACTGGTTTTATCAATAGCGATGGAATCAACAAACAGATTGTTGTTTTCAGGATAATACAAACCTGTCAATAGCTTGAGGTAGGTTGATTTACCACTTCCGTTACCGCCAATAATGAATAATAACTCTCCTTTATAGATCGTTTCATTAAAAGGGCCAGCGGTGAAGTCAGAACGATTCTTAAGGTCAGAGCTAGAGTCAGTGGGGTAGGTAAAACTGACATTTTTCATGCTTATTTCTTTAAAATCAGAGAAAATAAGATTACTGCATTCTTCTTCTTTCTCATCATCATCATTAGGCCTGGAAAATGCCTTGCTAATGACTTGATCCATTTCTGCCTCAAGACTAACCAGTTCGTCAATAGACAGGTTAACTCTATTTAATACAGGCATAATGTTAATCAAAATAGCAATCGGCCCAGTAATAAACAGGATAGTTGAGGATATTTTGTAGATATTATCTGTTTGGATTTCACTGATACTGGGAATAACAAAAATAAGCACGGGTAACAAGGTATAAACAAGAATGCGCCCATGTCCCCAGAGCCTGGACTCCTGTTTGCCGACTTCTAACTTGATTTTTTCTATTTCAGCTGATTCTGTAGCTATATTTTGTAAAATCGCCTGACCTTTTTTGCGATTTATTTTGACTTCTTTAAAACCGTTGATCAGATGTGAAATGGATTTAAAGTAACTCGTTTCCTTCTGCTTGACTTCCTGTAACAATGCCTTAATATGTTTGGTTTTTGCCAGAAACAGAGCAGCAGAGACAAGAATACCTGCCATGCTGATTAAAAAGCTTGGGAAAGAAATATAAGCCAGATACAGAAAAGAAAAGATCAACAATACAGACATCTGTGCAGCCCCCGTGATCTGGGGAATCGCCTGGGATATCAGCATATCGCTTTGCGTAAAGCGGGCATACAGGCTATTACTTCCCTGCTCTTCCATAAAAGGCAATTCGACTTGCTGAATTTTGCGGGTCAGGCGAATTCTTACATTATAAATGGCATCTTCAATGGTAATAATAGCCCGCTCAAAAGCAAACCACTGGGCATAAAGAAAGAGTGCGAAGGCAACCATATACAGCCAAAAATATTGAGTCAGGTTTTCATTGTCAGCAACTGCCTGGGTTGCATGGTTGACAATACCCAGAAGCAGGCTATTGGCAATACCGGCAATGGCAACGATCAACAGGATTTGCTTATAGGGTTTGCTGGTTTCTTTTTCGATGAACTGAATCAATCGCATATTTTAAAAATGTCCTAGTCTTGAATAGATACATTATATAGAAATCGAATGGAAAAAGGGAGTTTCACAAAACCAGATGCTGTATCTCTTGGCCGTAGCCAATTATGAGGTCAGGTTATAGATTACAGGCTGCTAGCAAACCATGCTTTTATCAAATTCACCCATGTCTGCAAGTTTTTCTTCGTCAAGAATATACAGTCTTTTATGGTGACATTCAATCAGGCCTAGGTTACGAAACTGACGCAGGATACGATTAACATGTACATTGGTTAATCCAACAGCATCACCAATGTCTTCCTGAGTCGGAGGAAAAACAACGCTGTTGGTTTCGGGGTCATAATTTCGGTTCAAATGTTCACGTGTGCGGTGAAACAATTCCAGTAATAAAAAGGCAATACTTTCATAGGCATCCTTTCTGCTCCGAAATGCCTGATGTTGCTGGCATAAATTCATGTCTTTGGATCCCATCGAAGCAAGGCGTAATGCCAATGTGGGATTCTCTTCAAGCATTTCCTGCAGCCGGCTGCGTGGGAAACCACAAACAATCGATTCAGTGAGGGCTGAGACTGAGTGTGAAACCATACCCTTTTGATCCGTCTGAAAGCCAATAAAATCGCCGGGCAGAGCAAATCTGAGAATTTGACGTTTTCCTTCTCTGGAGGTCTGATGCATAGCCATCCAACCATCAAACAGCGTATAAACATAATCCGTTACACTTTCTTCATGGTATAAAAGGGTTTTAGCTGGTACAACAAACTGTTGATCTCGATATTTTTGTGTCCATTCAAGGCGCTCAGGAGGTATGCCCTGAAACAAAGCCAGCTTCCGGATAGGGCATTGGTTGCATGCTGTATGCGGCTGTTTGCGTATTCGAATAGATTTTTGCTTCATTTAATTTTTCACAATCATGATTTTTATATGGGAAGCCGATAAATCACAGTATCGGCGTTCTGTTTATCTTTCTTCAGCAGCTTGTTTTGCCCGTTCCATTATGACTGAAATGACAGGTATGCTAAATTTGCCGCCTGTCTCCCGCAATCGTTCTAACAAGATATCAACGGGTGGCTCGGAGAGTTGTTCATAATTATAGATACCGATGGTATCCAGTGCTTCTGCCAATTTAGGACCGACACCCTTCAGCTGACTAAGGTCATCACGTATTTCTTTTAAGGACTCTTTTTTGGTTAATGACTTTTTTCCAGTTTCATTCTCTTCATCACCATGCGTTTTTTTCGCCATATAAGAGTTATACAGTTTGTCAGCAGCCCAACCAACAGAGACACCAGCTAAAAATACCAATATATTCATATATTCCCCTTCAAGTTTAAGGTTACAGTTTTAGCTAAAACTGTACTTTGACCCATTGAGATGAATTATTTTCCATCCGTTTATTTCAAATGATTAATAATATTAAAAATTTATTTCTAACTGGGTGCAGCGTAATTTGTCTAATATTTGTAAGCCTCTAAATTTTTTCATAATATCCTCTAAAACGAATATAGTGATTGCCATTATTATACTTATTTAGCTATAATTTAGTTGCTACGTTGAGTATTCTACTTTAACAGAGATAATGATACAAGCACTAGCACTTCTATAGGTTTCTATAGGCATTGCCAGGTATTTTCACATACCAATACAAAGGTGAAAAAATTTACGCCTACGTATGAAATTAGTGCAGTGTATAGTTAAGTATAATATAGGTTTTGGCATATTTTATAATTAATGATAAGGCACGGAGACTTCCTTCCGTCATAATGTCAAACCATTTATTGAGAATAATGCTCTTAAAGCGAGCCTGGAATAATAAAATATCACAAAGGAAATACTATGATAAATCTGCAAGTTGCCGAACGGGTACGCCCGATGAATCCATCCACGACTTCATCTCTTGCTGCCCGAACAGCTGAATTGCGTGCTGCAGGACATGATATTATAGGCATGGGTGCAGGCGAGCTTGATTTCGATACTCCAGAACATATAAAGCAGGCTGCTAAAGATGCAATTGACAGGGGCTTTACAAAATATACTGCTGTTGATGGTATCCCTGAGCTAAAACAGGCCGTTATCAATAAGTTTGCCAGAGAAAACAATCTTGAATACAATATGAAACAGGTGATGATTTCGTCTGGCTGTAAACAGACCCTCTATAACTTGGCTCAGGCCGTCCTTAATGAAGGTGATGAGGTCATTATTCCTGTACCTTACTGGGTCTCCTATCCTGATATTGTCAAGCTAGCTGGTGGTCGTCCTGTTTTTATCAACGCAGATATTAAACAGGGATTTAAAATCACCCCGAGGCAGCTGGACGCGGCGCTTACTGATAAAGCCCGTCTTATATTTATTAATAGCCCGTCGAATCCGGCAGGCGTTCACTATACACCCGATGAGCTGGCTGAACTGGGAGCCATTCTGGAGCAATATCCCAAAGTGATTGTTGCTACTGATGATATTTATGAACACATGTTATGGGAAGGAACACCTTTTAAAAATATCCTGAATATGTGTCCTGCCCTGTATGAACGTGGTTTTGTACTTAATGGGGTGTCCAAGGCTTACTCAATGACGGGATGGCGTATTGGCTATGTTGCCGGATCTGAATTACTGATACAAAAAATGAAAACCATACAGTCACAAAGTACCTCTAATCCTTCATCTATCTCTCAATATGCCGCCCTTGCTGCCATTGAGGGAGATCAGTCCTTTGTTGAGAAAGTGGTTACAACGCTCAAGGATCGACATGACTTTATCTATAGTGCTCTGCTGGAAATAGAAGGTGTTAAGTGTTTGCCTTGCCAGGGTACTTTCTATATTTTACCCAATGTAGAACAAGTGATGGCGCGTTTGGGGATTAGTAATGATGTTAAATTCAGTGAATTTCTGCTTGAAAAAGCACAGATAGCAGTAGTCCCTGGTTCTGCTTTTGGTGCGCCTGGTTATATACGACTTTCTTTTGCAACCAGTATGAAAAATCTTCAGGAAGCCATGAAACGATTGCATGAAGTGCTTGATCCTGATTGATGAGATCAAATATTTTAAGGCATTTAAGGACTGCCACAAAATAAAATTGCATTTATAAGCTTTCAGTTGCCATTCTATCAAAGCTTCCGCTGTCTTATTTGCAATTTGGACATGTTTGCCAAGCGACAGCGGCACACAATATTTGCTGAAGGCTCTATGTCATTTTGTTTTTGCTTTTTGTTCTGGGATAGCACAGGAACAAGCAAAGTATAAGGTGAGCAAACAGCATCACTATAGTGCGTATTTTTAACCATTAATGTTAAAAGTTAATATCAATAATTAATCAATATTAATCTGCATTGATATGTTTCGTTTGCTGTATATATTAATGTTCAGATATAGACAATTATTTTTGTTATTATTATGCGTATATTTATCGTAACACTACTTATTTTTCTACTCATGACTTATTTCTACAAGGAAAATTCTTACCTTGTAAAGAGATAGAGTATTCCTGGCTGTTCTTCATGTAATAAGCTTAATTAACAGACACATAGATAATTTCTATTAATGATCTATGCAGCTCATGACATAACTAAGCCAAGGTATTAATATCTGCCATATTCCAACATTAAAATATATATTCTTAATCTATGTTTATTCATAACAATTGGCAGATGTAGAATATAATTTAATCTATGTTAAATAATATATGATTTGCCTCAAGTAACATTGCCGCCTCAAGAAACACGAATAAAAATCAATAATAATAATAAATCAATAACAATAAATTTAATTAAACCAAGGGGGTTTATAAACCATGTCAAAAATAAGTCGACGGAATTTTTTAAAAAGTTCTGGTGCAGTCGCAGCTATCCCGTTAATGGGTTCCGCAGGCAATGCTCTGGCAAAAGAGAATAGCCAGCTGCCGGATACTGGAATTATGCTGGATTACCCGGAAACAACGGTGAGCAATCTGAGTAAGCTGCCTGTTAATAAAGCTATTAATTTCCACTTCCCCGATAACAGTTCACCTTGTGCCGTGATTCGTATGGGTCATGCAGTGTCCGGTGGTGTTGGGCCTGACAAGGATATTGTTGCCTACAGCATTCAATGCAACCATATGGGTTGTCCTCTCAACTATGATACAACTACGCGCACGTTTAAATGCTCATGCCATTTCAGCACGTTTGACAGCGAAAAAACCGGTCAAATGGTAACCGGTCAAGCGACTGAAGATCTGCCCCGCATCCTGTTGTCTTACGACAAGGCATCAGGTGATATTAAAGCGGTGGGTGTTGATGGTTTGATCTTTGGTCGCCAGGCAAATGTAGTGTAACGATACTGTTAAGAGCCTTCAGTAAATGAAATTTATCACTGTCGCTTTGCTAATATTTTTTATAGCAAAGAAAGACATTGAAAAAATTCATGTTAGATAAGAGGATAAGAGGAAAAAATAATGACTCAGAAAATTAAAGACCGCATCGGGTTACCCCCTGTGAATGCGCAAAAGACCAACATGACCTGTCACTTCTGTATTGTCGGATGTGGCTATCATACCTATAAATGGCCAGTTGATAAGGAAGGTGGGCGTAAAGCCAATCAGAATGCATTGGGTATAGATTTTAGCAAGCAGGTCGGATCGCTGCAATTGTCTATGACACCTGCCATGACCAATACTGTTAAAGATAAAGATGGTCAGGCCTATAACATCATGATGGTTCCTGACAAGGAATGTGTGGTCAATAGCGGCATCTACTCAACCCGTGGTGGAGCCATGGGAAGTCTAATGTACAATGATACAGGGGCATCAAAAGAACGCCTCAAGTATCCGCGTTTTTTCACCGGCGATGACTGGGTGGATTGGGACTGGAAACAGGCAATGGCTGTCTATGCTGGAGTGACCAAGCGTATTCTGGACAAAGACGGTGCTGATCAAATCATGTTTAATGCATTTGACCACGGTGGTGCCGGCGGAGGGTTTGAAAATACCTGGGGTTCAGGTAAATATATGTTCTCTGCCCTTAAAACCAAAATGGTAAGGATTCATAATCGGCCTGCCTATAATTCAGAATGCCATGCCACCCGTGATATGGGCATTGGCGAGTTAAACAATAGCTATGAAGACAGTGAAGTTGCAGACACGATCATGTTTATTGGTATGAACTGCTACGAAACCCAGACCAATTATTTCCTTAATCATGCCTTGCTTAATTTGCAGGGAAATACCAAAGGAAAAAGAAAGCAGTGGTTTCCTAAAGAAAGTATTGAAGACAGTCGTTTCATTTTTGTTGATCCACGTCGTACCAACACACAGGCAATCTGCGAACAAACCGCCAAAGACAGGGTGCTGCATCTGCAAATTGAACCGGGTACGGATACTGCCTTGTTTAATGGTTTGCTCAGCTATGTAGTCGAGCAAGGCTGGCATAACAAAAAATTTATTGCGCAACATACCAGCGGTTTTGATGATGCATTAAAAGCCAACAAAATGTCTTTGGCAGACTGTAGTAAAGTCACCGGAGTTTCTCAAGCTGACCTGAAAAAGGCAGCCGAATGGGCCTACAAGCCCAAGGCTTCAGGTCATGCCCCGCGTACGGCACACATGTATGAAAAAGGCATTATCTGGGGTAATGATAATTACAAAATCCAGTCCGCACTGGTTGATCTGGTGCTGGCAACGCAAAATGTGGGTCGGCGTGGTACGGGTGTTTGTCGTCTCGGTGGACATCAGGAAGGCTATGCACGTCCACCTTACCCCGGTCCTCGTCCTGCTCCCTATATTGACCAGGAAATCATCAATGGCAATGGAAAAATGTTGACGGTTTGGGCTTGTAATTCTGTTCGAAGCACCCTGAATGCACAACGTTATCAGGCAAAGATTATTCAGCGCAGTAATATCGTGCGCGAGGCATTGATTCAGGCTGGTGGTGGCTTGAGTACCGAACAATTAGTCGATGTGATTTATGATGCAGTGAGTAATAAAGGCGGCCTGTTTGTCACGACAATTGATCTTTATCCAACCACCTTTGCCAAGCTGGGTCATATGACGTTACCGGCTGCACATCCGGGGGAAATGAATCTGACTTCCATGAACGGTGAGCGCCGCATGAGGCTGTCTGAAAAGTTTATGGATGCCCCTGGGATAGCTAAAGCTGATTGTCTGATTGCAGCTGACATGGCAAATACCTTGAAAGGCATGTACAAGGCTGAAGGCAATGCAGAGATGGCAAAACGCTTCGAAGGCTTTGACTGGGGTACAGAAGAAGATGCCTTTAATGATGGTTTCAGAAAACCGGATGGTATTGACAGTCAGGGTGGTGGAACAGGAACTCTGGTCACTTATGAGCGCCTCCGGGCAATGGGCAATAACGGTGTCCAGTTACCCGTTAAAGAGTTCAAGAATGGCAAGCTGATCGGTACAGAAATGAACTATATGGATTACAAGTTTGGAACTAAAGATGGCAAGGCGCACTTCCTTCCAGCTCCTTGGACAGGCTTGCCTGAACCGGTTGAAAAACTACGGGGTAAACACAAGTTCTGGATTAATAATGGACGTGCTAATCATATCTGGCAAACAGGATTTCATGATAAGTATCATGCATTTAGATCTGAGCGTTACCCAATGGCTCCCATCGAAATGAATCCGGCTGATGCCAAAGAACTGGGTATTGAATCGGGTGATGTCGTTGAGGTGTATAACGGCTATGGTTCAACTTCTGCTATGGCCTATCTTGAACCGGACATGAAACCAGGACATACCTTTATGGTGTTTGCTTATTTTAAAGGTAATGTCGGAGAGGTGGTTACAGACTGGACCGATCAGAATGTGCTGCCTTATTACAAAGGCACATGGGCAGACATCCGTAAAGTTTCATCAATGGCTGACTATAAAGAGACCGTCTCGTTTAAAAGCCGTCGCTACGCATAGCATTTTCTTGGCAAATATTTGGCGCATGGATATTGTTGTCTGTGTGCTAAATATTGCAACGTTATAAGTGGCAGAAAAAATATAAAACTCAAACACCTCAGTACATATTGAAGGAAATAATATGAAATATAAAAATTTCATCCGTGGAATATCACTAACGCTGATCAGTTTAATGCTGCTTCCATTACCGACAACAGCATCGACAACAACACTCGATCTGCCCGGTCCTCTAGTGGAAACTGAATGGCTGGAATCTAATTTACCAAATGTGGTTTTACTCGATGTGCGTAAAAAAGTTAACAAAGATAGCAAAAGAATATCTGGAGCAATCATCGTTCCATGGAAAAAAGTACGAGCCAAAAAGAAAGAAAATGGTGTTGATTTAATTAAAATGCTTCCAGAGAAACATGCCTTTGAAGACTTGATGCAAAGTGTGGGGGTAAACAATGACAGCGTGATTGTAGTCACTAGCGAATCAACAAATGCAGATAATACATTTTTTGGAACCCGCCTGTACTGGCAATTAAAGTATTTTGGACACGATAATGTTTCCCTTTTGAATGGCGGCAATGCGAAATGGTTTAAAGAAAAAAGAACATCATCAAGTAAAAATACCCGCCATGACAAAGGGGTATTTAAGGTAAGTAAAGTGAACAAGGATATTCTTGCGACAACAAAAGACGTTGAAAAAGCAGTAAACGACAAGAATACAACATTGATAGATACACGTTCGGAAGATATGTATCTGGGTCTGTTCTACAAAAAGACATACGTGTATGGATCGGGTCATATCCCTGGCGCCAAATCTGCAGATGGTGATATTTTTTTAAAATATGGAAAAGTTAAAACATTTCATGCCCCGGAAAAAATTAAAACAGCATTAATGGCCAAAGGAATTGATCCTGAATCCAAATCCATTGTTTATTGCAATAGTGGGCATTTGGGTAGTGGTGTATGGTTCATAGAACATGAGATTTTGGGGAATATGAATGCCTCATTGTACGATGGTTCGATGCATGCGTGGACAAAGGATAGTGATCGCCCGGTTATTAGTATGAAAATGGAATAATAAACAAGATTAAAATGCCCAGTGGAATTTATTTGATTACAAAGAAATAAAATGAAACTAAAAGCAAAACCTTTTATGCAGATACTTCATTATTAAGCAATTAAAAGCAATAATTGATGCCAAACAAGATTTTTACTGATCGATGCTCATCCAAGGAGGGAATTTGCGCCGGGTGGAAAGATGCGGGCTATCCATTTAAAACTATTAAATGATATTGTGATATTTATGAAACAGGCCTTTGTTAAATAGTATCCAGGCTAATACCCCGTCTACTCTTGTTAAGGACTAGTAACGGGGTTGCTGTTTCACAAATAAATATCAGTCTTATTATTATTTAGTCACTGCAGCATCCAATCTTGTTTTCTTCAGTTTGTTGTGATGTGGGATCACAACATTCCTCTTCATTATCGTTATCTAAAGGTGCTGAGCATACGCCTGTTTCAGGCAAGACCAGTTCTACCCGTGCCGCCCCTTCTTTATCGCCGACAATATCAGCAATAATCGAACGTACCTGTTCATATCCTGTGATCATCAGAAAGGTGGGAGCACGCCCGTAGGATTTCATGCCTGCTATATAGAATCCTGTCTCCGGCTGAGCCAACTCACGTGCGCCATGAGGACGTACTGTTCCACAGGAATGTACATTAGGATCAATCATAGGAGCAAGTATGGGTGGACATTCAGTTGCAGGATCCAGTTCAAGGCGTAATTCAGAAGCAAAGGAGTAATCAGGTCGGAAACCGGTGGAAACGACGAGTTCATCTACCGTCACATATTTATCCTCTTCGATTGCACCGGAACTGATTTTTAATCCATCGGTTTGCCGGGCAATATGCGACAGGTAAAAACCGGATTCGATTGTTATTTTTCCAGCTTCAACCAAATGCTTGAATTTAGTGCCAAGTGCGCCTCTGGCTTCAATCTGGTCATTATCACCACCACCAAAGGAATGCTCGGTATCTTCATCTCTGACCAACCAGGTGATGTCTGTATCCGGGGCATCTTCTTTTAAAGTAATGAGATCCAGAATAGTCCCTACTGCAGAGTGTCCGCCGCCTAAAACAGCGACCCGCCTATTGGTAAACTGTTCCCGTTTCTTACCCAGTACATCAGGCATGACATAGCTAATATGATCTGATGCTTCGGACTCTCCGAAGGCAGGAAGTCCGTTTGAGCCTGCTGGATTCGGCGTGAACCAGGTGCCTGAGATATCAATCACCGCATCAGCCAGCACAACTTGCTGCTTGCTATCCTGTGTATAACGAATTTCAAACTTTGCCTTTTCCCTGTCCTCTGTCATTAGTTTGTCCAATCCAACACGACTGATGGCTGTTACTTTGGCTGACAGTTTGATATACTGCTTAAGTATGGTTTGAGTTCCCAATGGCTCGATGTAGCGTTCAATCAGTTCCCCGCCAGTAGGAAGCCCATCATCATCGGGTCTATCCCAGCCTGCGTCGTTCAGTAATTTTTCTGCCGCCATATCAACATTAAACTCCCAGGGAGAGAACATTTTTACATGTTGCCATTGACGAATGGCATGGGCTGCTTCTGCCCCCTGTTCAAAGATAATAGGTATTAATCCTCGCTCCAGCGCCTGAGCACCCGCAGCCAGACCAACGGGGCCAGCGCCTATAATAGCGACAATTTGTGGTTTCATAGTATTTTTATCTCCTGAGTTGATTAAAGCGTATATTCTATGAGAACCTGATCAGGGTAGCAACTCCACCGTTTATTTGTATGTTTTAAAACCAAATATTTCTCAATTTGGGTGTTAATTTCCTTTATATATTATAGTATACTCTATATACGGATTAACATATTAAGGCAGTAATAATTAACATATGTTATATTGTTGCTGATTTCAGCTAGTTTATTATTAGGAAGGATTTAATTACAGTGATAGAAGCTTTATTCTTAATTGGTGGAAACCTTCTTGGTATCAGCCTATATTATAAAAATAAAAAAAAGTCGAAAAAACAACACCTCCATGCCTTGATGGGAAGTGGCCCCCGACCACTTGCTGTATCAGTGGATGACACTGGCCAAGTTAATACAATTACAGAAATCGATCAAAAAAAGGAAAAAACCAAAGAAGAAATAGCGGCCATGCGCGTTTTGAATAGCAATGTTGGTTCTGTCGTCTTGCTGGTTGCTTCCCGGGCTTATCCTATTCTTACCTTGCCCGGTATGGCTCTGGCGGTCTATGGTTGTATTCCTATATATAAACGCACCTATATCTCAGTAATCAAGGAAAGAAAGCTGAAAAATGACCTGCTAAATGGTTTGGTAGTGACAGGAACCCTGGCAACCGGACATTTTCTGGTGACTGCGTTATTTACCTTTGTTTCAAATCTTGGAACCGTTGTTGTGCAAAAAAGCAAAGGCTATTCCGAAGAGATGCTAAAGGGGGTGTTTGATCAAAAGGTCAGTACAGTATGGTTGTTACGAGATGGTAGCGAAATTGAGACACCAATTGAAGAAGTAAAAATCAACGATGTGGTTATTGTGCATACCGGGGAGTTGATTCCGCTGGATGGTATTATCGTTAAGGGCGCGGTTACAGTTGATCAGCATGCCTTGACTGGAGAATCCATACCCGTTGAAAAGGCTGAAGGTGATAAGGTATTAGCTTCTACGGTAGTCATTGCGGGTTATGCCCGAATTGAGGTCACGCAGACTGGCGAAAATACAGTGGTCGCAAAGATAGAAAATGTATTACAGGGAACTTCCCATTTTAAAACGGGTCTCCAGCTAAAAGGCGAAAGCTGGGCAGATAAGGCTGCTGCTCCTATCCTGGGTCTGGGTGTGCTGTTGTGGCCTTTTCAAGGTGCGGCTGTAACAACAGCAGTATTTAATATGAGTCCTGGTAATGGCATCCGTTTATCTGCCTCAGCGCAAACACTCACTCATATCATTCTGGCTGCCCAGGAAAATATTCTGATCAAAGACGGCAGGGTTCTTGAGCAATTAATGGAAGTGGATACGGTCATCTTTGACAAGACCGGAACCCTGACTGAAGACGAGCATGCAGTGAGTCGTATCCTGTGTGCAAATAATGATTATAGTGAAGATGATATTTTATACTTTGCGGCAGCAACCGAACAAAAAGTGAGTCATCCATTAGCCAGAGCGATTATAGAAAAGGCTGAAGCGTTAGAGCTAACTCTGCCGGATGTTGCGTTATCCGATTCCAGATATGAAGTCGGCATGGGGGTTACTGCTACTGTTAATGGTAAAACCACTCAGGTGGGTAGCTTGCCCTTTATGGAGAAGGCAGGCATTCCTATCCCTGATGAAATAAAAGATGATGTGCAGGCAACCATCGCCGATGGATTTTCTGTAGTGATGGTGGTTGTTGAAAGTCAGATTGTCGGTGCTATTGAAATTCAGGCACAGTTACGCCCTGAGGTTAAACAGATTATAAAGAGTCTGCGTGGGCATGGCATTAAACATATGTATATCCTGTCAGGTGACCAGCTGGAACCTACCCGTCAGATGGCCGAGATGCTGGAGCTGGACGGTTACTTCCATAATGTGTCTCCCGAAGATAAAAGCAATATTATTGAAAGGCTGCAAGGCGAAGGCAAGAAGGTCTGTTTTATTGGTGATGGTATTAACGATGTGATTGCCATGAAAAAGGCAAATGCCTCGATTTCATTAAGTGGGGCGAGCACGATTGCTACAGATGTCGCCCAGGTTATTCTGATGAACGGAACCTTGCATGAGTTGGATGATTTGTTTGAAATTGCACATCGTCTGAAAAGTAAATTGATCATGACCATTACTTCCTATACGACCGTGGTACTGGTGTCCTTTACCAGTATCATGTTTCTGGGTGCTCCTCCATTTGTTGCACTGGTTGTACAATCTCTTGTTAATAATACCTATGGGATGTCACAGGCATTGCTGCCCTTAAAGCAACTGAGAGATAAGAAAAAGAAAGAGTATGAAAATGAACGAAAGTTACTTGCTAAAACAACATCTTTAGAACTGTAAGGCCACAAGCCAATCTCTCCAGATTTTAAGGACTTTTAGTCCTGTTTCAACCTATGGGCTTTCAGTCCATAGTCATTGAGTTTTGACTTAACTATAATGATAATTTTTTAATAATGTATATAATTCGCTTCAATCAAAAAATAATGAAGCCAAACTTTAAAGACCACAGGAGAAATTAAATATGAATTCTATTAGCGGATTTAAAAAAAGTAGTTCCAACACCTTTCCAGCCAGTGTTCCCGGCTCAAAATCATTTACCAATCGAGCTCTGGTTTTAGCAGCGCATCAATTGGGGCGTACGGCCATTCATAATGCTTTGATCTGTGACGATACTATTTATTTCTCCAAAGCCCTGAGCGCCTTTGATGGTCTTGATATTGTTCAGGATGGGAACTCCTTTATCGTCAATCGCACGAGCGAGACAATCGTTGCTCCTGATGAGCCGGTCTATTTCGGCGCAGCGGGTACTCCGGTTCGACTGATGCTTTCTTTTGTCTCATCGGCACAGGGGCAGACTCTGGTAACCGGTAACGAGCGCTTGAGCGAACGTCCCATGGTGGACATCCTGGATGCCTTTGATACAGCCGGCATTCAATATGAGTGTAAGGGTGAGCCAGAGCATCTGCCTGTGTTGGTAACCGGAGCCCCGGCAACCACTGCAAACTGGAAAATCAATGGTAGTGTTTCCAGCCAGTTTCTCACGAGCCTTTTAATTAATGCTTCTCAGCAGCTCGATAAGTCAGAAGTCAATATTGAAGTTCTCAACTATCTCGTCTCCAGACCCTATGTTGAAATGACTCTGCAAATGATGGCCAAAGTCGGTCTCAAGGTTGAAGAGCCAGAGCCGAATCATTTTAAAGTAACGCCATGCCGTTCATCTGCCAGCGATATTCATGTGGAGATTGATGCCTCTGGCATGTCCTATATTCTTACTGCAGCGGTGCTCACTCAATCAACTGTTAAGATTAGTGGCATTTCCAGCAAGTCCAAACAGGGTGATGTTGGTCTGGTTGATGTCTACAAGCAAATGGGTTGCAAGGTAGAAGATGATGGCGACTCTATTACCTTTACCGGCGCACCTATCTCTGGCATTGATGTGGATATGGAAAAAATGCCCGATGTAGTGCTGAGCCTGGCGGTTGCAGCAACCCAGGCCAGTGGTCCTGTCACCATTACCAATATCGCCAATTTACGCGTTAAAGAATGTGATCGTATTCATGCGGCCTGTCATGAGCTGGCACGTCTCGGCGTAGAGGTTGAAGAAGGCGAAGACTGGATGCGTATTCACCCGGCCAAAACTCTGAAAGTCGAACAGGTAAAAACCTATGATGATCATCGGGTTGCCATGGCGTTTTCCCTGCTCGGTTTAATCCAGGAAGGCATCAGTGTTGAAGAACCAGAGTGTGTCAGCAAATCATTCCCTGATTTCTGGAAAGAAATGCAGCGCTTTGTTGATTTCCACCAGCAAGGCTGAAATACCGACAAAGTCAGCTGAATATTACCTGAATCCGTGACGTTATCCACCGTAATAGGGTTACGAATTCAGGTATTATGCCCCGTTATCTATAGCTTCGAAATGTCCCCTGAGCCACAACCCACACACCAAATTGCTTTTACGTTGAATCCCGTATTTGTCAAACTTTGATAATCACCCCATCAGATCTAGGGGTTACCCCAACAGAGCTAGGGCAACCCCAACAGGGCAGCGGACATATCTTCTGTTAGTATAGTTTTGATGTATTAATTATAATGTAGGTTAAAGAAAAATGAATTATCACCTTGTATGATGACTATCTTTTAAGGGGTTCGTAAAGGAGTTTCTTAAAGTCGATTATGCGCTTATGACTTTAATTCAGAGTTGATAAGAGTTATAACCGGATAATAATAATAATTACAAATAATAATGAATACTGCTCACACCCACTTTTTTTTACGTAGTAAGTAGTAACAAAAAAATATTTTCAATCATACCAAAGGAGTTTATTAATTATGCGCAATTTATTGCCAGCGTTTTCGCTTGCCATTTCACTTTTCACAGTCGGTACTGCTATTGCAGGCGAGTCGGTTACCTTTGCTGGTAGCACAACCGTATTTCCGTTCATGGAACAGCTAACGCCCTTATTAGCGAAACACGGCATTGACGCCAAAGTCCAGGCTGGCGGATCATCTGCGGGCTTCAAGGCGGCTAAATCGGGTATTGCCCAGTTTGGCATGATGTCACGTGAACTGAAGAAAAGCGAACAGCCGCACGTGAAGACATTAGTCATGTCACGTGATTGGCTGATTATGATTGCACACAAGGATGCGCCTTTCGACAATATTACTTCGAAAGAGATTGTTGATCTCTATACCGGCCATAGCAAAGAGCTGAATGGCTACAAGATCAACGCCATTGCGAAGGAAGCCGGGCGGGGAACCAAGACGATATTTGATCATTACTTCCATCTGGGCAAAAAGGCAGGCCATCCGATTGCCAGAGACCTGGTTATTATCGGCCCTAATGGTCAGGCTATCACCACCGTGGCTGGAGACGTGCACGGGCTGACCATGCTGTCTTATTCCGCCGTGGACGCCGCCATCAAACAGGGTGAGCCGATCAAGATGTTGACGCTGGATGGTGTTGCAGGCACCCCGGATAATGTAGGAGATGGAAAATACACGCTGCAACGCGCCCTGAATCTGGTGTATTTGCCAAAGAACGCTGCTCTGGCGGAACGCTTGAAAAAAGCTCTGGCCAATGATGAAGCACGCAAGATCCTTATAGATGGTGGGCTCAAGCCTACTTTATAAGCGTAATTTGACAAGCAGGCCTCTTTGGTTTGCTTGGTTGACTATCATATGAGCACCTGATCGTGGAACAACGAGATTACTTTCCCGATTAGGTGCTTCGTTGACTAAGACATAACAAATCTATAACACCCAGAATTTTATTAAACACAACAAAAGAGATTTTATAGAACATGAAGTTCATTGTTTTATTATTGGTACTGATACTAGTTTTTATGTTGGCATACCCTCTTGTCAGTTCCATTGATTTCTTTATAGAAATCCCGCTCTCCAACTGGGTTACGCTCGATTGGTATCCTGACGAAGACTATTATGGGATGATGGTTCCGTTGACCGGCAGTTTACTGCTGGTGATTGTCACCCTCCCCCTGGCGCTTTTAGCTGGCTGGGTACTCAGTCTGCAACTGGTTGATAACCGCAAGAGCTGGCTCAATCCAGCCACAGTGGCGATACTCGAGGTATGGATTTCCATGCCTTCGGTTATCATCGGCGTCTGGGCGATTATCGAGATCATCCCCATGGTGCGGGAGACTTTCGGCGGAAACGGTTACTCGCTACTGGCTTCTGCCATTGGCCTGACCATATTTATCACGCCCACCTGCACCCTGTTATTCTACCGCAGCTACCTGACCCATCTGGATCAATACCAGGGACTTGAAAACAGCTTTCAGATGTCTACTCTGAGCCGCTCTGAACTGTTTATCAAAAGCCAGCCAACAGCTGTGATTGGTACGATCAATTACATTTTTTGCCGCATCTTTGGCGAGACCATGGTGGTGCTGATGCTTTCCGGCAACAGCCTGCAAGTGCCCGGCGATTTTTTGGACAGCTTTCGTACGCTGACCGCTAACATTGCACTGGAAATGTCTTATGCAGGAGGCATGCATGAAACCGCTCTGTTCGCCATGGCCAGCATTGCCATCGTATTTATCATGATCGTATTACTGGCGCAATATAAGAGGTTGATCCATGTTTAAACTTTTCAGACAACGTTGGATTCTGTGGCTGTACATGCTGCTGACAGTGAGCATCATTGCCACCTTTGTCAAACCCTTGCAATTCGAACATACCACTGCGGGCATTATCGTCGGTACCATTATTACCACGGTTGGAGCGGTGCTGATCGCCGCCCTGCCCGCCTACCTGATCGCTGGAGTCATGGCGGGCATCGTCCGTCTGCCGAACTGGCTGCAATCGATAACCGCAGTGTCTGTATATATCCTGGCCGGCATGCCGTCGATCATCCTGGGCGTCATTGGCTTCCTCTTATTCGTCAACGCCCTCGGATTTGGCTGGTCGATACTATCCGCCATGCTGACTCTGATCCTGCTGTTGTACCCTACGCTGGTAACCGCCTTCTCCCAAATCCTCAGGCCTTTTAACCAGCGTTACGGCATGGCGGCAAAATCCTTTGATGTCGGTCCGCTGGAATTCCTGTTTCGTCTGTCACCCGCTTATCAGAAAGGTAAAATCCTTGATGCACTGATTCTTGGCTGGGCGACTTCACTGGGTGATACTGCCGCTGTCATGTTGACCTGCGGTGCCCTGACTGCTTTTCCTGAATCCATTATGGACTCGATCAGGCTGATAAATTTTCATATTTTCTTACTTGCAATGGATATACCAGGCGGCATGCCGGAAGCACGAAGTCTTTCGCTGCTGTTGATTATATTTTTACTGTTCCTTTTTCTCGTGCCACGTTTAGCACATCGCTACCTTTCAGAGGATTAATACTATGAATGCACAAACGCTTATAACAAACAACGAATCGGCTAATAACGCCCATGTTCAATTATTGTTCGATGAGCCTGAATGTTGCGGCATCCGCGTCAAAGACCTGAGTATCTTTGCCAAGAAAAAAACCATCCTGACTGTTGATGAAATACGTTTCCCAAAAACTGGAGTGGTCGCCATTATGGGTCCTTCCGGCTCAGGTAAAAGCACGTTTCTCAAAGTCATGTCAGAGCTTATGGATGAAAATCTGTCTCATAAAGGTAAAATTGATATTACCTGCTTCGATGCAACCAATCAGAAAGAGAGCATATGCTCCCACTTTGCCATGGTGTGGCAAAAACCAACTGTATTCCCTTGCTCCATTTGGGATAACCTGAAGGTACCACTGCGTAAACGTCAGGTTGCCCGCAAGAAGTGGCGTGAACTGATGGAACAGGCGTTGGAAGATGTCGGACTTATGGGGGAACTGGATGATCAATGGGAGAAACAAACTGCTCAACGTTTGTCAGGTGGACAGCAGCAACGTCTTTCCATCGCCATGGGTCTGTTGAAGGACTCCAATATCTTTCTATTTGACGAGCCTACCTCCGCTCTTGACCCAATCTCTACTGATAAAATTGAAAAAATTATAGAAAATCTTGGTAAAAAGAAACTGGTCCTTCTGGTAACCCACAGCCTGGGTCAGGCCAAGCGCGTCAGTGATTATAGCGCAATGTTCCATAACCATGATGACCAGGGAGCTCTATGCGAATTCTCATCTTCGCAAGCCTTTTTCAAAAGCCCGGCGAGCCCCCAAAGCCGTGAATTTATTATGATGGAAACAGGTGTTTAGACTAGAGAGGAAGAGCATGAGTCATAATAAACAATCCAAAGCCGTACTGATGATTCTGGATGGTATGGGACTTAACGAAGACCCAAAGAGTAGTGCCACCACTGCAGAACAAATGCCTTATGTGCATTCACTGATGCAGCAATATGGCTATGCACGTCTACATGCTTCAGGAACACCAGTGGGACTGGATGAAGGCAAAGCGGGTAATTCAGAAGTTGGTCATCTTACTATAGGTGCAGGTAAAGTGTTGCTAAGCACTTTGGCTCGGGTACGCGAAGGTTATCATAGCAGTGACTGGGAGCAGAGTTCAGCATGGAATAATAGTGACTTCTCCAAACCTCTGCATGTGGCAGGAATACTCTCTGATGCAGGCGTTCATGCTCATTGGGAAACGCTGATTATGGCGGCTGATCTGGGTATTAAGAAAGGTTTCCCTGCAGTTTACATCCATGCTTTGCTAGATGGAACAGATAGTCAGGCAGGGACTGCACCGAGAATGCTGGCAGAGCTGCAACAGGCCATTAAAGATAATGGCAGTGAAAAAATTATATTAGCATCGGTGATGGGTCGTAAGTGGTCTGCCGACCGGGCAGAAAACTGGGATTTAACGGAATATTGTCGTGACGCGTTAATGGGTCGCATAGAAGGCAAGGCATTTAGCTCGGCAGATCTGGAACAGCACTTGACAAACTCCCTTTCTGAAGCAGATTTCCCCTACGCTTTCTTACCTGGTGGTGTGCCAGTTGGTGCAGGTGAGACGCTGATACTGAGCAATCATCGTGCAGACCGTATTTCACAACTGGCCAAAATCATGAATGATGAATGTCATGTGATTGCAATGGTTGAGTTAAAACATGAAGCAACACCCATAGAAGATGTTTTTTTCCCTACTTTACCCCTTAATGGTGGTTTGATTGATGTGTTGAAAGAACAGGGATTTCGCACAACCCGATTATCAGAGCAGTGTAAGTTTCCGCATGTGACTTATTTTATTAATGGCATGCAGGCGGATGAGTCAGCTAAAGGTGTTGAAGTAGCGACGATTCCCGATGCGGAAATTTTAGGTAATCCCCTAATGTCGATTAAGCTGCTTACAACAGAAATGCAGAAAATCATGGCAGATGATGATGGTGGACAGGTGCTTATTGTCAATGTACCCAATCTGGATCAGGTCGGTCATCAGGGAAGTCTTGAGGCTGCCAGTGTAGCAGGCAATGCCGTTGATAATCTGGTTAAACAGGTTATGATATGGGCTAAAGAGCATGGCTGGCAATTGCTGATCACGGCAGATCATGGTAATGCTGATGTGATGGTCGATGGTCAGGGACGCCCCATGGGATCACATTCGAGTAATAATGTGCCTATGCTGGCTATTCCCTGTGATGGAAAAACCGTGCAATGGCAACAGGAAACAGGTGTCTTAACGAATGTTGCTGCAAGCTTACTGACGTTGTTAGGAACAGAATATCCAGATACTATGAGTGAGAGCTTGATAACACTTAATTAGTTAGTGTCCATGCGTTTATTCCGCTTTTAGCCTTCCCCGTCTTCAGAAGGGGAAGGGGGTTGAAAAGGTATATGATTTAGTAATTAAACCTAAAACCTCCCCTATCCCCCTTCGCCTAAGAGCGCCTACTGTTGGTAGATAAGGGGGAGGTGTGAGTAGTTACCATTTTTTCACATAAATACTGGATCGCATTCCTTATCCAGCCTATACTCATTTATTTCTAATTTTATAACAAGGAAACTTTATGACAGTAGAACACCCAACCTGGTCAATGTCCATAGGAGACAATGGTGCAGGAATAATTATGATGCCCTGCCCCGGAACAAAAGAAGTCGATGTTGAGAACACAGTTAGCCAGTTAAAAGAACAGGGTGTGATCGCTATTCTTAGCATGATGACAGATGAAGAAATGAAAAATTTAAATGCTGATAACTTGTCAACAGTGTGTCAACAGAATGATATTCAGTGGTTTAATATGGAAACGGATGATCATAAGGTTCCTGGTGAAGATTCTCTGTCAAAATGGGAACAGTACAAGGGAAATCTGGTGGATGTTATTAACCAGGGTGGCAAAGTTGCAGTTCATTGCAAGGGAGGGACTGGCAGGACAGGAGTTGGAGTGGCAATGCTGCTATTAGAACTTGGTAAAGATGGAGATCAGGCGGTAGCAGATGTAAAAGCCCTGAAACCCGGTGCTTTTAACAGTGATTTGACGGTTGAGTTTATTAAAAAACGGGCAGAAACACTAAAAGATAACTCCTGAGCTTTATGTCTGAACATTCAGAAAAACAAACAGGCATCCAAACAGAAACTGCCAGCTTAGAGACTCAGGCAGAGACCATCATTGACTTTATTCGTCATGGTGAGCCTGAAGGCGGCAGAATGTATCGTGGCAATCGGGTGAATCATCCCCTGTCAAAAATGGGCTGGCAACAGATGCATGAAGCGATTAGCACGCAGACTATGAGGCTAGAACCAGATACAGAATTCAAGTGGGATCTTGTTGTTAGCTCACCCATGCTGCGTTGTCATGCTTTTGCTGAGGTGATATCAAAACAGTTGGCCATTCCACTGGTCACTAACGAGTCATTAACGGAAATTTCCTTTGGTGACTGGGAAGGGAAAACAGTTGATGAGGTTAAGGCGGCTGACCCGGTTCTATTTCGTGATTTTCATCGTGATCCGGTTAAAAACAGACCACATGGAGCAGAATCTCTGGAAACATTTAGTCAGCGTATTAGCGGGGGATTATCTGCTTTGTTAAAAGAATATTCGGGCAAGAGGATATTGCTGGTGACCCATGCCGGAATTATGCGAACCATTCTTATTAATGTTTTATCGGCGCCATTAAAAAGTCGCCAATTGATCCGCTTCCCCTATGCAGGAATGTTACGTCTCTATGTGACACAAGATCAGAAGCGGATTGAATACCTTTAACCTGGAAAAATACAGTAGATTTAACAAAGAGGTAATGGCATGATTAAGTTTAATTTAATAATAACACGAGAAAAAAAATGATTGACAAGACTCTTATCAAACATAAAATTGTACCCTGGTCTTATTTGCAAGGAAAAAATGTTTGCAAAGCGACAGCGGCAAAGTTTTACTGGCCCAATGCTCTAATTTCGGTTCTTATGTTTTTAGCGCTGAGCATGCCTGTTATAGCTAATGCTGACCGTCAGTCGGCAGAATTACCCAGCCATGTTTCAAAGCATTTGATGTCCACCATGCGTAATAATCTGGAGTCTCTGGCACACATTACTTATCTTCTGGCAGACTCTAAATATGCTGAGGCCGCCGATATGGCCGAAAATAACCTTGGTATGTCTTCCATGGAGATTCATTTCAAAAAATTCGTGGGCAAATATTTGCCCAAGGGAATGCGTAAGATTAGCAAACAGATGCATAAGGCGGCTTCAGACTTTGCCTTATCTGCCAGAGAAACTGAAAAAGATGGGGACGTAAACAGGTCATTCTCGGCCTTATCTCAGGTTATGAATCAGTGTGTAGCCTGTCATGATCTTTATCGAGTTAACCGAGCTGACTAAGAGGGAATGTATTAGTCAGCTTATCATACCATGGCGAATAACGATGCAGATAAAACAAGTAATGGTAATCCGGGTATGATCGGCATGATAATGAAGAGCACGCCAAGAGCAAATGTCACCGAGGCTAAAATACGATAAATTGTTTTTTTCATATCAACTTCTCCAGTATATATTTGGATTATAGTACATCCCTGAAAAATAGCTATAACTCATGGCTAATCAGGTAGGTTATAAGGGGCAGTCATTTGACGAATACAGCAAAATACTGAATAATATGGTATCTTGGAGAGAATATGAAAATTATCACTTTACTTGCACAAAAAGGCGGAACAGGGAAAACAACCCTGTCTATTCACTTGGCTGTGCTGGTTGCTGCCAAAAACCTGAAGGTGGTTATTGCTGATATTGACCCACAGCAGAGTACAACTTTCTGGAACGAGAGGAGGGCGGATAGTGTTCCTGATGTTATACCCCTGGCGGCCAACACTTTGCAACAAAACATTAGCAAGCTGGCCAATCAGGGAGTTGACCTCCTGGTTATTGATACCGCACCTCACTCCCACGAGGATGCTATTATTGCAGCTCAACTGGCAGACTTTATTCTTATTCCCACCCGTCCAGCCATCCTTGATCTGCAAGCCATAGGCTCTTCAGTTAAAATTGTAAAAAGTATTGATGGTAAGGCAGCCATTGTATTGAATGGCTGTCCCTTTCCCGGCAAGAGCGGTGAGAGAGCTATTGTTAGAGAAGCACGGGAAGCCCTGTCAGGTTATGGTATACCTGTAGCTCCTGTGGCCATATCCAATCGGGTGGCACTGAGTCACTCCCTTATAGATGGGAAGGCGGTAACAGAGTTTGAAAGCAAAAGTAAGGCGGCCGATGAAATACGTGAATTAATGAACTGGATCAACCAGGAGACATACCTATGGTGAAGAGAGCAAAACTGACCCTCGAACATACCGAAGTAAATGAAGTAGATTTTCCTGAATCTGCCGTGAACGAACAATCTGCTGCCTCTGATAGCCGAGGTAACTTAGGCAAGATGTTACTTATGGCAGGATTAACGATTGCTTCTCTGATTATCTTTAAGCAGAAAATCTTCTGATATGACAGAAGAAACCAGGTATTGTAAAGTCCTCATCCTTGGATCCGGCTCGCGCCAGGCTGAGCCCGGTAAAGTATAGGAAATACGAATACCCTGTCCACAAAACTCAGCTACTGCTTAATCATCTTGCAGGATTCCTGCATTTGTTGTCATTGCTCGTGTTTCTCATCAATTGTATCAATATTTTTTCCAATTGCTCGGACTTTTTAAGTAGCTCCTCTGCCGGTTTCAATATACCACTTAGGCCAATGTGTGTTCGCAGAGAGTATACAATTCAATATCAAGTTTTGACATTACCCTTTAGCTGATGGTACACAAATAAAGCCAAAGGTTCTATCAACCACCCGGAAATTCCTACCAACGAATGTTGTTTATATGCTAAAAATACGGCAAAAGCTCCAACCGCTGGAATAACCGTAGTTAGATAGATAACACGATTTTTTAAAATTATCACCTGTCCACGTTCTCTGTGCAAATGATCGTTACGAATCACGTAGGCTGCCAGCGCAGCGACAAGCAACCCGTTCACCACCATTAGAACGGAAAAAATAAGAACGACAAATGGACTATTGGGATATTGCCCAACCAGGTTAGAGCCAAAGGGAATGAGTGAACACGCCGCCAGAAGACAAAATGTAAGAATGATGGACCAGCGGTCACACCCGGATATGTACACCCAGATTATATGCTGCTCCTGCCAAATTCTGGCGATCATAATGAAGCTGATGAGCCAGGCAACAATCTCTGGAATCTGTGCTTTTAAGGCATCATAGAGAAGGATCTCGGCACCATCCCCCTGAGCGTCGGGTAACTTCAACTCAAGAACCAGCAGCGTAATGGCGATGGCGATAACTCCGTCAAAAAGAGCGGAGAGGCGCTCATTAGTACTAACCATAAATTTAGCATTCATCTTATATCCTTTTTTCACCTCTTATTGTGATGTCCTATTTTTTAATGAGATCATTCAGAAAAGCAAGTTATTTCCACACCCGTTATCGTCACTTCACTCCATGCTAATGTCTTATATTTTTTTTTTATTGTCAAGGGCTACTCTACCCTAAAGAACCGCAGTCTATATTAAACAAATTTGGCCATCATCATTTGTAGTAACATAACAACTACATAATGATGGTGGATAAATTTAAGTTATTTAGAGTATAAAAAAGGGTATATTGAAAAAAATGATTGCAGCAGAGAATGAGTGGAGATAGAATTAAGTACATTACCAGTTATTTTTTAAATAAAACCTGAGACCTAGAAAATGTTAATAATACTTACATTACTCGTATTTGCTTTAGCCTTTATATTTTCCATGTTGGGGCTTGGCGGGGCGATGTTATATATTCCAGTATTCACATGGTTTGGCTTTGATCTCAAAGGGGTTGCTATTCCAACCGGGCTATTTCTTAACAGCATTACAGCCCTGTCTGCCGCCATCTTCTATTACCGCGCCAAAATGATTGATGTTCGGGGGACTGCTCCCATGATTATCACCGCCATTATAGGAGCACCCATAGGTGCCCATTTTACTCATCTTCTGCCAACAGATATTCTGATAATATTATTCTCCATTGCTATGATTGCTGCTGGTTCAAAAATGTTATACAGTGCTTCCGATGAGGAGCCAACCAGCTTACTTGCTTTTAAGAAACGAGCTGGCATCACAGGCATCGCTGGTTTTTTCATTGGTTTTACTTCGGGATTATTAGGCACAGGCGGTGGTTTTCTATTTGTTCCTTTGATGATAGCAGTCGGCTACCCTACCAAACACGCTGCTGCTAATTCAGCATTTATTGTTCTATTTTCATCCTTTTCCGGCTTTTTAGGCCATGCTTCTGAAGGCCATTTTAATTGGCAAGTGCTAATTTTTTGTGCGATTGCCGCCGTTATAGGTGCTCAAATCGGTGGTAAAGTGATGAAAGAGAAAATGAAAGCCCGTTGGATAAAGCAAATATTTGGTGTTTTACTAATTTTTGTGGCTATTAAGTTCTCCTGGAACCTTTTCTTTTAATTCACCCTAAGCCAAATGAAATTTATCGCTGTCGCTTTGCTAAAAATTTTATAGCTAAGAAAGATGGTGATAAATTTCATGTTAGATTAAGAGATCAACTAGATTTAAAACCCGATACACCAATGTCAATTAACAATTTCGCGTATAGCTTCTGCAAGCTGTTCGAGTTCTTCTTCGGTGTTGTAAAAGCCGGTCGAAATCCTGGCAGGAGCGGGTAACTGGTGCTTTGGCTCAGGACGAATCATGAAATTCCGCTTATTGAGAGCGCTGCATAGATCAGGCGGATTCCAGCCCTCGGCGAGAAATTCGATCATACCGGCCTCTTTGCCCTGGGGCGTGATGACCTGAATGCCTGGTATATCGCTGATCAGGGCTTGCATATGACGAGCCAGACCCTGAATACGAGTGAAAATCCACTCCATCCCTACATGATCCAGCAGATACTCCAAGGATTTCTGAAAGCCTAACAGGGTAGGCATGTACATCGCTGTGGCAAGTTGGTAACGGGCGGCAAAGGGCGCCGGGACAACATAAGGGGACAGCATATCAAGGTCAGATCGCTGATTGACTGAGGCGGGACTGATAAAAGTTGGGTCTACCTCCGGTATCCTTTCTTTGGCAATGTACAATATGCCAATCCCTTCAGGACCACAAAGCCATTTTCGTCCGGCCATAGCGTAGAAGTCAACACCCAGTTCATGCATATTGACTGGGATTGCGCCTACAGCCTGTGCGCCATCCGCCAAAACATACACATTATGTGCGTGGCAGATTTCAACGAGTTTTTTGAGGGGGAAGGTAATACCGGTTGAAGTTGACACATGAGATACTACAAATAGCCGGGTACGGGGTGTGATTGCCTTTTCAACTGAGGACACGAACTCTTCCTCGTCATATTCATCACCGTATTCAACATTTACGTATTTTACAACGATGCCATAACGCGATTTGATCAAAGACAACGGAGCCAGGGAGGCAACATGTTCCAAGCTAGTGGTAACCACCTCATCGCCGGGTTGCCAGTTAAGCCCCCACAGCACAATATTTATGGCCTCGGTGGTGCTATGAGTCAATGCAATTTCATCATACGATGCACCTACCATACGAGCCAGAAGGTTTCTGGTCGTATCCATTTCAGCGTAAAGCTCTTCGATAAACGGCAAATATCTGCCCTGCAAATACTCTTTCTCCGCTTCTGCCTTCATAGCGTCTGCCGCCATCTTTGGCAACGGTCCATTGGTTCCCGTATTCAGGTAGTGAACAGCAGTCGTTGCTGGCATTTGTTCGCGTATTGCCTGCAGTTTTTCTTTATCTTCATTCAACTTAGTCATCATTTTTTCCTTATAATAAGTTTAGGAAATGTAAATACCCTATCCACAGATGGAATATTCAAAATCTCCTGCAGCATCTCAGTTCTTTTTTTTAGGCTTTTTTCTGAACTTATGTTCCAGAGTCGGCAGCATAGAATTGCCAAGAGCCACGGCAAATCCCGAATAATTGATTAGAAAAGAACCACCAAGTCTTAATCCCATAAATAGTGCGCCGCCCAGGCTGATGGCGGATGGAATTATAAATATCGACATGGTGCGCCATAAATTGTTTTTAAGTTTGCGAGAGATATCAAATAAATCACAGAAATGGGTTAGATTGCCATCCATTAGAACCGCCTGCGCGGTATCAGTGGCAATGCTTGTGGCACCACTTAAAGAAACTGACACATTGGCGGTTTTCATCGCAATTGCATCATTGACTCCATCGCCAATGAAACAAACCTTTCTACCCTGCTGTTGTAACTCTTCGACAATTTTAGCTTTTTCCTCGGGGAGTACTTCAGCAAAATAACTGTCCATGCCAAGCGATTCCGCCAACTGTCTGGTAGGATATTCATGATCGCCGGAAACAATCGATATATGCTTAATTCCGCGTTTGCGTAAACCGCTGAGAACGGATTTGACTTCTGGTCGCAAAATAGCTTCTATTTCAATGGCACCGATAACACCGCTATCGACAGCGAGTAGAACCAATGAGTGCCCTTCAAGATGGGCGCCTTCCAGGGCGGTTTTAATGGTCTCAGGAATTTGTAACTTTTCCATTTTCATAAAGCGAGCGCTGCCAACCCGGATAAGCCGGTTATCGATTTTGACGCTTATACCAAATCCCATTTTAAATTCAGAATCTTCTATAGAAGGTAATTCAAGATTAAATTCCTGTGCTTTTTTTATAATGGCTTTGGCAAGCGGGTGGGTCAGTTTATGCTCAGCGGTGGCCGCGTAGAGCAGGATATCGTTTGAACTATAATCATCGTCAGCAATTATAATCCTGCCAACCTCCGGTTCTTCGTTTGTCAGTGTCCCGGTTTTATCGAACAGTACGGTGTCAACGTTATTTAATTCTTCTATAGCCCGTCCATCCTTGATCAACAGGCCACTACGAAAAGCGGAATGAAGAAAATTCAACGTTCCAATGGGAGCCGCGACCCTCAGCCGGTTGCCAAAGGTGCTGTGGACAACCGCAGTGGCGGCGATGGGGCCAAGAACAGGCAGAGTTACGAGAGTCAACCCAAATATGGGTAACGCAATGAGATTTGCCCATTTCTCGCCTGTTGACTGAATAGATGAAGTATAGGCAGCCGTATTGTCCAGAATTTCACCAATTTTTGCGATGGTGGTGTCTTCACCTGCCCTGGTGATCCTGACCTTGATCTGTCCACTCACCATGAGCGTGGAAGAGAATACGTCCGCGTTGGTTTCTTTTTCTACCGGTTGTGATTCTCCGGTTAATGTATGTTGATCAATCAGGGCTATACCATCAATAATTACACCATCGATAGCGATGACTTCGCCGCCTCGAAGCAGCACGATATCACCGGTTTTAACGTGTTTTAGAGGCGACTCGATTTCTACGCCGTCTTTTAAAACCCATACTGTATCAGGTTGCTGCTTGAGCATGCCGCTGATAAGCGGTTTGGAAACGGCCTGGTTCATGGCCAGTACTTTTGAGCCGCCATGGTAAAACAGTACGCTGAGCGCAAGAAACAATTCCTGATGGGTTAGAAAACACAGAATGATGTATAAGGAAAATAACGCATCATGCCCAATCGTGCGTCTTTTAAGCAGCTGTCTTTCACCCAGTTTCAAAATGGGTATGCATGTGTAAATAATGCTGCCAAAGGTTAATACATAAAATACCGGAGATAATGGGGTTAAAGCAACCAGGCCTAAAGAAACCATGCTGGCATTAAATAACCGGTCATACTCTTTCTCCGGAGCATCAATGTTGGATAATCTGGAGAGAAATTTTCTTGATTTTGGGCGTTGGATGTTTTTTTTAGATGTTGTTAATTGTTTGTTTTTTAAATGTTCAAACAACTTTACTCCGACGTAAGCAGTGAATAAAATACCAAGTCTAATAAACATTAAAACTATTCTCCGTATGGTTTATTACTTATGGAAGGTCTGATTTATTGACGTTATCGGCCAAACTTTCCATTCTCTCTAATAATATTATAAAAATTCTGCGTCATCACAGCTGAAACAGGGTTTTCGAGTTTAGCCTATAATCCGAAGCCCTGCGGGTAATGACTCACCAAATACTCGCTGCTGATCCTTTGCATCCAGTGCTGCAACCTGTTCAACCATGTTTATCCAGCTCACTACACACTTTGAATTAATTAGCTTATCGATTACCGACAACCTCACCGAATCATCAAGATCACGTTCTCGATCACCACTTTGTCGCGCTATCATACTAGCGGCCAATGCGGCGTGCCTGTTTTTATTCCAGTCCTGATCTAATAAACAATCAATCCATTTGCCTGCCACATCCTTAGGCACCACTTTATGGGCGCTTCCATGAAAAGGTACACGGCTGCCAATTCTTCCCAGAGCCCACCATGAAGCATCAGGTTCTTTCGTTTTCTGCAATCGTTTTACCAGCCATCCGCCCACTTCTATCTTACTCTCAACAGGCAAATGCTCCAACACCGCTACCAGCCGAACAATATCTTCATAAGATCTTGTTTTTAACAACTTTTCTGTTTTCTGATTTCTTGAGGCAGCCGGATTAATATACCTGGTTACATCCTTGTAGATTTTCTTTTGAGCCTCTTCTGTTAGTCCCCCGGCAACCCGACGCCATAATGTCCACCACTCTGACCAGGATTGTGACTCATTAGAAAATTGAACACCTTGTTGATAGTTTTCCCACAATGCATTCACTTGCCATTCATCTAAAGTATATCCAAATCCTGGTCGAAGACAATAGCCTGTCAAATTATTCCACAGTCTCTCATGTCGATTAGAGCGACGCCTTCGTTTAGCGCCTTTAGATAACTCCTTCGCTAGGGATCGTAACAGTGGCATATCCCAATCCGCTTTTTTCCCCAATAATTTTTCCAGTAAAGGACGCAGGTTTTTCACTGCATTTTTATCTGCTGTTTTATCACTTAGTCCAAATACGACAGCTATCTTCTCTACCGCTTGTGCAAAATTATTGGGTAGTTTCTGTTCTGCAGGTTCTCCACTGCCTTCGCTCTCGTGGCTGACAATGGGTGATCTCAGTTGAAATTCCAGTTCCCACGACTGTTTATGCTCCTCCTTCGCCACACATTGCATTTGCAGTGTCCCCACCGCTGTCATATTTGCCACTACTTGCACGACAATTTCTTTTTTATGCTTCCCGGCTTTATCAAGCACAGTCACTAAAGGAGGTAAGGTCACAAAGTTTTCACTGTCTACGTCAATCAACTGGCCTGGAGTATAGGAGTTGTCAGATACTGTCGATATCAAATCAAAAGAAACAGGCTGACCTAGTGTTAAGGAAAACTGCTTATCTTTTAATGCGATAGTTTCACCCTCAGAGCTTCCTTTTGGTAAAATACATACGGCTTTTTTCTCGGCATTGTTTTGATCATCAACCATTAAAAAATAACTTCGAGCAGAGCCGCCTTCGATTTTTGTCTGCCAGCCGCGTCGGGCTAATCCATAGGCCGAGGCGCCATAGGCAACGGCTCGATCCGGCCGATCATTATCAAGCACTGACAATGGTTCCTGTGACCGCTCCTGTGACCAATGGGCAAACAGTTCGAGTACTCTATCAATAATCAATGGGCTATTAAACACACCACCGTTAAATAATATTGCGTCAGGAATCACCGGGTCTTTTAATTCAGCATCGGCATCTAGCCCCAACGCTGTACCACAGGCAATTTGGTGGCGTCTGAGAAAAGAGGCAATATGCTTGCTAACGGCCGGATCCGAAGCATAATTCAAACCAAACTCGACAACACCGGCTCGCCTCTGTTGCGGCATATCATCAAATGTTGTCAATGGAAAGAAACCGTCAATGACCATATCGTGCACATCAGATTTGCGCACCTGAGTTTTACGGGCACCGCCAATTAATTTAGAGCCACTTCCTAATACAGTAATAGTGGCTAAATCAGGAGCATCCGACGATAACAACAGTTCTTTCGCCTTGCGGCTTTGCTGAATCAGTTGAGAAAGTGCTGACGCCGTTAATTTCTTTCCGCCCTTTGTCACCTGTTTCTCTGCTTGATGGGCTATCGCTAAATCAACGTTATCGCCACCTAACATCAAATGATCGCCAACAGCCACACGTTTTAAATCAATATCGTCACCATCAACCGAAACACTAATCAGGCTAAGATCCGTAGTACCGCCACCTAAATCACATACCAAAATTAAGCGGGTATCAGCCAGCTTTTCTGCAGCTGCGTCCTGGTGTCGATACAACCAGTCATAGACAACAGCTTGCGGCTCTTCCAGTAACAGCAAGTCGCTTAGACCTGCTAACTTCGCCGCTTGCAGCGTAAGTGATCGTGCTGCTTCATCGAAAGAAGCTGGAATGGTAATGACTATTTCCTGCTTAGCGAGAGGGCTATCAGGAAAACGTTGATCCCACGCATAACGTATATGAGAAAGGAAACTGGCACTTGCTACAACGGGTGATACCCTGGCAACTCCCTCTGCTGCGGACCACGGCAAAATCGCTGCCTGCCTGTCGACTGAGGGATGAGAGAGCCAGCTTTTTGCACTAACAACCCCCCTGCCATCAACTTTACTATTCAGCTCTCTGGCCCAGTCTCCGACAATTGCCTCTTCTAAATCACCTCTAAGCGGCTGCGCATTCTTTTTATGCTGCCAGGGCATTGCCGAATCTTCAGGTCTGATTTCACCGGCGGTAGGGTGATAACGAAAAGAAGGTAAATAAGGACGGGCTGCAATTTCTCCCGGTGCTATCAATTGTTCAATTTCAAACAGCTCTATTATTGGCTGCTTTGAGGGCTTTGAGTTTTTTGCTGACTGCGCCAGCGTTAGATCACAATAAGTCACAACACAGTGCGTGGTGCCTAAATCGATGCCTACAATATAACTGGAGCCGCCTGCTTGCTTATTCATTGTTACTCATTTATTTTCTATCAGCCATCATCTGCTGTTGATGACAATTAATTCTAATATCCGCTGGTTGCAATGTTAATAAGTGCGATGTTGATTGTTGCTGCTATCAACTGTCTCTGACATCTAACTCGACATTCCATCGCTCAGCGCCGTTCACTGGCAACGCTTCAAGCCTGATCGTGCCAACTTCAGTGACTGTTGCTGCTAGATGAACGGGTACAATCTCACCTTTTGTACGGCCTTCAATTGGCAATGTTGCCTGTATTTCAGGCAGCTCTTCTAATTCACCATCATTCCAGTCTTCCAATATTTCTCCAGGTTGATCTTCCCGCCGGGTAGCAGACCCATAGAATCGAAAACGCACAGGTTCGCCAACTATTAATCCGAACTCTTCGTTATCGATCATGACATCCGTTCCCTCCTCCATTCCAAATGGGGCAACACATAAGGCCTGTATAGGAGGTTCCATGCCCGGCACTGCCGGCATCGAACTCTCTACGCCAATGTAATAAGCATTGGCAATACCACCTCGAATTCGAACCCCTTTACCCTGCCTGACATAGCCATAATAAGCAGCCCCCTTCGCTACCGCTAAATCCAGATCAGCCCCTTCTAATAATCGAGCGGCTGCGGCGCCATCACTGCTTAGCCAGTCGTTAATGATATTGAGTACTTTGTTTGCTAAAATGGGGGCTTTCAGCACACCGCCATTCAATAAAATAGCGCTTGGTTTAATAAAGGAACCACTGGCTCCCTCAAACCCTTCAACATCGTCCATAGCATCTACCTGCTTACTGAGAAATGCTGCCAGGTGGCGAGTGACCGCTGCATCTTGTGCATAGGGCAAGCCCAGTTTAGTTAATGCCGCTCGGGGATTATGCACAGGATGTTCATCCACGGACACCTGTGGAAAGAATCCTTCGATTAATGTTTGCTCAATGTCTTGTCTCGTTAATTCGGCTCTTAGCGTACCGCCCATTAATCTGGAGCCTCTACTGGGTACAACCAGCGGTACAGAATCCACACCGGGATCAGCAAGCAAAGTCTCTTTAGCATCTCTACAGCCATGGGTTAAAGCAATGACTTGCCAGGCTTGTAATTTTTTACCCTGCTGCGCCAGCCTGGCCTTAATTCTATAGGCCAGTGCTAAATCCATATTGTCTCCACCCAACAAAATATGGTCGCCTACAGCAATACGATTTAAGGTGAGGTTCCCTTCATCTTCTGTCACTGCAATCAACGACAAATCTGTTGTGCCGCCACCTATATCCACCACCAGGATGATATCGCCTACCATTACCTGCTCACGCCATGTTTTACCAGCCTGATGAATCCAGCTATAAACTGCAGCCTGAGGCTCTTCCAAAAGCGTCAAATGCTGAAACCCTGTTGCACGTGCGGCTTCGGCAGTCAGTTCCCTTGCAGCCGGATCAAATGAAGCGGGAACCGTGATTATAAGCTGTTGATTTTCTATTGGGTTATCACTGTTCGAGTGATTCCAGGATGATTTAAGGTGTTCCAGATAAGCAATGGTGGCCTCAAAAGGTGATATTTTTTCCACTTCTTCCGGGCTTTCTAAAGGCAGGAATGCTGAACGTCGATCCACCCCAGCATGACATAACCAGCTCTTTGCACTGGATATGAGTCGTATCGGTGTTTTGCTCCCCATCTTCCTCGCCAGTTCTCCCACCAATTGGTTGGGCGCTCCATTCCAGGGTAAGGCTAAATCACCTGAAGCAACTTCCGACTCATGAAACTGATAGATGAACGACGGCAGTTGCAGCCGCTCATCTATGCTGCCAGGAGCTGTTAACTGGGGAATAAATAACACTTCCTGTTTTATTGCATCGGTCTTCGCCGCCTCATCAGCCATCTGCAAATCCAGATAGGACAAAACACAGTGGGTTGTTCCCAGGTCAATCCCAATACTGTACTGGCTCTTATCTAACATGAAATTATCCCCTGACATATTTGCTTTTGTATGTTGGCAAAATAACAGTGGAAAATTTCATTTGGCTGACGGCTCATAACTCTACTTCAGCTGCTGCAACGATAGTGGTATCGTGCCCAGCGGACAATTTAGGCAGATTGACTGCTTCCGCACGCCATCCACGATGGATAAGCGTTCCCGTAAAAGGTGCTGCACCAACAACATTACCCGTTAATCTAACTTCTGACGCATTAAAACCCTCCGCCAAAGTAACACGGCTCTCTTCATCTTCTGATCGAATCGGACTTAAGGTAAAGTATTCATTGATCGCTTTTTTGCTACCCTCATGCACTACGCGGGCAGCCGCACCGACTTCCTCGTCGGAGTAGACCCCAATTTCCTCTTGCACAAAATCAATTAATCGGGCTTCTTGCTGTAGTAAACCCAAAAACTGCAGAGCCGATTCTGGTGATGACTGTTTAATAGTTGATGACTCCTTAACAGTTGATGACTCTTTAACAGCAGGAACAGCTGTGGAATCAATTTTATTATCATCAGTATCAGTGACTTCAATTGATGGAGTATCATTTGTCGTACTATCATCCATTTCTGTATCAACTAAAATACGTTTTGAGGGTTTCAGTAGAAATGCAAAAAACAGGATCACGGCGATACCTGCTAACGTAATGTGAGCCAGGTCAAATGTGGCTGGCAATTGTAGAGTTAAATCAAAATTCATGGTTAAGTTTCCTATCAAACATAAACAGCCTTGAGCGAATAAAGAGTTGCCCCTGTCTTATTTGCAAGGGCTCTTAATAATCAAAAAAAGGTGTCATATTGCCAGGGGCAAAACATCACAGGCTCCTAGCTCAGTAGCTAATATAAAGTCTTGTTATAACCTTTGATTTGGATATTTTCAATTAAAACTACTTCTAAAACACAAAATAAATGGTTTATAGGTTGTTTTTTTGTGATAAATGTTACAAAACAGCAATCTTGGCGGTAGAAACAAATTAGCCCCGGGCAAAACATGTGGTCTTGATGAAGCGAAATTTAAATCGCAGTTCGTATCCAGGTATCTTTAAGCCGTTTTGCCAACACCGACCCTAAAATAATTTGGAATGCTGCACGAAGATCAGAATTTTTATCAAGATAACTTTTTAAACGATCTTTCGGCCAGAATACATAGCGAGTCGCTTCAGTTGCTACAACATTGGCGGCCGCGACTTCATCAGTAAAGTAACTTAGTTCTCCAATAAACTGTCCTGCATGTAGTTCACTTACTTTCTTACCATCTAATTCGACGTCGGCCTTACCTGAATAGATCAATATTAGTCTTTCAAGTGGTTCATCCCTGGAGACAAAACATTCACCTGGATCTGCATTTTCCCAACTGGAAAGTTTAAGAATCTTTTTCATGTCACGAGGCGTTAAAGTGTGAAAAGCGATTTGGCAGAGTCGTTGTTCATCTTCACTCAACTTTACCGGTCTGCGCTCAAGCAATAATCGAACAATCCAGAAAATATTGAATATCATGAAAACCAAATTCCAAAATATTGGCGGGTAAAGCGGGTCTGGCCGAAAGTAAAAATACGGAAGCATAAAACATGCTGCGGCAATAGTTAAAATACGCAGCCAGAGTATATCTCGCATGCTATAGGAAAAAAGGTACAAAACATTTGCAATGTGGACAAAATATTCCATCGCCAGGCTCCTTTGTTTCAAATATTGACATTCTCTCTCACCCCAGTCCCACAGGCTATCAAGCGGTGACCACACTGAACACATTTAAATTCTGCCTGAGTTTGTCGGTTACCCTTGTTTCTATGATAGCACATTGGAGATGTTTGACTGGTGTATTTCGGATCAACAAACAACATTTGAGCACCTGGCCAGAATTGTTTGTATTCCAGAAAGGTCTTGAACAGTCCCCAGCTCTGATCGAGTATGACTCGGTTCAAGCCTGATTTTTGTTTCACCATCCGTCCATGATTATTCGTATCACGTTTCACTGATTTCGTCATCTGGTAGAAAGCAACCGCTATGGGTTCAGGTAATTCAATTTCAACCTGAATGGAAACAAACCAGTGATCTCCCTGATGTGAAACGGTAACATTTTTTGCCGTAACCTCTGACTCTCTGGATTTTCTAAAATTAACCCAACCAATTTTGGGCAGAAAAATTCTTTTACCTTCAATTTTTAAACCTTGAGGCAGAGTAAAACTATCTCTATCTCTATCTCCTCGTTTCTTAAATGCGGGTATTTTCTTAAACGGTTGTTTTTGTCAAATGCATCCTTAAAGGCTCGTTCAAATTGTTTTAAGGTTTGTTCCAATGGGGATTATTTGTGTCCGCAGGCCGGAGCCTTCCGGATTGATAAGATCACTGTCTTTGGCTGCCATTCACTGATTTAGGGAGGTAGAAAAAAAAGTATAAATTAGGGGCTATTTTTTCGCAGCTTTTATGGCTGAGAATATTGCTCGCATTAAATAAAGCACACTGCTTTGCAGCGTGTTTCCTACCATTGAGTTTCAAAAAGATATTTTCATATATAGAGATAGACCGGGCTTATCCAACACAGGATAAGATTGTGGCTTCGTACAATCTATCCTGTTCGTTATAAAATATTTCTTGAAAAGCTGTATTTATTATCGTATTAAGGCTGAAACTTAATAAGCTCAAGTTCTTTAATTATTTTGTAATGCTTTGTATTTCCTGTTATCAGTGGAATGCCATGAGAGACAGCTGTTGCTACAATTAAAGCATCTGCAAGTTGCATAGAATGACTTAAAAAATGCTGTTCAATATAAAACATTGCTCTGCTTGATATTTCTTCAGTAACATAGTTGATTTTTGTTTCCCAAGATTTTAAAGCTTTACGTAATAAATTTAATTCATTTTTGTTTCTCATACCTTGAACTAATTCCATGTATGTTATTACTGAAATACTAAAACCATTATACTTTTCTATAGTATTGAGGGCTTTCATGTTTCCATTCATATACCAAATAATTACATCGGTATCAATTAACATTAAATCTGTCTTGCCTTATATTTCGAACATGATTCTTTACATCTTGAGTCTGAGGATTATCCTTCCAGATACCAAATAGCTCATTTTGAGTTTTTAAGTCCTCATTTTCATCATCTATAGGGACTAATTTAGCACAAGATTTTCCATGGTAGCTTATGACAACCTCCTCACCTCTTTTAACTGTGTTAAGCAACTCTGTAGAATGAAATCTAAGATCTTTTGCTGTTGCTTGCATAACATACCTCATTAAATATTTTAAAAAGTTTATATTTTAAATATGTAAACTTTGTCATATAAAAAGTCAAGCTGCAGGTGTATTTTCTTGTATAACGTTGTCATAATTTGGATCTAGGTCAAGGAAAGATGTAATTGAAAAATGACTCTCTTTCATCAAAACTCATAACTTTTTTAAAATCGCTAAGACCCAGTGATAAAATTCATGACTTTGTTATATGTTTTGTTAATATTTGATACACAATGTAGTACAAATATGAACACTGGATAACTATTATGAAAACTGAAATGCTTACAACCCGTATTGACCATGATACTAAATTGGCTTTTATCCACATTTGTGATGAGGTTGGGTTAAGCCCATCACAAGCTATTAAATTATTTGCACGTGCTGTTATCAATTATGGCGGCATTCCATTTGAACTTAAAGCAAAACAACCAAATTCTGTGACTGTAGCCGCTATTCAGGAGCTTTCACAAGGAAAAGGGCACAAAGCTGAGAGTGTAACCAGCCTAATTGCAGAGTTAACAGAAGACAAAGTGACAAATGTACACTCTTGATTACTCACCCCAATTTAAAAAAGATTTGATTTTGTCACCTAGGCAGAAAATTAAGCTCTAAATTTATAGATAAATATCTAGCCTGTGCTAGAATTAAAGTACAATTGTACTTTTAGGTATATCTATGAAAATAACAATAGATACTTCTGCTCTCTTAGCAGTTATCTTAAATGAGCCTGAAAAGGCTACGATTCTTAATATGACGAAAGGTGTTCAACTTCTTTCACCTGAGTCAGTTCATTGGGAAATAGGCAATGCATTTTCTGCAATGATAAAAAGAGAAAGGATTTTATTACAGCTTGCCCAGCAAGGAATTCAAGAATATCAAAATATACCTATAAAATTCATAAATATTGATATTGTTTCTACATTGGAACTTGTTGAGAAATTTAAAATGTATGCTTATGATGCCTATTTAATAAAGTGTTCCATGCAAACAGACACGGCACTACTAACATTGGACAAAGGGCTACAGAATATTGCCAAATCAGTTGGTACTAAAGTCTTGGAGATAAAATAATGCGAGCATATTCATATACAGAAGTAAGACAAAATTTAGCTTCTGTTCTAGATGAAGCTAATGAAAAAGGTGTTGTTCAAATTAACCGTAGAGATGGTCAATCTTTTCTCCTTAAACCTATCCCTACTAAAGGTTCCCCCCTTGATATAAAAGGCATTTATGTCAATATTTCAACTCAAGAAATTATTGATATTATTCGGGAAGGAAGAGATCGTGACAATTATTAAAACTCCCTATGGTAAATTAAATGAACTGTGCTATAAAAATGCTATCAAAAGCATAAACTCTGATATTTACTACGCTCCGCTTCGTAAATGCAGGTTATGCTAGCGTTATGTGTCTAATTGAGGTTCAATATGATCGAAGTAGTATCAAAAAACAATATTGATGAAGTGCTGCCTTTGATTAGCGCTTATCAAGAATTTTATAATGTAGCTGAAATATCAGACTCTAAAAACAAAGAGTTTTTCTCTCAATTTGGTGAGTCAAACCCCGTTGGTTGTCAGTTTATTTATCGAAATAATGGTGCGGCAAGGCTTCAATGGGTAACTGCTCAAGACAATGAGCAGGCACAAAAACTTTATAATTCAATGAACACAAGCAAGAGTACGTGGTACTTTTATACGTACAACACTTAACAATTCAAAGAGAAGACAAAATGTCGTTTGAAAGGATAATAGGGCTTAATGTAATCGATGATCAAGAGTATCAAAGATATAGAGAGGCAATGCTTCCTATTCTTAAAACCTATGATGGCGCTTTTGGCTACGACTTTAAGGTTTCTGAAGTACTGCTATCCAAAACTGAAGATGATATAAATCGGGTTTTTACAATTGAGTTTCCTAGCAAACAAAATATGGAGGAGTTTTTTGCAAATCCAGATTATATTGAGGTACAAAATCGACACCTCAAGAATTCAATAAATAGTAAAACTGTCATCTCAATGCATGAAAAAGACACATAACACTCTGGCTCAAGTTTATGCTGGGATATAAAAAAAGAATCATATTAATTCATCATGAACTTGGTATTCCTGATAGCTATGAAAATAAATATGCTCTAAAGCTACAAAAAGAAGAAACAAAATTAGTAGAAATAGGAAATGATATATATGGTCGGCTACAAAGACTGATACCATTAGCAACAAGTGCATGGGCAGAAATGAAAGAACATGCTCAAAAAGAAGGTGTTACATTAAACATTGTCTCAGCATTTAGAGCGGTTGATAAACAAAGAAATATCATTTATATGATATTGGGTTCTGGCCAAACTATATCCGAGATATTAAAGGTTTGTGCTGCCCCTGGGTATAGTGAGCACCATACTGGTCGTGCTGTAGATTTTACATCAACTGAATGTGAACCATTATCTGAAGAGTTTGAAAATACAGAGGCGTTTATCTGGTTAAATGAAAATGCTAAAATTTATTCATTTAGGCTTTCGTATCCAAAAAATAATCTGCTGGGTATAGCATATGAACCGTGGCATTGGGCATACAGCCAAGCATAAGCACATAACAATTTGCTGCTACTGAACCTTCGGTCGTTGCACCGTTTCCGAACGCCCCCTTTTCTTGTCTCTTGAGCTTTTATTCGTTATGCTTGTAAAACTGACAGAAAGTACGCAATAATGTGAAAAACCTAAACTTCTAAGAACCACTAACCCAGAAATTAAACTGCAGTCCTGTATGAAATATATTTCTTTGTATTTTTATATTAAATATTTTCATTAAGAAACCAATCTCTCAGGATAAGGGGTTCTAAGAAATAAATTTTTAGGAATCCCTAAAAGCCTTCTTTGACACCATTGGGTGTGCCGACTAAAAGTACATCAGCAGGTCGCATGGCAAACAGGCCGTTGGTGACCACACCAACAATATCATTGAGTTGTTCTTCCAGCTTGACGGGTTCCATAATTTCCATGCTATGGATATCTAGAATGAGATTACCGTTATCCGTCGTGAAGCCTTCACGCAGAACAGGCTCACCACCCAACTTAACAATTTCTCTGGCAACATAACTACGCGCCATGGGAATGACTTCTACCGGCAATGGAAATGTGCCCATATAACTGACTAGTTTGCTTTCATCAACAATGCAGACAAACTTGTCTGCCACAGCTGCAACAATCTTTTCTCGAGTTAACGCTCCGCCGCCGCCTTTAATTAAGTGCAGTGCTTTATTGCTTTCATCTGCACCATCAATATAAACTGACATTTCATTGACAGAGTTTAAATCAAAGACTTCAATACCATGACTACGCAAACGTTCAGCAGTTGCTTCAGAACTGGCAACAGCACCTTTTATTTTGTGTTTGATTTTACCTAGCTCGTCAATAAAAAAATTGGCTGTAGAACCTGTTCCTACACCAATAATTGTATCAACAACCACATGCTCTATTGCTGCCCTTGCAACTGCTTGCTTCATTTCGTCTTGATTCATCTTCAATTCCTTGATTAATAAAATTTTTTAGCCTATTATCCTTGATTTTGATAGAAACTACCAGAAATGTTCATTGTGAACCGCTGTTATCAGGCTCAGGCAGAAATTATGTTAGAAAATTATGTGAAAAAAATCCTTAAAGCCCGTGTATACGAAATCGTTGACTCAGTCCCTCTGGATGAAGCGGTTAATCTGTCTATACGCACAAATAATCAGATCTGGCTGAAAAGAGAAGACCTGCAACCGGTTTTTTCTTTTAAACTGCGTGGTGCCTATAACAAAATGGTGCAGCTAAGCCAGCAGGAAAAGCACAATGGAGTCATTGCTGCATCGGCTGGTAATCATGCTCAGGGGGTTGCCTTGTCGGCCAATAAACTGGATATTGATGCCTTGATTGTTATGCCCAAGACAACACCGGATATCAAAGTGGATGCAGTGAAGCGTTTGGGTGGTACGGTTAAGCTGCATGGTAATAGTTATGATGAAGCTTATCAATATGCTAAAACATTGGAAAAAGAACAGGGAAGAACTTTTATCCACCCCTATGATGATCCTGATGTGATTGCAGGTCAGGGCACGGTGGCCATGGAAATTATGAAGCAGTGCCAGCAGGAACCTGACGCTATTTTTGTACCAGTGGGAGGTGGGGGCTTAATTTCAGGCATTGCTGTTTATGTGAAGTACCTCTACCCTGAAGTGAAAATTATTGGTGTGGAACCGGATGATGCAGCTTCAATGCATGATGCTTTAATTGCTAATGAGCGTATTATATTAGATCAGGTAGGTATTTTTGCCGATGGTGTTGCCGTTAAACAAGTGGGTGAAGAGACTTTTCGCATTGCACAGAAATATGTAGATGAAGTTATTTTAGTCAATGCAGATGAAGTCTGTGCAGCGATTAAAGATATTTTTGATGATACCCGCACTGTGATGGAACCTGCTGGCGCTCTTGCTGTTGCCGGTTTAAAGAAATACATCAAACAAAAAGAAGTGAGTAATCACTCTTATGTTGCAATCAATAGTGGAGCCAATATTAATTTTGATCGTCTGCGTCATGTAGCAGAACGAGCTGAGCTGGGAGAACATAGAGAGGTGTTATTTTCCGTGGAAATTGATGAATGTCACGGTAGCTTTCTTAAATTTTGCAAGGCTATAGGCAATCGGGGTATTACTGAATTTAACTATCGTTATTCTGATGATAAAACTGCACAGATCTTTGTCGGGGTGAAAACATCCGATGCTGAAAAGGAAAAGCAGGATTTATTTGGAACATTGATTGGAGAAGGTTATTCAATTATTGATCTGAGTGATAATGAAATTGCCAAGTTACACTTGCGGCATATGGTTGGCGGACATGCGCCGGGTGTTGAGAATGAACACCTGTATCGTTTTGAATTTCCTGAACGTCCGGGGGCATTATTACGTTTTTTAAGTGGTATGGGACAGAATTGGAATATCAGCCTATTCCATTATCGTAATCATGGTGCAGCATTTGGGCGGGTTTTAGCCGGTATTCAGGTGCCGGATAATGACCTGGATGCCTTCCATCGTTATCTTGATGAACTGGCTTATAATTATTGGGATGAAACGCAAAACCCGGCATACAAGAAGTTTTTGAGATAATTTAACTAAATGCATGAAATAACTTGATTTTTGAATTAATTGTTGGCAATATATGCAGCAAATGAGAAGCAAATAGCAAATTCTTAGTGCTTTTTCAAACTTGGGGGCAGTCCAGAGTGAATTCTTATCGTTTAAATGGTCGTAATAACAGGCGATTGGTTTCTAAAAAGAGAAATTTTAAGCTTGATCCGATTATTGTATTGACTTCCGTTGTTTTGGTGGGTGTATTCTTCAGCAGTATGACTGCTTTCGGATTTTAGTTCTTTACTTTAAAAATAATTTAATCTTTCTTCTGTAATAATCCCATGTAAAGGGATGTCCCAGTCATTGGCCTGTATGTGCTCTGTCCTTTGACATTCATGTGCCACACCAAAAAATTGCGTTTTTACTGTTCCTGTATTCAGGTGCTGCAGGGCACGATCATAGTATCCTCCACCCATACCCATACGGTTTCCCTGTTCATCAAATCCAACCAGTGGGGCTAAAATCAAGTCGAGTTGTTCAACGCTTATGATATGTTCCTGTTGATAGACAGGTTCAGGAATACCAAAACAATTTTTTTCTAATTGGGTTTCACTATTGTAAAGTGCAAAATGCATTATAGAATCCCGGGAAGATAAAATAACCGGCAGATAGACTCTTTTTTTATCACTAAACAGTTGCTCTATCATAGGAAAGAGATCAATTTCACCATCAGTGGCTGAATACAGGGCTATTTGTTGTGAACTTTTATATAGCTGTGAGTGGATGATAAGCTGGATGATTGATTCAGCATGAAGTAGCTGTTCACTCTTAGAAATTTGACGGCGTTCATTTCGCAGTTTTTGACGAAGTGGTGTCTGCTTGGAATTCAAAGTCGATTCTCTTCCGTTTTACCAGAGGAAAGGCTCCTGGGAATATTTTTATAGAAGAACCATCCAGACCGTCACTCACTTTCGCTCTTGAACCTATCGGTTCAAGTGGAGATATGACTAACAAATCAGGCTTTCTGCTCACTTCCTCCTAAAAAGAAGGGCAGGCTTGCACACATTATCAGGAGCTTATCTCCGGGGTAAAGGATTACGGCTCAAGAAGTACCCAGTAGTCAACCTGTCCAGACAGAACTTCTAATGAAAGTATAACAAATTATCTGTTAAAGCTCCATTTGTTTAGTCTCATTTACAACAACATCTACTTTTTCTCTTAACTTACGGATTTGTTGTTCTAACTGGGTACTCTCAGTTGTATGCTGCTGCTGTTCCAATAAATCATGGGCAATATTAAGTGCTGCCATAACCGCAATGCGGTCACTGCCAATGACCTTTCCACTGCTGCGAATTTCCTGCATTTTATCATTGAGTAAAGTGGCAGAATTGACAAGACCATCTCTATGGTTAGATGCACAGGCAATGCGATATTCTTTTTCAAGAATGTGCACAGTAACAGGTACTGTTTCTTCACTCATCCGTTGCTCTCCATGGCTTTTAGACGGTTGATAATAGCTTCTACACGGGTACGTGCATTTTCATTCTTCTCCATCAGCTTTGAGCGTTCACCCTGTAAGAAATCCTGCTGAGAACGTAATTGAGTATTTTCCTGTTTAAGTTGTTTTATCATACTCAATAAAATATCCACACTATTATTGAGGTGTGATAATTCTATGTTAGTATCAGAGGCTGTATTGTCGACCATAATTTATTATTCTTTTGAAGTAATGGCTATTATCGTTTTATCCAGGATTTAACTCAACTAAAATTTACAATTGAATTAAAAGCCCTATATTAGAATTCATTGTGGCATTGGTCAATGGTAAAATGATAATCAATTGAGGAAATTTTGACTAAGTGGGGTATAATTCACCTTTTAACTCTTTTTTCTTCTAAGTTTGGTTAAGGGCTTCTTATTAAAATTATTTTTTTGGGTATATTACTATGTCATCAGAGATAAATATTGAACTAATAATGAGAAGTCTTACTAATGTCGGCAGTGAGACAACACCTTCAGAAGCACATGGTGTTCTTTGTGGTTTGTTGTGTGGAAATAATAAAATAAAAAGTTCTCAATGGAAGTCTCATCTTGCTCATGATGTATTGCCAGGAGATCTCTTAGCTGATGAAGCACAGCAAATTTTAGATGTGCTGTACAATCAAACCATTGTTTCTATGGCGGATAATGATTTAACTTTTTATCCACTTTTGCCTGAGGATGAAAATAATATTATTATCCTGGAAGCAATTGCTCAGTGGGCACAGGGGTTTTTAATGGGTCTCAGCTTAATGGGGATCCGGGAATTTTCTGATTATCCCGAAGAAGTTGAAGAATTTGTAGGAACAATGGCTTCACTCTCAGATGCTGACAGCTATGATTTGGCTGACGATGAGAGCGATGAGGAAGCTATTGTTGAATTGATTGAATTCATTCGTATGGGTGTTTTGTTAGTGAATGAAGAAATGAACCCCGTCAGAGCTGTCAGCCAATAATAACTATTTACAATGATACACATAATGCATGATTTAAAAGAATTTATAAGACGCAGAAAAAACTTAATGCAGGTAATGGGAAGGGAAAGTATTGCCATTTTACCGACTGCAGGAGAACAGGTTAGAAATCGTGACGTGCTTTATCCGTTCAGACCGGATAGTAATTTCTTGTATTTAACCGGATTTTGGGAACCTGAAGCGGTACTGGTGTTGATCCCGGGTCGTCAACATGGTGAATATGTTTTATTTTGCCGTGAAAAAAATAAAACCCAGGAAATCTGGCATGGCCGCCGTCACGGACAGGAAGGAGTCTTAGAGCATTATGCTGTAGATGATTCGTTTCCTATTGATGATATTGATGAAATATTGCCCGGCTTAATGGAAAATAAAACCCGGGTGTTTTATACCATGGGTATTCATAATAATTTTGATCAGCGTTTAATGGGTTGGGTTAATCAGTTAAAACAAAAAGTTCGTATGGGAGTTAATGCACCAGGTGAGTTTGTGGCACTGGATCATCCCTTACATGAGATGCGTTTATTTAAGTCAGCCTATGAAATCCGTATGATGAAAAAAGCGGCCGCTATTTCCTGTAAGGCACATAAAAGATTGATGCAGTCTACACCTGCAGGTCTTTATGAATATCAGCTGGAAGCAGAATTCATTCATGAATGTATGCATAATGGCTGTCGTGATTCTGCTTATCCATCCATTGTCGGGGGAGGGGAAAACGCCTGCATATTACATTACACTGAAAATAATATGCCGCTGAATGATGGTGATTTAGTGCTGGTGGATGCCGGGGGAGAGTATCAGGGGTATGCCTCTGATATTACCAGGACTTTCCCTGTTAATGGAAAATTTTCAGCGGAGCAGAAAGCACTTTATGAACTGGTTCTTGAAGCTCAGGCAGCGGCTATTGAAATGGTTTATCCCGGAAGTCACTGGAATGCACCGCATGAAGCAGCGGTTAAAACTATTACCAAAGGTCTGGTTCGTCTTGGATTGCTGAAAGGAAGAGTGGATAAATTAATAAAGGATGCAGCCTATAAGCCCTTTTATATGCATAGAACAGGACATTGGCTGGGGTTGGATGTACATGATGTGGGTGATTATAAGGTGGATGGTGAATGGCGTATGCTGGAAGTCGGCATGGTGCTGACGGTTGAACCTGGAATTTATACGGGTGACAATCGCAAAATACCTAAAAAATGGCGTAAAATCGGTATTCGAATTGAAGACGATGTGAGAGTGACCCGCACGGGAAATGAGGTACTGACAGCGAAAGCACCTAAAACAATAGATGAAATTGAAGCTTTAATGGCAGCAGGTGTGGTGCTTAAAAAGGCTGTGAAAAAGAAAGCTGTTGTTAAGAAATAGAATGTGGTTAAGAAAAAAGTGAGTGTTAGTTTTTAGGAATATTCGGAAAGTAGTTTTGATAACCCTGTGGTTGATGAGATATGATTGATCTTGGCGGGGACGCTTCAAGCGCATCCATGTGTTGCTCATCCTCGGCATCCATGCCTCCTACCTCCATTACCACGGATTTTAACGTAATGAATAAGAGAAATACTCTGAATGACAAAACATTCAATAGAAAACTTTGACATCGTGATTGTTGGTGGTGGTATGGCTGGGGCTACTATGGCTCTGGCTTTGGCACCGCTGGATTTAAAAATTGCTGTGATAGAGGTGCATCCTTATCAGGAGAAACAATCTCAGCCCAGTTTTGATGATCGGTGTCTGGCTCTGGCCTGGAGTTCTAAAGAGATTTATCGGGTGATGGGGATCTGGGAGCAATTAGAACAACGTGACGGGGATGGTTTTGAGGCCATTAAGCAGATTCATATTTCTGATCGGGGACATATTGGGGTGACCCGACTGGATCACCGCAAAGAAGGGGTGTCTGCATTAGGCTACGTAGTTGAAAGTCGTGTGGTAGGTGAGGTTTTAATTGAGCAGATGAGACAAAAGAGTAATATTCAGATTTTTTGTCCGGCAACGATTAAACAAGTAGAAACCGATGCAGAGGAAGTCAGAATTAATTTAACTCTTGCTAAGCGTAAAGAGTCTGCTGCTAAAAAAATTCAACAAAAAAGCCTGTCTGCTCAGCTTTTGATTATTGCAGATGGAGTAAATTCTGTCACGCGTGAATCACTGGGGATTAAAAGCAGTCAAAGTGCCTATGCTCAAACAGCTGTTATTGCCAATATAGAAACAGAAATTCAGCATAATAATATTGCCTATGAACGCTTCACTGACTCGGGACCTCTGGCGGTGTTGCCATTAAGCCGTAAGCGTTGCTCACTGGTCTGGACGGTTAGAGATGATCAACTGGGAAGACTGATGTCTTTAAATGACGGAGATTTTATTGATGAATTACAGCAGCGATTTGGTTATCGCTTAGGACAAATCACTAAGGCAGGATGCCGATCCAGTTATCCTCTGGTGTTGATGAAAATCGAGAATAAGACTTTAGAACATCAAAATAGAGTGGCTTTAATCGGCAATGCAGCGCATGGAGTACACCCGGTGGCAGGACAGGGATTTAATCTTGGGATGCGTGATATTTCAGCATTGGCAGAGTTGATTGTGAAAGAATGCCGGCAGCATAAAAATTATGATACGGGTAATAAAGAATTATTAAGCAGTTACTGGCACTGGCGTCAGGCTGATATTCAGCAGGTGACAAAAATTACTAATGGATTGATTAAATTATTCTCCAATCAATCCACACCTCTGGCGGTATTAAGAAATTCAGGCTTATTGATGACGGATATTATGCCGGCTCTGAAACATTCAATTGCCCAGGAAGCAATGGGGCGTGGTATGTTGCAGGGAAAATTGAGTAAAATGGCTGTGGGTCAGTCACTCTATTCTCTAATAACGAAAACAGGAAAAGCAGGTTACTCTTGTGGTTAAAAATGTAATAAAAGAACAGCAGCATTACGATATTATTATTGTGGGCGGCGGCATGGTTGGTGCGACCTTAGCTTGTGCATTAGGAGGCAGTCATCTGAAAATTGCTGTTGTTGAATCTTATCAAAGTGATTTTAACTGGCCGGAAGGTTCTCATGATATTCGAGTCAGTGCCTTGACTCATGCCAGCCAGCATATTTTTGAGAATGTTGGTGCATGGCAAAGTATGCAGAAAGACGGGGTTTCTGCCTACAATAAAATGCATGTCTGGGATGCAACAGGGCAGGGTCAGATTCACTTTGACAGTGTGGAGGTTGCACAGGCTGATCTGGGTCATATTGTTGAGAACCGGATTATTCAAAAAGCACTGCAAAAACGTTTGGCTGATTTTGATAATATTAATTTATTAATGCCTGTGACACTGGAATCTTTGCAATATATGCAGGATAATTTTATAGAACTGACCACAAGTGATGGTATAACACTGACGACTGAGCTGGTAGTCGGTGCTGACGGTGCTAATTCATGGGTGAGAAAACAGGCTGATATTTCACTCCATAGCTGGGCTTATCATCAAACAGCGGTAGTGTGTAATGTGACAAGCTCAGAGTCGCATCAAAATAGCTGCTGGCAGCAGTTTATGCCGGAGGGGCCACTAGCATTTCTACCCCTGGCTGATGGACAAAGTTCAATTGTCTGGTCAACTACTGAAGATAAAGCTCAGGCATTGTTGAATATGGATGAACAGCTTTTCAATCAGGAATTGCAGATGGCTTTCGGTAGTTCGCTGGGACGTATTAGTCTGAGTTCAGAACGAGGTGCTTTTCCCCTGCGCTTAAGACATGCCAAAAACTATGTCAAACAACGTCTGGCATTGGTAGGTGATGCGGCGCATACTGTGCATCCACTTGCTGGTCAGGGGGTTAATCTGGGATTGTTGGATGCCGTTGTATTGGCAGAAGAAATTATGCGCAGTCATAAGAAAAAACGTGACATAGGCAGCTTATCGACATTACGACGTTATGAGCGTCGTCGTAAGGGAGATAATATTGCCATGCTGGCTGCTATGGATGGCTTTAAAAAACTCTTTAGTAATGACTTTGCCCCTCTGAAACTATTGCGTAATAGAGGTCTTAATCTCGCAGACAGGCTGCCTTTGTTCAAGAATGCAATGATTAAACAGGCAATGGGTTTAAGTGGAGAACTGCCGCATCTGGCACGCCCTTTATTATGAAAATAAGAGTGTTTGATTTAACTAAAATTCTAAGCGTTTTTCTATTAGCTGCTGCCTGCAGTATGACGACCTGTGCCGAGGGGACTCTCCCGCCTAAAAATATTATTCTCTTTATCGGCGATGGAATGGGTGTGAGCCAGATCAGTGCGGCAAAAATCGTTAAAGGAAGGCTTAATCTGGAACAGTTCGATGTGTCGGGTTTGTTGACAACTCATTCCTCTAACTCTCTTGTGACAGACTCAGCAGCAGCTGGAACTGCTTTGGCAACAGGATATAAAACCAATAATGGTGTTATTTCTCTTTTACCGGAAGGAACACGACTTAAAACCATTGTTGAATATGCTATTGAAAAGAATAAAGCGACTGGAATCGTTGTGTCAAGTTCTATTACTCATGCGACGCCAGCGACTTTTCTTGCTCATACCGGTAGTCGAAAAAATCATAGTGAAATTGCAGAGCAAATTGCACAAAGTGATGTCGATGTTTTATTTGGCGGGGGATGGGGTTATTTTATTCCACAAAATATTGCCGGCAGTTTAAGATCAGATAATAAGGATTTGCTGGCAGAAATAAAAGTCAGCAGACAGGTAATACAAACTGAACAGGAGTTTTTAAATCTTTCCTCTGTTGACTCTGTGGTGGGTTTGTTTGCTGCAAAACATCTGAAAGAAGCAAAGTTTCGTCAGCTTTCATTAGCTCAATTAACAGCTAAAGCCATTCATATTCTTGCAGCAAAAAGTGAGTCAAAAAATAACAAGGGTTTCTTTTTGATGATTGAAGGTTCACAAATTGATTGGGCCGGGCACCAAAATGATGAAGCTTATCTACTGAGTGAGATGCTGGATTTTGATGCGGCTGTCGGGGTAGGCCTGGACTATGCCAGAGAGTCACAACAGACACTGCTTATTGTGACTTCTGATCATGAAACCGGTGGCTTTACGATTCATAATGGCTCGCTTAACAATAAAAGAATATCCTCTTCTTCATTTGCCAGCACCCGACATACTGCTGTGATGGTGCCTGTTTTTGCTTATGGTCCGGGCAGTTCATTATTTTCAGGGATTCATGACAATACCAGTATTGGTCAAAATATCATACAATATATTAATCATTCACATTAGACTCTTATCAAACATGAATTTGTCATCGCTATCTCTTCGCAGGACTTTTTTTATAAAAGAGAAGTGTTTGCAAAGTGACAGCGATAAATATCATTTGGCTGAGAGCTTTTATCAAACATAAATTATGAAAACTCCAGCAAAGCGTTTTATTCCTGTTTTTGACCATTCCAACAAGCCTAATGGCTCCAGGATGCCGACTTATATTCGTCAGGCATTAACAAAAAAAACTAATTATGCTGCGACTGCCAGTAGTGTCCATGATAATAAGCTGGTAACTGTTTGTGAGGAAGCCCATTGCCCTAATCGTAATGAATGCTGGAATCGGGGCACGGCTACTTTTATGTTGTTAGGTGATACCTGTACCCGAGCCTGTGGTTTTTGTGCTGTTAAGACCGGAAAACCGGATAGTGTTGACAGTTCTGAGCCGGAACGAATTGCACAGGCTGTTGCTGAAATGGCTTTGGATTTTGTGGTTCTCACCTCGGTTAATCGTGATGAATTAGATGATGGTGGTGCGCAGATATTTGCTGATACATTGCTGGCATTGAGAAAAGATAACGCAGCGATTGGTGTTGAATTCCTGACACCGGACTTTAGGGGCTGTCAGGAAAAGGCTATTACTATCGTTAGCAAAGCATTATTACAGCCATGCTGTTCTCGTGAGGATAATATAAAGCTGGTTTGGGGACATAATATTGAAACAGTGCCTTCCTTGTATAAAGTAGTTCGTAAAGGCAGTCAATATGAACGATCACTGACAATGCTACGCCTGATTAGTGAATTGGAGCAGGTTGAAACAAAGTCCTCTCTGATTCTTGGCTTGGGTGAAACAAAACAGGAAGTGGTTCAGGTAATGCAGGATTTACGTGACAATCATGTTGATAGAATTGCTCTGGGGCAATACCTTAGACCCACAAAATACCACCTTCCGGTAAAAGAATACCTTGCTTTGGAATTGTTTTCTGAATATGAAATTATAGCAAAAGACTTAGGTTTTACATGGGTTAAATCAGGGCCTATGGTTCGATCATCATATCATGCTGAGGATTAAGAAAGTGAGAAGAGAGAAGTGGTAAGTTTAAAGACTAAAGATGAAAAACTAATGACAAAATTAAAAGAGACAGCCTTATTTAATAATCATCAGAAAATGGGGGCTAAGCTGGTTGATTTTGGCGGCTGGAATATGCCGATTCATTATGGTTCTCAAATTGATGAGCATCATCAGGTAAGAAAAGATGCTGGGATGTTTGATGTCTGTCATATGACCATTGTTGATCTACGTGGCTGTGAAGTCATGGATTATCTGGCAAAACTATTAGCCAATGATATTGCAAAAATTACGGGACAATCAGGCAAGGCTCTTTATAGCTGCATGTTAAATGAGAAGGGTGGCGTTATTGATGATTTGATTGTCTATGCAATGAGTCCGGCCTGGGTTAGAGTGATTGTTAATTCATCCACCCGGGTAAAAGATATTGCCTGGATGCGTACTCAAATAGACCATTTTGCGGTTGACCTGACAGAACGGCAGGATCTGGCAATGATCGCTGTACAGGGACCCAATGCCAGAACATTAGCTGCTGTTGCTTTGGGTGATAATATTGCCGGGTCTGATAAACTCAAACCATTTAATGCATTATTAATTAATGCAGAATCAGATCAAGAATATTTTATTGCCCGCACTGGTTATACCGGTGAGGATGGTTATGAAATTGTCTGCAGCAATAAAATGGTAGCGTCTATATGGGAAAAATTAGCGGTAGCAGGTGTTAAACCCTGTGGTCTGGGTGCCAGAGATACTCTGAGACTTGAGGCAGGTATGAATCTTTATGGTAATGATATGGATGAAAGCCAGTCACCCCTGGAAAGTGGTCTAAGCTGGACGGTTGATTTTAGCAATGAAAATCGTCAGTTTATTGGTCGCAGTGCTTTGCAAAAGCAAAAAGAGCAGGGGTTAAAATATAAGCTGGTTGGTTTGATTCTTAATGGTAAGGGTGTTTTAAGAGCACATCAAAAAGTACAGGTGAATATTAATGGTGAAATGCTAACAGGTGAATTAACCAGTGGAACTTTTTCTCCAACCATGCAAAATTCCATAGGTTTTGCCAGAGTGCCGTTTGAGACGAGGGAGAGTTGTCAGGTTGAAATTCGTAACAAACTTCTGCAAGCAAAAGTTGTCAAATTACCCTTTGTAAGGAATGGTAGAATCTTATTAGAATAAATGCATGGTCATATTTCTTTTATTCAGAATATTGCATGCGGCAATTTAATTTCATAACGCTTTCCAGTTCTTTGATGATTTTATCCTGATCTATATGGGGTAAATTATTTAATTCTGTAACCGATTCACCCTGACGATGTTTAATAATAGAGTTCATAATATAATCACAACCTTGATCACATAAGCTTTCAAGCGTTTCTTCCAGATGCTTGTTATTGGTTTCTTCTGCAGTGCCAAACCAAAAGGAAAGACCTTTATTGAGAAATTCCTGGTAAGGCAGATAGTGCGAACCATCACATGAAAAATTCAGACTGACCATACCATTAATAATATTAATCGAACCTGCACGCAAATAAATAACCTCATCAGCAAATCTTAATGCACGGAAATATTCAAATATTTTTGGGATAGCACTGGCAGGCACACTTGCTTGAGTTGAATAGGCATGTCTTGGATAAGCCAGGCAAATATCAGGATCATTAAGTTCCTGCATGGACAATAGGCGATAATTATAAGGATCATTCAATAACCAGATTGTTGTTCTGCTGCTGGAAAAATGAAACTTCCCATGAAACACACCATGTTCACAAATCAGTGCTTCCATCAATGCAAACACATTATCGATATTATTATCCATATCACTTTGCAGGCGTTGTTGTGCAAAAAGACCGCTGCGAATGGCAGGATCTCCTTTTATCTGCTGCCATTGATAGTCTTCTTTGTATATATGAGTGGTTCCAGGTAATTCCCGTAAATCAAAATCAACCCCTAAATATCCAATAAGTTCGCCCTGAGCATTATTAATGATTTGTATCGCTGTTACTGATGGACGCTTATTATGCTTACTGATATAAGCTTCTGAGAGAGCAAAATTGTAATGGTTAAAATGCTGCTGCATATAGGGACGTGTTGAACGATCTCGATTTAAACTCTTAGAATCATTATCATAACGTGTAATGGTATTAGTAATTTGGATGCCCTGCTGATTCATGACATATAAATACTTGCAGTGTTGAAATTCCGGAAAAGCCTTACGCAGATGTTTTTCCAGTTTTTCCGGGAGGAGTATATCGGCTGATAAAATAAGTGCTAACTCTGCCAGTGGCTGTTTTAATAATTCAACCAGAACTTTTCGCTGATTATCAATGGTTTGTTTTAATGCAGTTTTCATAGTTCCTAAGGGTACACTCAAAAGTAAATTGGTAAAGATGGTGTGCCAGAATATCAATTTATTATTGAGTGAACCCTAAGCGTTAAAAAGGCAGCAAAACTTACTGCCTTTGCCTATGGTACTGGTCACTTCCAGTGATGCATGATGATGATTAAGGATGTGTTTTACTATTGCCAGCCCCAATCCTGTTCCGCCTTCATTACGAGAACGCCCTTTATCAACACGGTAAAAACGCTCCGTTAATCGATGCAGATGTTTTTTTGCAATACCTTCACCATTATCACTGACGGAAAAACAAATTAATTTATTTTTTTTCACCCATTCAATATGTATATTACCATTTTCCTGTGTATAACGCATGGCATTATTAATCAGGTTTGAAAAGGCACTCTGCAATTCATACTCATTACCTGCTATTAATAATGAATTATCTATATCACTGGTAATTTCCTGATTTTTATTGCTTCTTAAGTGTTTTACATCTTTGATTAATGATTTTATTATGCTGGGAATTTGTACTAAATCTGTATCAACCTCTTTATCTGCATTGGCTTCCAGTTTTGATAACATTAGTAAATCCTGGACAAGATTTTCCATTCTCTGTGATTGATGCTGCATTTCCAGAATAGGAAACAGAAGTGTTTTATCATCTATCAATCGATCTTCAAGGACTTCCAGATAACCCTTTATAACGGTAAGCGGTGTACGCAGTTCATGAGAAACATTCGCAACAAAGTCCTTTCTCATTTTACTAATACGATGTATCTTGCTGACATTTCTGGCCAGCAAGAAACGAGTATTATTAGTGCAGGGTAATAGTGAAAGTGATAAGAACAGACTACTATTGGCAGGAGATTGAATATCAATGCCTCTGGATATTTTTTTTTCAATATCTCTGGATGATAAAAAATTTTTTAGCTGAGGATTGTCTATAATCTGGAGAATATTTCTATCCAGATGTTTTTTCTTTTTTAAGCCAAAAAATGACTGTGCCCTTCTATTAAAAAATATGATTTTATTTTCTTCATTTAATAGAACAGCTGCATCAGGTATTGCCTCAATATAGGCTTGAAAATTATTCACAAGAATCATTTCCTGTTGAAAAAATATAGCCACTGCCTCTAACCGTCTGAATCAAACCATCAGATTTAAATTCAGATAAGGTTTTTCTTAAGCGTCTGATATGCACATCAACGGTTCTTTCATCGATAAATACATCTGCACCCCAGACCTGATCTAATAGCTGGTCGCGGGAAAATACTCGTTCTGTATGTGACATAAAGAAATATAACAATTTATATTCTAAAGGCCCTATTGCAAATTTTTTTCCTGCATAGCTCACTTTATGTGATTCAGAATTAATTTCTAAATCTCCCGCCTTAAGGATTGTTTTGTCAATATGTCCGGAACGCCTCAATACAGCATGGATGCGGGCAATCAATTCTCTTGGGGAAAAGGGTTTAACGACATAATCATCAATTCCAACACTAAACCCATGGATTTTGTCTTGTTCTTCTGATTTAGCGGTGAGCATAATAATGGGGATGTTAGCATTTTTTTTATTTGCTCTTAGATCTTTTGCAAATTCAACACCGTCTTTACCGGGCAGCATCCAGTCCAGTAAAATTAAATCAGGTTTTTTATGTGCGATAGCATTTTGAGCCTGAATAACATTTTCTGTTTCTATCAGATTGATATCACTATTAAAAAGTGAAAACTTAATCATGTCTCTGATTGATTTTTCATCTTCAACAAGTAAAATATTTTTTTTCATTAATTTCTCATGATTATAGATTAACCGTATCGACCTTCAATATAATCAGCTGTTTCTTTTTTATCAGGTGTTACAAACAGATCAGAGGTTTCTTTATGTTCGATCACCTTGCCCATCAGCATAAAAATACATTCTTCACTGGCACGTCGAGCCTGTGCCATATTATGAGTTACCAGTAATATGCTATATTCTCCACGCAACTCCCAGATTAGTTCCTCGACAGCTGCCGTTCCTTTAGGATCCAGTGCCGAACAGGGTTCATCCATTAATAAAATATTGGGTTTTACCGGTAATAATCTGGCAATACAGAGTTTTTGCTGTTCTTCCAAAGATAAAGCGGTGGCTTTTTGATCCAGACTATCTTTGACCTTATCCCAAAGTAATACCTGACGTAAAGATTTTTCAACGATATCATTATAATCTGCGGCAGAATATTTTTTATCTTTCACATGCAGTTTGTGGCCAAAGAGTATGTTTTCTTTGATTGAAACAGGCAGTGGATTAGGTCGTTGAAAAACCATACCGATTTGTTTACGTACCTGTACTAATTCAACCTTTTCTGCATAGATATTTTGCTCCTGAACATTAATTTTACCATCAATTCGAACATAACCCAGTCGTTCATTAATTCGATTCACACTGCGCAGGAAAGTAGATTTCCCACAACCTGAGGGACCGATTAAAGACGTTATCATGCCGTTACGGATATTTAAATCAATATCAAAAAGTGCCTGAAAAGAACCATACCATAGATTCAGCTTTTCAGTGGTGATTGCATAATCATGTGCTGTATTCATTAGTTTATCCATTATCCAAAACGTCCCTCAATATAATCCAAAGTCAGCGGATCTTTTACTTCACCATTAAAAAGTGCCTCGGTATCACCAATTTCTATACATTTTCCATCCAGAAAAAATGCAGTACGATCCGCGAGTCGATGCGCCTGTTGTACCAGATTAGTCACTAATATAATGGTCATTTCATGCTTTAATTCTTTTAGTACATCTTCAATTCGCATCGTGGTGACAGGATCAACAGCAATAGAGAATTCATCCAACATTAACACTTCAGGTTCCTGTGACAAAGCCCTGGCAATGGTTAAACGCTGCTGCTGACCACCGGAGAGCAGACTACCCAGAGAGTTCAGTCGATCTTTGACTTCATCCCAGAGTGCGGCACGCTGTAAACAACGCTCTACAATTTGATCCAGGGAGGTTTTGTCTTTGATGCCCCGCAGACGCGGAGACAAGGCCACATTTTCATATATTGTTAAGGGCAAGCCCACTGGCAGGGGAAATACTACGCCGATACGGCTGCGCAGGGCATAGACATTTCTAAGCTGATGAATATCCCGGTTATTAAAGCGAATATCACCCTCTACTTTCATATTGGCATCAAAAGTATTCATCAGATTGAGTGATTTTAAAAAGCTGGTTTTACCCGCATTAGCCGGGCCGATAATGCCGAAAATTTCATTTTCATAGATTTTCAGACTGACATCACTGAGAGCAGCTTTTCCAGCATAAGAAATTGTCAGGTCATTGACTTCTATTTTACATTTCTGTGCTTTTACTACTCTATCAAACTCTGTATCAACAACTGTTTTTTCTACCATTTTTTCTGACCTCGTAAATACATTCTTAATGCAATTGACACACTATTCATTAATAACACCATACCAATTAACACCAATGCCACCGCATAAGGTAATGCCTCAGGTACATTGGGTACCTGGGTAGACACCACAAACAGGTGTAATGATAAAGCCATGGTTTGATCAAATATACCCTGCGGTAAAAACGGCAGGAAGAATGCGGCTCCGGTAAACATAATTGGTGCAGTTTCCCCTGTGGTTCTGGAGACCTCAAGAATAACACCGGTTAAGATACCGCTGACTGCGTTAGGTAATACCACCCGTCGAATGGTTTGCCAACGTGTAGCACCCATATTCCAGCAGGCTTCACGAAAAGCATGAGGGACTGCCTGCAATGATTCACGGGTTGAAACAATCACCACCGGCAGCGTCATAATCGCCAGGGTTAAACTGGCGGCTAAAATACTGGTGCCAAAGCCGAAAAACATCACGAACGCACCCAGACCAAATAAGGCATGAACGATGGACGGTACTCCGGCCAGGTTGATAATCGCCAGATTGATAATACGCGTAAACCAGTTGTCGGAGGCATACTCACTCAGGTAGATTGCCGCAGCAATACCCAGAGGGACAGAAACCAATAATGCCAGACTGACTAGCCAGACCGTGCCCAGTAAAGCAGGAAAAACACCGCCTTCTGTCATGCCGTTAACCGGATCAGTAAATAAAAAATCAATGGAAATCATCGATCCGCCCTTTACAATCAATGTACCCAGAATTACTAATACGGGCAGGATGAGTAACAGGGTCATCATCAAAAAAAGGACACTATAGAGTTTTTGAGTCTTTTTATTTTTTACATTCAGCGCAGAAACAGAAAACATTGACTCTGCTGAATTAGCTTTTTCAAGCGTAGTTTTATGCATAGTTTTTACCTATTTATTGTATTATTGAATTCAACTATTGATTTAACTATTGATTCTTGATCCCGCGAACAATCAAATCAGCAGTCAGATTGATAATAAAGGTAATCAGGAACAGGAAAATACCAATACTGAATAACACCTGATAATGTTCTGAACCTACAGCAGTTTCACCCAGTTCAGCTGCAATGGTAGCGGTTAAGGCTCTAACCGAATCAAACACACTGCCTGGAATATTGACCGAGTGGCCTGTTGCCATCAGCACCGCCATCGTCTCACCAAAACCACGTCCAACACCCAGTAGGATGGCACCTAATAGTCCATTTTTTGCAGCCGGTAATACCGTTTTATAAATAACCTGCCAACGGGTTGCACCCAGTGCTTCTGCTGCTTCTCTATAACGATCGGGTACGGCTTTAAGTGCATCTTCTGCAATAGAAGTCATAATAGGAGCCGCCATAAGACCGAGAATAATCCCTGCATTCAGTACACTGAGTCCCACCGGCACATCAAATGTTTCAATAATGAGTGGATTCATAATGGATAAACCGATAAAGCCCCAGACCACTGAAGGAATAGCGGCTAACAATTCGACTAATACTTTGAGATATTCCCTGGTTTTTCCAGTGGAAAATTCGGCAATATAGATTGCCGCACCCAAAGAAAAAGGGATTGCAATCAGCATGGCCAAACCTGTGACACTGGCGGTACCGGCAATTAAAGCCAGCATACCGTATTCGGGGTCATCTTCATCACTGGGTTCCCAATATTCTGAACCAAACACCTCAGTAAAAGAAAACCCTTCCAATAAGAAACCCATGCCTTCGACGGTAACAAAAACAAAAATACCGACAACAAAAATAATGGCTGAAATACCACTGATAAAAACAATCATTTGCACCAGCTTGTCAAAATACCAGTCCATATTGCGTTGATCAAATAGATCGTCCATTTGTTTGCTACTACTCTCTAGCTTAGCCATGTTTATACCTCATCGCCATGTAACAGGTTCAGTAAATCACTGATATATAAAGCTAAAGTGCGATACAGAGTTTCTATATTCTGATCTTCAGACTCAGAACTGATATCCCACTCTAAGGTACTGGTATGAAAAGGAATATTTTCTATATAAGAGCTGAGCTTCCCCTGTAAACTGATAATGAGATGTTGTTCTGAAATTTCCTGGTGACTTATATCATTCAGGCAGGTGGTGCTTAGTTCAGATGTTTCTACACTTCTGGAACCAAGAAAAGTGACCAGTTCCGGGCTAATGTTTGCGGCAGCTGTACGGCCGGCACTTCGATAAGTGCAAATATCAGGATGATTTTTTTGTGCAATAGCTTCAGCCAGTTGGCTTGAAATGCTATTGTCTTTATCAATAAACAGGATTTTATAAATTTTGCGGGCTTTTTGTTCACCGGTGACAGCAAAAATCGTATCTTCGCAAAGATTTTTTGCTTGATCTGCAACACGTTTAAGCTGGGTAAAAATAACAAACAGGGCTAAAGTGTCTTTGACATTTTGTTTCTGAGTGTTCTGGGTAATTTCCTGATAAACCACATCCAGGTTATATTCCATACTCCTGGCCATGACTATGGTGCTGCGTGCTAATTCAGAGTTCAACTCTGCAAATGCCTTGATGGATTGTTTCAGCATCAATTGTGTTTCAGCGGCCAGTCGATCGATTTCTCTGCCCATTGAGCCTTCAGGAGGTGAACTTAATTGCACGGCTTCTCGTGCAATGACAACGGCGTAATCGCCCATACGTTCCAGTTCAATATTAATTCTTATAATCGAGGACAGTAAACGTAAATGTGTGCCGCTGGGCAGGTGTACGGCAATAAATTTATGACATAATCGATCAATTGCCCGCATGGTTCGGTTAATGGGATGATCATTCAGAATGGTGTTGTAAGCTAATTGTTTATCGCCGGTTTGCAAAGCATGAATCGCATCATTAACACCAGTTTGTACATTACGGGCTTGTTCTATAACCCTGCTGCGTATATTTTTCAAATCATTTTCAAGACGTTGTTCCAGATGAGACATAGTTAATTCCAGTGGGTTAAAGCCAGATTAAAAGGTTAAAGAATTATGGTTAAAGGTAAATATAGAATGTGAAAAGGAATGCAGGCTTAATTAGCATGCACCCCTCTCTGAACTAATACTTGCTACTCCGAAGAGACAATAACAATTAGTCACATTTCACATCTTTTGCAGGGGCATAACCTTTTTTAAGCAGAATACACTGACCTTTATCACTCATAATCCAGTCAAGGTATTTTTTAATTTCACCTTTAGGCTCACCATTGGTATACATAAACAATGGACGGGCAATCGGGTAAGAGCGATCACTGGCGGTTGCTACGCTGGGATTAACACATGGCTTGCCGGCTTCCTGGGCAACACAGGACATTTTTATATGATCATTTGCATAAGCTAAACCACTATAGCCTATGGCGCAGGGGGTTTTTTCAACCAAATCAACCACATCTTTTGAACCGTGCATGTCTAAGGTACCCTGGCGAAATTTTCCTTTTTTACCGAGTACGGCTTTTTTGAAAAATGCATAAGTACCTGAATTATTCTGGCGACTGACAACAACAATTTTATCCTGTTTACAACCCGGAACTTTTAAACCCAGATCTGACCATTTGACGGCTTTTCCATCACGGCCAAAAATCTCTTTTAATTGTGCAAAAGAGAGTGTGTCTGAAGGATTGTCTTTATGCAAGAAAACAGATAAAGCGTCATAACCGACAATATGCTGAATAGGATTTTGTCCCTTGCTTTTTGCCAGTTTAATTTCTTTTCCCTTCATTGAGCGACTGGCATTAGCAATATCAACAGTGCCGTTAATCATCGCTGCAATTCCAGTTCCAGAACCGCCACCGGAAACGGCTATTGCGACATCTTTATCTACATTTCGATATTCTTCTGCCCAGGCTTGAGCGACATTCACTAATGTGTCGGAACCTTTATTTTGAATTACTGTTCTGGCTGATACAGAACTGCTTAGGGATAATAATCCAAGGCCTGATATTAAAATGCAGCTGCCTAATATTTGTTTTTTATTCACATTGTTTCCTTTTTGCTTTTATATAAGATAGCAGCAGTATAAATATACAATGTTACAGAATTATGACAATATTAGAACAAATGTGACAGGGTTATGAAAATTGGATGATAGTGCTGAGTTACAACCAGTTTTTCGGTTTTAAATAATTTTCATAGAGATCGGCTTCTGCGGAACCTTTTTCGGGCTGCCAGTTATATTTCCATTTGACCAGAGGGGGTAAGGACATTAATATTGACTCTGTTCTGCCTCCTGTTTGCAAGCCAAACAAAGTGCCTCGATCATAGACCAGATTAAATTCTACATAACGCCCACGTCGATACAGTTGAAAATCTCTATGTTGTTCCTTATAGGGAGTATTTTTTCTTTTTTGAACAATCGGTAAATAGCCCGGAATAAAATGATTTCCAACAGCCTGCATCAAATTAAATCCATGCTCAAATCCAGCCTCATTAAAATCATCAAAAAACAGGCCGCCCACGCCGCGAGTTTCATTACGATGAGGGAGGAAAAAGTATTCATCACACCATTTTTTAAACTGATCATAATAAGTTTTATCAATCTCATCACAGGCTTTTTTAGCATTTTCGTGCCATGCAATGACATCTTCTTTAAATGGATAATAAGGAGTTAAGTCAAAACCACCACCAAACCACCAGATTGGTTCGGCATTTTCTTTAGTGGCAATAAAAAATCTCACATTGGCATGAGAGGTTGGAACAAAGGGATTGTTTGGGTGGATCACCAGTGAAACCCCCATGGCATTAAAACTTCTGCCTTCCAGTTCCGGTCGTTTGGCAGTGGCAGAGCGCGGCAGGCTTTCGCCCATCACATGAGAAAAATTCACTCCCGCCTGTTCAAAAATTTTGCCCTGACTTAAAACCCGGGAGCGTCCACCCCCGCCCTGCTCACGCTCCCATGTTTCTTCAATAAATTCCTGCCCGCCATCTTCCTGTGCTAAAGAATGGCAGATATCATCCTGCAGTTGTAGTAAATAAGCTTTGACTGCTTGTTTGTCGGGTTGATTCATATCGTTCCTATAGTATTAAAAATAATCAATTTATATGCTGAAAAAAGCCCCTAACAGTCTATTGTAAATTGTGGTAGGATAATAACCTAGTAATTCAATCAAGTATTGTAGGTAGTATATTAATGAAACAGTTGAAGTTTACCAATCGTTATCAGCAATTAGGCAATGATTTTTATCAAAACCAGCAGCCTACGTCAATTAAAAAACCTCATCTTATCAATATTAATCCATTGATGCTTAATGAATTAGATATTGATGAGAGCACAATTGACCATGAGTTCTTTACTGACATCAGTAGTGGCAATGCCATGTTGGAGGATGCTCAGCCCAGTTCGTTTATTTATGCAGGGCATCAGTTTGGCCATTTTGTACCACAGTTAGGTGACGGCAGAGCTATTTTATTGGGAGAAATTCAAAATAAAAATGGACGCTACTGGGAGTTACAGCTTAAAGGTGCTGGTTTAACGCCTTTTTCACGTGATGGTGACGGCAGGGCAGTATTGCGTTCTACGATCAGGGAATATCTTTGTAGTGAAGCAATGGCGGCACTGCATATTCCAACTACTCGCTCTCTTTCAATAGTGGGCAGTGAAGAGAAAGTTTTTCGGGAAAATATTGAAACCGGCTCGGTTATGATAAGAATGTCTCCCTCTTTTATACGTTTTGGTTCTTTTGAATTATTTGCTTCCAGAGGACAGCATAGGCAAATTAAACAATTAGCTGATTTTGTGATTAGACATTATTATCAGGATATTGATTTGCGAAGTACTGACTATAATCCTTATCAAAAATGGCTGGAAAAAGTCGTCAATAAAACAGCTGAATTGATTGCCGCATGGCAGGCTGAGGGATTTGCCCATGGCGTTATGAATACTGATAATATGTCAATTTTAGGTCTGACAATTGATTACGGCCCATTTGCATTCCTGGATAATTATGACAGTCAGTTTATTTGTAATCACTCTGATCATCAGGGGCGTTACCGTTTTGAAAATCAGCCGTCGATTGCGTTCTGGAATTTAAATTGTCTGGCCAGAAGCGTATTGGATTTAATGGATGTAGAAGAGGCCAAGCAGGCTTTATCTGGCTATGAAAAAGACTATAACCGTTATTATTTAAAATTAATGCAAAATAAATCAGGTTTATTTGAGAAAAATGACAAGCAGCATGAAGCACTTATTTTTTCGCTATTAAATATTATGCAGGAACAGCAGGTTGACTATAGCCTGTTTTTTAGAAAGCTCGCTGATTTTGAGTTTGATCAAGTCTCACGGCAGGCAAATAGTGATTTGCTTGAATTATTTAATGATGCTGATACTTTTAATCAATGGGCTGGAGAATATCATCAAAATCTAAAATCCCAGCCTTTATCTGCAGAGGCACGTAAGGAAAAAATGAACAGCATCAATCCTAAGTATATTCTGCGCAATTATATCGCACAAATGATCATAGAGCGTGCTGAGCAACAGCAGGATTATGCCTACTTGGATCAGTGGCTGAAAGTATTACAAAATCCTTATGATGAGCATCCGGAAATGGCAGAATACGCAGGACACCCACCAGCCTGGGCAGGTCAAATCTCTGTCAGTTGTTCTTCCTAGATATGATGTATTATTTTTTTTTCCAGCAAAGTATTTTATTATTGGCGGGCATATCAATTTGCTGAGAAAATTCCAGCCCGGATTGTTTAGCCAGAGAATTCAAAAATTCGAAGTCTTTTATCTCACTATCAGGGTTTTGTTGCTTTAGCCAGAGGTCAAAACGTGCGTTACTTTCTGCAGTGTATTGACCATTATAATTGAAGGGGCCGTAAAGAATGAAAAGTCCCTCTTTTTGCAGCTGGCTGCCTACTCTACTGAAGAAAGCTTCTACTTCGGCTTTGCTCATAATATGAGCTGTATTGGCAGAAAAAATAATATCAATTGCTAACTCAGGCCAGTTGGATTTTTTCACATCCAGTTCAAATGGATAGTGAAGATTACTCAACTGAGCTTCGTCCAGCCATAGTTTTATAGCAGGATGATTTTCAGGACGGTCACTGGTATACCATTCAAGGTGCGGCATTTTTTTTGAAAAATAAACAGCATGTTGTCCGGTGCCGCTGCCTATTTCAAGTATATTGGCTGGATGAGGACATAGTAATTTCAGTTGTTTGAGGATGACAGCCTGATTTTGAACACATGATTCAGAAAATGGTTTCAATGTTTTTTCCCCTGAGAGCCATCAGCAAATAAAGGGTGCTTATAAGGTAAATGTTGATTGAGCTGCTGCATATAATCTACAACAGCAGCTTGTTCATGATTGATAAATTGTTCAATAGAGGCCTTAAAATGAGGCTCACTTAAATAATGACTGGATTTGGTTAAAACAGGAATAAATCCCCTGGCAATCTTATGCTCTCCCTGTGCTCCAGGTTCAAATTTTTCCAGGCCATGATGGATACAATATTCTATCCCTTGATAGTAACATGCTTCAAAGTGTAAATTATCAATAGACTTCTGACATCCCCAGAAACGACCGTATAAGGTCGTATCACTTTTATACATTAGTGAACCAGCGATGCAGTGATTATTTTTGTCAGCCATAACCAATACTACCTGAGCGGATAAAGTTCTGGCTATGGTCTGAAAAAACTCACAATTTAGTGTGGCCATACCCCATTTTTCTGCAAAAGTGGCTAAATAAAAACGGGTAAAATCCTGCCAGTCTTTTTCTGTGCTGGTAAAACCGTCTAAAATTCTAAAAGTGACTCCACTTTGTTTGATGCTGTTACGCTCTTTACGGATATTTTTTCGTTTTCTGGAAGATAAAGCGGATAAAAAATCATCAAAATCCTTATAATTATTATTATGCCAGTGAAATTGACAATCGTAGCGGGTATATAGCTTCTGATCTGATAGCCATTGCTGTTCGGTATTAGCAGGAAATAGACAATGAAAACTGCTATAATGGTATTGTTGTGCAACTTGTTTGGCTGTTTTTATTAATAAAGGAACAATTTTTTCTTCCTGACCTGCCAGAGATAATAAACGTTGACCTTGAATGGGTGTATAGGGAATACATGAGACCAATTTTGGAAAATATTGCAGTCCATGTCTCTGGTAGGCATCACTCCAGGCTTGATCAAATACGAATTCACCATAGGAATTATGTTTTTCGTATAAAGGCATTGCGCCAAGTAGTTGATTGTTTTCATAAATAACAATATGTCTGGGAATCCAGCCAAATTTTTCAGCTGCGCAGTGATGTATTTCCAAAGCGTGTAGGAACTCGTATCGGATAAAAGGATTATTATCAACCAGTAAAGCATTCCATTGTTGTTTATCAATTTCACTGATTGACTGGCAAATTTTTATTTCCATAAAGATACCCGTTAGAGATATGTATTGAATCCAGAGCTAAATTAATAAAGTCATAGGTATAATCTTATACCAAAAACAGCATGAATTTTTATTATTTGTCATAAATTTGACACAAAATAAAAATATACTGTTCTTACTAAAACCAAAAAGAGAACAGAAAAATGAAATGAATCAGAACAATAAAAATGCAGTACCTGATCAGCAATTCAATAAAAGCTTAATATCAAATACTCTCAAATTAATGGTCTTGATGCTTTGATGGGAACTCTTACATTACCACTCATAGATCGCTATGAAACTCATTCCTATATTCAACACCTTAAAAGTAAATATCATATCCATATGGATGAACTGGAGCGCAAGGATTAATATGAATGACAAATCTGACACCTTGATAAAAGGAAAATCACTTAAAGAAGGTCCTGTTATTTATCATCCTGAAGACTATCTGATAGATGAGCATAAAATTAAAAAGAATCTCTCACTGACGAAACTCAATAATATCTTCAAATTGTATCTGCAGAAAAGTGATTTACGCTATGACGATATTTCAATTCTAGGTCAATTCTCTATCATTTTTAATGATCCTGCGTTTAGTCTATGGCATACAATGAGTTTGTCTGAGCAAAGTAAGGCTCTTTCTGAACTGGTGGTCATGCCGCAACTTTATGATGAGTTGATAACCTCTATCGGTGGTACTGCTGGTGATGCCATGATTATTAAAAGTGTTGTTAAAGATGCCTACCAAAATGCCGTCGATAGTTTTTCCCATGCAGCATTTCTGCAAAAAAAATATCTTAATCAATTTCCGGCAATCAAGATTATCCTTTATATTGACCAGTTCAGAAAATTAGTTGTACTGAGTGTTGTGGATAATGGATATGGAAAAAATTTTTTAAAACCCAAAAAGTCATTTGTTGATCAAAAAGACGGCAATGATTTGATATCCAGGTTTGTTGACTGGTTTGTCAGGCGTTATATTGAAAAATCAGATGCTGATGTAAAACATGATATTGCCTACACTGGTGGTCAGGGGCAGGCTTTAAAAAAGATCAAAATTGAGATGCAATTGGATGTTGATGTACATTTTCTTGATTCAGGAGCAGTATTTGAAATTAAATTGAGAAATTATTTCTGAACTGATCCCATTCTATTATTCAGACTCTTTTCTCAATTGCACAATGCTATAAGAACACGCTTTTTTATATTTATGTTATAATTTCCGGTTAATTCGTTATATTAAGGATATTATACAATATGCCAAAAGTGCTTGTCGCAGGTGAAAAAGCATTTGTTATTCATTCATTTTCCAATGATGAGCTGAATGCACTTGAGATTTCCCGTACCAGAAATGATTCAGTTGCTGCTGTTGGTTCTGCTCTGGATGGTGATATGACTCCCGAGGGACTGGAAGCGATTCAGCCCGATGTCATGATGCTGCTTAAACAGTCGGAAACGTGGAAAAAATCACATCGCAGCCCTGATATGGATGGCTTTACATTACTGGTTTTTCGTGGAAAAAATAATAATGCTCAAAAAAACTATATTGCAAACTGGTGTGGACAATCCAGTGCTGAAATGCTGTCGCAAAACCCGGGAGCCTTAATTAAACAACTGGTACAGGGATTTCATCAATTATTTAAATTAAAAAACTATCACAAAAAAAGTATAGTTCATAGTTTAATGAATTCTTGATCTAAGTAATAGGAAATTCCATTTGTTTAAAAATGTCATGCCTTTTTTTCATCGCTTAAAGCACCGGTTTGTCTTTTCGCTTACTGCGTTTTTTAAGACGGATGAACGTCAGGAACTGCTGAAAACAGTTGATACTCATTTGCTTATCTGGAATCAGGAACTGCTGAATCTGCAGACTGGTGAGTGTGTCGAACTGGCTGATATGGAGGCTGAAACTGTTGCCTCGGCAGCAAAAAAATTATCGCTAATAGAGGGAAAAAATAAACAATCGATACATATAGCCCTTTATTTATCCAATGTAGAATTTGTTGCAACTGAATATGAATTACCGGAAATGGCCATTCAAAATGTGCCGTCAGCTCTAAGTTATCAGGTGAGTGATCTGATGCCTGCCTATCCCGGTCAGTTAATGCTGGCTGTTAATCATAATGAATCAAGAAAAAAAAATATTGCATTATGGCTGGACTATGAGCGAACGGAGCGGTTATTTAGTGCATTCAAGCAGCAGTCGATCGAATTGTCTGCCATTATTCCCAGAATAATACTCACCTCTCTGATAAAAACTGAAAATACTAAAAAAAACCAAATACTGCAGTATAGAGAACAGGATGAAAATCACTTATTACAGGTGACACTCAATCAACAGGATTTTATACAGTGGCGTAGTATCAGCCATCGTGATATGCAGGATGAAGCCTATTTTCAACAATGGGAAAAAGAATCAGCAGCCTTAGATGATATGACACATATTAAAACAGCTGATTATTGGTTGGATATTGACAGAAAACAGATAGAGCAGCTTTCATATGCTTTTTTCCCCGAATCAGCACGGCGTAATTTAAAAAAACATAGTCGTTTGAAAAAAGGCCGCTTAGCCGTGATTGCCGGGCTTATTGTTGCTGTATTGCTGGTAACCCCGTTTATCAAAAATTCAATCCGTTTTAATAAATATGAGCAAAGATACCTGGAATATAAAGAGAAAACAGTTGAAGTTCGAAAAATGCGCAGTTCTGTGACTCAATTTGAAGATAACTGGGCTTTATTTGTGGATTATCCCAGGGCTGATATTGCTGCAGTCATCCGGAAACTGAATTCTATTATCCCAAAAAACAGCTGGATCAAGGGATTTGTTATAAAAGAGGGTTTTGTTGAAATTGATGGTTATAGCCCCAACCCGACCAGTATTTTAGAAACTATCTCCAGACAGGAAGAATTTGAACAGGTGGCCTTTAATCGGAGAACCCAAAGTGAGCGCGGCAAAAAAAATGAACATTTTGGTATTACATTTCACATTAAAAGTATTAATGTTGAAGCATATCAAGAAAAATATTTTCCTGTGAACTAACTGAAATGACAATAAAAGAAAAAAAATTATTGGGAATTTTTCTGGCAATTTTAGTGATCGGTGTTGTTGCTCAGGGTATTCCTTTTGCTTATAAGATTTATCAATCCGGTATTGATGAGGTTGAACAATTAAAGCAAAAAAGATCCCGTTTAAAGAAACTGATGGCGCGACAGAATTACTGGCGTACTGAATTTGAGAAAAATAACAAGCAAAAACAGCAATTATTAAAAAAGCTTTTTGTTGGAAAATCTCCTGAGTTGATTGCTGCCAGGGTACAGGGAAAGCTTAAGACTCTGGCAAAAAAGAGTGGCATAAAAGTAGACTCTATGAGTCTGCCGGATTTAAAACAGAGTGAAGACTGGTTACTGGTGACACAAACGATGTCGTTTAAAGCACATAGTGATAAGTTTATGAAGGTATTGAATTTAATAAAAAAATCGAACCCCAGTCTGGTGGTCATTGATGTGCAGGTGAGAACCTATCGAAAAATGCTTAACTGTACGCTTAAAGTTGTGGGCTTCAGTCATTTTTCTGCAGATCAGGGAAGTGATACGCAATGAAACTGGACTTAAATATTTTCTCAGACTTATTGATTCCCATGAGAATTGTGCCTGACAAAGATTTTTTCCAATCCGGGAAGTTAATGGTTATTGAATCGCCTGATGCTGCTTTAAGAGAAAAAATTCGTTATACCATGGGACAATCCATTGAATTTGTTTTATCCAATGATGAAGATGTTGCACAACTGATAAAATACTGGCGCGCTGAGCTGGCTCCTGAGATGGGTGAAACAGAAGAAGATGAAGCTGAATTCAGTGATGAAGATCTAAAAGACTTATCATCAGATGCACCGGTGATCCGTTTAGTTAATCATCTTTTTGAACGAGTATTGGATTTAAATGCCAGTGATATTCATTTTGAACCGGAAGAGCATAATTTTATTATTCGCTGCCGGGTTGACGGTATTATGCAGCAGATAGAATCTTTACCGGTGAGTGCACAACCGGCTGTAGCTTCGCGCTTAAAATTAATGGCAAAACTGGATATTGGAGAAAAAAGGCTGCCGCAGGATGGACGTATTGAATATACACTGGGTCAGAAAAAAATTGATATGCGGGTATCAACTCTGCCGGGAGTACATGGTGAATCCATTGTATTACGTATTCTTGATCGTAGCGATATTCTGGTCGAATTAGAAGAATTGGGTATGCCGCCTCAGGTTCTGAATCGCTGGGAGGATATGATTAAGCAGCCTCATGGCATGATTTTGGTCACCGGCCCAACAGGCAGTGGTAAAACAACGACATTGTATGCCACATTAGAGAAAATCAGCACTCAGCAACAGAAAATGATCACTGTGGAAGATCCGGTAGAGTATCAGCTGGAAGGTATTACACAAATTCAGGTCAATAGTAAAATAGGTTTAAACTTTGCTGCCGGTCTGCGCTCTATTGTGCGTCAGGATCCGGATGTGATTATGATTGGTGAAATCCGTGATCATGAAACGGCTTCAATTGCTATTGAGTCGGCGCTGACCGGACATCTGGTTTTTTCAACTCTGCATACCAATGATGCAGCAGGTTCTATCAGCCGTCTGCAGGATATGGGTGTAGAGCCATATTTAATCAGTTCCAGTCTACTGGCTATTCAGGCACAACGATTGGTGCGGGAAAATTGTCCAGACTGCTGCAGTGAACACAAGATGACAGAGGTAGAGGCAAAACTGCTGGATATTTCTCTGTCTGAAATCCCGCTGATACAACGGGGAAAAGGCTGCAGTCGTTGTGGAGAAACGGGTTATAGAGGACGCATTGGACTTTATGAGCTGCTGATTATCAGCGATGAGATCCGCCACCTGATTAATACCGGTGCTGATGCCAATATTATCCGTGAAAAGGCCATTGTGCAGGGTATGCAGACATTAAGGCGGGATGCACTGGATAAACTGTCTCGTGGTTTGACCACAGTAGAAGAAGTTGTGCGGGTCACCAGAGCCGTATGAGTCTTAGTTATTATGATTATCAGGCCTATGATCAGCAGGGTTTACTGGAAAAAGGCCGGCTCAGTGCTGAAACAGAACAGGAAGTCATTAATGTTCTAAAGAGTAAAAAGCTGATTCCGGTCAAAATTATTTTATCAGCAGAACAGTCGCAAAAGAGCACTCAGAAAAAAGGTATTTCCCGTGCTGAAATGATTGAGTTCACTCAGGGATTGACCACTCTGATGGATGCACAGATGCCGATTGATAAGGCATTACTTTTACTTGAAGGAATTTCAGAGTCGTCTTCAACACGACAGTTGATTGAAGCCATTCGGCGTGATGTAAAAGAAGGAAAAACACTTTCTCAGGCAATGGAGGCCAGGGAAAATGTATTTTCAACGATGTATATCAGTATCATCAGAGCCGGTGAAGAGGCTGGAATTTTGAGCCAGTTATTGCCTTCGCTGGAACGTTTTATGGTGGATGCTGAGGAAACACGACGTCATATTATTGGTGCAATGATTTATCCAGCAGTATTATTTGTAGTGGGTATTTTGTCTATTATTGCCATGCTGGCCTTTGTGGTGCCTCAGTTTGCCACTTTATTTGAAGATGCAGGCACTCAAATACCACCATCGGCTGCTTTTTTATTGGCATTAAGTCGTTGGATGCAATATTATGGATGGACTTTGATCTTCATCCCCATTGGTTTTTATTTTTCGTGGAAATGGTGGGGTGACAGTCAGGAAAAGAAACAGCATCGAGATGGATTTTTACTAAGATTACCCGTATTGGGTAAATTATTGCTGTATAAGGATTCGGCCAATTTTGCGCGCACACTGGGATCTTTGTTATCAGCAGGTATCCCTTTGTTACGCGGTTTGCAGATTACCCGGGGGGTAATTGAAAATACACAATTAGTGAAACAATTAAAACAGGTGGAAGTGGATGTGCAAGCGGGACTGGCACTTGGAAAAGCATTGGATAATCGTAAGGCTTTTCCGGTTCTATTGTATAAGTTAATTAGTGTTGGTGAAGAATCAGGTCGCACAGCCAGTATTTTAAATCAGCTGGCAGTCACCTTTGACGGCTATGTTAAAAACCTGATCTCAAAGCTGGTGGCATTATTAGAGCCTCTGTTGATTCTTTTTTTAGGTATTATGGTGGGTGGAATTGTGATCACCATGTTATTAGCGGTGTTTAGTATTAATGATGTGGGTATGTAAAGTGAAAAAGGTTATTATATGAAGTTAAATATATTGTTTATGGTTCTTTTTTTAGCTGCCTGTCAGACGATCTCTGAAAAATCAGAAACGGAACCGGAAGTGGTACAAAAAACTGCACAGGAGAGTGTAGTCGTGACACAAACAGATGATGTGTCTGCAACTTCATCGATTAAAACACCGATTAAACCAGCGGCTCCAAAAACAGATTATTCTCAGTCTCATCAGCCAATGTCTGAAGAGACAAAGCAGCGTCTCAGATCAAATGCTCAGGAACTAATGAGTAATGGTACAATTCCAGCGATGACGTACCAGCAGCCAACTGCACCGGTTGTTCCTGCTACTGCGGCAGAACAAAACCCGGAGGGTCAGACTAATACCAAAAATGCGCCTGTGCAACTGGATTATGAGCAGGTAGAGATCCGCCAAATCCTGGAAGAATTTTCAGACGCATTGAATATCACTGTAGTAATCAATCCCGCTGTGTCAGGTAAGATCACCATGCGCACTGCCCCCGATTCTAATTTGACCCAGGCCGATCTGTGGCCAATATTGCAGATGCTGCTCAATGAAGCAGGTGTCATTCTTGAGAAACGTAATGGTATTTATTATGCCGAAAAAGGGACTAATTTTTTACCTTCAGTGATTGGTACTAATGAGCTTTTAGCTACGACGGATGCCTCTATGGTGATGCAGGTGACTCCCTTAAAACATATTTCCCTGAACTCAGCAACCACAGTTTTAAAGTCTATTCTTGGTTCAAAGGGAAAAATGGTGCCAGTCCCTAATCTGAATACTTTATTGATTATTGAACAACCTGAACGATTGAGAAGATTGAATGGATTGTTATCTCTGATTGATAGTGATCCATTTAAGAATCGAGGCATTAGGCTCTATAAAATCAAAGAAGCTGAAGCAAAAAATGTGGCCAAAGATCTGCAGGGTATATTAAAGCTGATTGAAGGCAATAAGCCTGTTTACCAGGTGATGGGTCTGGAACGCATTAATGCACTGTTGGTGGTAGCACCACCGGGACGCGGTTTTACAGAAGTGAGTCGCTGGGTGGATATTCTGGATGCAGGTGCAGATGAAGAACTGGTTGAGCAAATTTTTATCTATAAATGTAAAAGTATGAATGCCGGATCTCTGGCTGGTACCTTAAATGCGATTTTTCAGCAGGATGATAAATCGCCCAGGAAACAGGATCAGGATCAGGAGGGAATTGGTAATCCTAATGAATTTAAGTCAGTCAGTAAGGAATCACTTTCGTTTAAATCAGCAATTACTCGTGAAGTTAATAAAAAGAAAGGGGTAAAGCCGACCACTAGAGCGGCAGTAGCAAAAGTAAAACGAAATAGCACAGATGAAGTCTCATCGGCCAATATTAATGTCACCATTGTGGCAGATGAAGAAACCAATTCTCTGTTGGTGCGCACTACAGCAAGAGATTATAAACAACTTTTGGAAACCATAAGAACACTTGATGTTGTGCCGCTACAAGTACTGATTAACGTGGTGATTGCACAGGTGACATTGAGTGATTCACAATCATTTGGTATTGACTGGGCCTATTTAGGCAGTTCCGGAACGGTTTTACAAACCAATTTTGGTCAGGCTCAGTCAGTGGGACCGGATGGAGATCCCTTAGGACTGATTGTTAATCGACTAACAGGTAACTGGCGTGTCACTTTAAATGCTCTGGCTCAGGATAGTGATGTGAATATTCTATCCAGACCCTCTCTTTTGATTACTAATAATCAAGAAGGAGTGATTAATGTGGGTAAAGAAGTGCCGGTAGAAACCTCTAATACGACTAATACCAACTCAACTGATGTGATAGGAGGTACTAATGTTACACAGCAGATTGCCTATCGTAAAACAGGAATTGAGTTGACAGTGACACCACATATTAATGAGGATGGTATTGTGGATATGAGCATCAAACAGGGACTTTCAGCCATTGAGGGACAAACCAGCGGTTCTGATGCCGGTTTAAATCCCACATTTACCAATCAGGAAATTAATACCTCCGTGGTGGTCAGAGACGGAGAAACAATTATCCTGGGAGGCCTGATAGAATCTGTTGAAGCGGCAGGGGAATCCGGGGTGCCGGTATTAAAAGATGTACCGCTGATGGGCAATCTGTTTAAGTCGCAGGGGACTCAGGTTGAACGTCGTGAGCTGATTTTAATTATATCGACGAAGGTATTAAATATTGAAGAGGATCATGATACTTTTAATGAGGAGTTTAAAGGACGTTATCGTGCGGCAGCGAAATACCTTGATAAAGAATTAGCGAATAAACACTAGTACATCAACTATATATACAGAGAGAAAAATGAAACAAATAGTAAAACAAAGGCAGAAAAAAGGCTTTACCCTCATTGAATTGTTAATAGTTATGGCAATTCTGGCATTATTAGCCGGTTTGGTAGGTCCAACATTATGGAATAAACTCAGTGGTGCTAAACGTGATGTTGTGGCGACACAGATTAAAAATATTGAATCCGCACTGGATTCTTATCGACTGGATATGGGTAAGTTTCCAAAGGAATTAACTGAACTGGTCAAAGACTCAACAAATAAGTCAGCCTGGGATGGACCCTATATCAAAAAAATACCTAAAGATGCCTGGGAAAATAATTATATCTACGTCTCTCCCGGACAACATAATAAAGATTATGATCTATCCTCAATGGGATCCGATGGTCAGGAAGGTGGTGAAGACGATGGTAAAGATATTAGCAACTGGGAATAAGTACTCTTGAATAACAAAAATTGGCACAAAATATTTTAAGACTATTTAATGTTACTGAAAATAATTTGTGCCAATTATTTTGGCTGTAGGCACTCTTTCTAATGCTTAAACCCTGTAAAGGATTTACCCTGATGGAGCTGATGATTGTCATGTCAATCATCGCAATTAGCAGTGCTGTGATTATTCCTCGTATTGGTAGTAGTGAAGGGAAACTGTACCGTGCTCAGCTACGTACACTCGCAGCCGCTATCAATTATAATCGTCGTAATGCTATTATCAGGAATCGTCCTTTTGAGATGAGAATAGAACCTTATTCGGAACAGGACAGTCAGCATCCACAAAATAATCTGGGTGACTGGAAAAGCCAGGGAGCAGATATTCAATGGAAAACTGTTACCAGGGTGATAAACAATAAACCTTTTAATATCACCTATTTTCCTCAGGGTGGAGCGACTGGCGGGACTATTCGTCTGAAGCAGGGACGTTTTATTGCTCATCTGAACATTGATGGTATTACGGGTAAGGTGACAATTGAAGAAAGCAGTGATGAGCCGCCTGATGAGTAGAATAAGAAAAAATCCGGGCTTTACACTGCTTGAAGTGATGGTTTCCATCACCTTGACTGCTTTGGTGCTAGGTAATTTATTTGCCTTACAGAGTCAAAGCAAGCAGCTTAGTTTCAAAGCTCAGACAAATCTGGCCAGAACCATTAATCAAAGATTTTACCTCAATGCAGCCTGGATCAGTAACCATGAGCTGGACACTTATATGGATGAATTATCTGAGCTTGAATATACAGTCGATAATAAACAAACACTGATAAAACCTGAAAAACAAAGTAAAGCACTCAAATACTCATTAGAATCATTTGATATTATCAATGCACAGAAAGAAGTTATTCTAAGTAGTGTGCGTATGAAAAAAAGCATTGTTAATCGTCAATGAAGCATGGAACGGGAGCAGATAATAGCAAAGGTTTTACCTTACTGGAATTATTAATTGCCGTGAGTCTGAGTGTCATTCTTATGACGGTATTAGTGGTTGGTTTGAACTCTATCACCCGTGACTGGGAAAAACTGGGTTATAAACTGGATGAAAAAATTGATGAATCTTTACTCTTTTTGCAATTAGAAAAAGCCATACTGGGTACTTTCGCCTATCAGTATAAGGAGAGTAATACTGCTAAAAAACAGATTCTTTTCAGAGGAAGTATGGATGAACTTCTCTGGGTGTCAACAGTTTCACCCAATCAAAGTAGTGGACTTTCATTCTGGCATTTAAAGATTAATCATCAGAATGCTGGTATACAGCTTAAAATTTTGCCTGTTTACCCCGGTAAGCCTGATAAACAGCTTGAAGAACAGACAAACTCTTCAGTCTATTTCACAGACTATGATGTAAGTTTACATTATTTATCAGAAAGTACTGCGGGTAAAAAGCAATGGCTTAAGACATGGGTATCTAAAGGAGAGGAAAAATTGCCTCTGGGTATAAGAATTGACTTTAAAACAAAGAATGAATCACTAACGGCTGATAACAATATCAGGCAATTCAGTATTTTTGGTTTTATCAGAGCAAGTGCTTTGGGAGGGGAGTTGAATAGTGGATCGCAGGGTGCGACACTATCAGCTGGAGGAAAGACTTTACTTGATATTTTTCAATCAGGTGAAAAAACAGATACTTCTGGCTCCACTTTACAGGGACTGTTTAAGTGAAGGTTCACAAGTTGTTTGCAGGTTTAATTATTCTATGATCAGGAGCAGAGGTTCTGTATTAATCATCGTGATGTGGTTAATAATGCTTGGTCTGATACTGGTAACAGCCATGGCAGTCAATATACGTTTATCTGCAACAACAGTGATTAATTACAATGAGAGTCTGCATAGTTGGAGTCGGATACTGGCCTCATTAAATAAGGCTCATATGGAATTGCTGATCAATCAAATGCCTGCAATTAATGTTCGGAAAACCTCATCATTTAAGAAAACGAGTGAAGAGAATTCTTTTGATGGCAGAGCTTTAAAGCTAAGCTATCCAGGCTCTGATGGTATGACAATACGAATTATGGATTTATCCGGGAAGCTTAACATTTCCGGCCTTAATGAAATAAAGATTAAGCAGTTTTTAGAGCATAACCTTGGTGAATACAATAAGAACATTCCCTTGATGAGCGATGCATGGCTGGATTGGATCGATAAAGATGATTTAAAAAGGCTTAATGGCGCTGAAAGACAATATTATAAAAAAAATAATCTGTCTTACCAGCCGCGAAATGATAACTTTATGTCAGTTGATGAAATTCGTTTGATTAAAGGATTTGATGAAGTTTTTAAAGATATTGATCTGGAGACTGTGCTGACTTTATACGGTAAATCGGGGACTGTGAATCCTAATTTTGCTTCAGCAGAAGTGTTAAAGATGCTTCCGGGGATGAGTGAAGAGGCAGCGAAAGAATTAATTGCTGCTCGAAAAATACAGCCGTTTAAGAATATGAGTGAAGTATCTATTCATCTAAGTCCATCAGTTATCAGTAAAGTGTCAGGCTGGATGAATTTTAAAAAATCTGATTATTACACTATTATCATTCATGCAGATACGCTAAAAGATGAGCGGTCAGTTTATGCCTATGTGGAAGAAGTTAAAGTAAATAACTTTTCAAAACCCCCTACTGTTTTACGTGTAATTCCTTATGCAAAAGTTAATATTGAGCAATGATCACTCTCACTGCTTTACTCTGGTTTTTTTAATACATACATCACATGGGCACCAAATACTGACAGCGGAGAGTGTGATAAAATTTTATCTAAGGTGATCATTGTACCCATTAAAAACTCAGGTGTAAAATCTGGAATAAAGGTAAAATAATCAATCTGTTCGATAATAAAATGACATTCTTTTACTAACTTTTCTGTTAGCCAGATTTCGCTTCCATCATCAATATTTCTTATTCTTGGAAAAATATAGTTGACATAAAACCGAATGAGAGGGTTTTTTATATTAATTTCATGGATGATAAATATGCCCCCGGGCTTTAATATGCGAAAAACTTCATCAAGCGTTTTTGATTGCTCCTCTTTTGAAGGTAAATGATGTATGGAATTGATGGCATAAGAAAAATCATAGTAGCAGTCTTTCGCATTGCTGATATGACTCATTGAATCATGGATAAAATGGTTTTTCAGGCCTTTTTGTTTAGCCAGTTCCAATTGTTTTTTAGAAAAGTCCAGACCATCAATGCTTAATATTAAATCTTTTTCTTGCAAATATTTAACATATTCGCCTGTACCGCAGCCTAGATCAATGCCATTTAATTGACCAGAAGACTTTTTATCATTAAGAAACTGCTTTAAAATGGTGATAATTTTTTGTGATTTTACTTCACGAAGATATCTGGCAATATGTGCTGGAATTTCATCATCATAATTATCAATTGTATCAAAATGATTATGAGTATTTTGTGAGTTTGTCATTATGTTACCTGTTTAAAAATATATTTTTTATCTAAAAAATATTTTGTTGTATAACCTATGCTGAGACCAATAACAGCACCGAGATATTTTGCCTGTTCATGTTCAAATATTTTATCAAATATTATTTCACTGACCCAAAACAGGCTGGTAATTAAAGCACCTGTTGATGCATACAATAAAAAATCATTAATATTATCTTTTTTATTTTTTGAGATATGAAAAAAAATATATTTTTTATCTAAAGTATACTTACAGATTAACCCACTGATAGTGCCTATCAATATGGCAATGTAAAGGCTGGCGAAGCCATGATAAATTTGAAAGCTGATATATTGAAATAACAGGTTAACAAAGATTGCAATAATAGAAAAAAGTGTATATTTTATTGCTAACATATCAGTAGAAAAGTCAGGTGAATGTATGAAATAAGATGAAAAAATATTAATTGTATAAAATGATGATTAAGTCTATCACTGTTCAACATTATAGCAAAAAATAGCTTGGAATAATCTATGAATTCAATAGAAAAAAGCTTTATAATGACATATAAATTTCTTTGTCTGATATACCAGAGTGATAGACCTAAAATATAAAGCGCTGCGATGTGAAATTGAAACTATTTCAAGATGTTGAGTCTTTTTCAGTTGTATTGATAAAATCAGAGACCTTATGAATCTGGCCTTGTTTGACTTTGACGGTACCATTTCAAATAAAGACAGCTTGGCTGATTTTATTATTTATGCCCTTGGTAAATATCGCTATTATTACGGCCTTATCATATTAAGCCCAATACTACTGGCCTGGAAATTAAAAATCTTTAATGCTGAACAGGCAAAAATTAAATTACTATGGTATTTTTTTAAAAACTGGAATGAATCTGATTTCAGGAAAAGTGCTTATCGTTATTCAACTCAAAGACTTGAATATATTATTCGCTCAAAGGCTAAAGAAAAAATTGCCTGGCATCAATCTCAGGGAGATCGGGTTGTTGTTGTTTCAGCGTCCTTAAAATGCTGGCTTCAGGGCTGGTGTCAGCAGCAGAAAATACAATTAATTGCTACAGAATGGTTATTTTATGATCAAATGTTATCAGAAAATATGCTCACAAAAAATTGTCAGGGACAGGAAAAAGTGAATCGTATTCGAGAAGCTTATAATCTTGAAAAATTTGAAAGAATATATGCCTATGGTGACAGCAAAGGGGATAGTGAAATGTTGGATCTGGCTCATGAGGCCTATTATCGGCCGTTTCGTTAATGCGGAAACAAAAATCAATACTGTTCTGATTTGATGATCTATGAGCGATTGCTGTTTTGGCTGTTGTAATAGATTTTAACTGAATTTTCCAGGATAATAATACTTTTCAATTTTTCAGGGTTAGCAATAATTAATGCGTTTTATTTGGGATAACAGAAAATTAATCAAACGATTAATCATCAGGGAAACAGAGGCTCGTTATAAAAGCACAATGCTGGGCTTATTGTGGCTGGTTATGACACCTTTATTTATGCTCTCTATTTATGCATTTGTCTTTAGCTCTATCCTGAAAGCTAAATGGCCCAATACTTCCAATAGTGAATTTGAGTTTGCTATTATTCTTTATTGCGGCTTGATTGTTTTTACTCTATTTGCAGAATTTGTTAATAGAGCTCCTAATTTAATTCTTGAAAATACCAATTATGTTAAAAAAGTGATTTTTCCAGTAGAAATATTACCTATTGTGGCACTGGGTAGTGCTCTGCTCCAGGCTATAGTCAGTTATTGCATTTTATTAATCTTTTACCTGCTGTTTTATGGTTCACTGCATTGGACCATCATATTCTCACCGCTTATTATTTTTCCTTTCCTGTTATTGCTCTCCGGTATGGGTCTGATATTATCTTCTCTGGGAGTGTTTATTC
>JAHXIV010000013.1 GCA_025655455.1 gamma proteobacterium symbiont of Taylorina sp.
AAATTCCATATAAATATTATCAGGCTATTCCCGCATTCAGTCCAACTAAGTTTTTATGTCAGGTATGACATAAAAACTCTTAATTCGTTCTTGTTTGAATAGAGTAGCAAAGGCTGCTATCCAGGTATTGAAAAAAGCTGACTATCTCAGGCAATCCAGTAATAGGCTCTCCCCCTTCTTCTTCTGGGGCAATATCGAAAATATGTTCTATTTTAGGCTCAGTACTACCAAAGTATTTACGATTTAACTTATCAATAGGGGAGTGTTCAATGTGATCACCATTTTCACACCAGCTAAAAAACTGTTTAAGTAGAGTAAGAATGCTCATGGCTAATTCTGGTGTGCCACGATTGATAGTATTGTAAATAAGTTCCTGTACGCCCTGGCTTGTTACTTCTCTAAGCACTATATCACCAAGAACAATGCCTTCAAATCCTTTACGTTCACCCAAAATCTCAGCACTAATTATATGTCTTGCTGTCTCTGGTGTTCGCCTATTTACTTCAAGAGTTTTATAAAAATCTTCAATTTTCTCACCCAAAGTAATATTTAATTTATTTTCATACTCTCTTTTTTCTTCATCAACATGCTTTTGTTCTTTAGCTGTAAGTAAATTACCTGCCTTATGTTGGGCTTTTAAAAAAAGCAACTTTTCCCGTGCATCTGAAAGGGTGATATTTCTAGTTTCTTCATCACTTTCATATTTATCCACAAAATAACCAATAGTATAAACTCGACTTTTTCTATCTTTTGTCATGTATCGCCAGATAAAAGTTTTATTTCCAGAAGGAGATATTCTTATTCTCAACCCTTTAGAAGCATGATCTTTTAATTCAAACTGTTTTTCTTTAATTTTGAGTTTGTTCAGGTATGTGGTGGTAAAGCCATTTTTGGGTGATATAATTTGTTTAGCCATGATAGTTCCTTGATTAACTATTTTGGTCAGGGTGGTTGGTGTGTTGGTAGCATACCAGCCGTCCATTTGTTTACCTAAGAGATTCAAGGTAAACATTTAGGTAAACATTTTTCTGTACTTAGATGTTTTTGAATGTCCCTATTTAAGATAAGCATATACCTTAAATCCTTTTCTGACAATAGGTTTGCAGGGCTATTTGGGATTACTTGAGGAAGAAGGAGAAGGTACTAAATTTTCCTGCTTAAGAAAATCAATTAATAACTGACCATGTGTTTCAATTTTATCGACAGAATCATGATCAGCCTCTTCTATTATCAGCAAACGCCCATTAGAATTATTTTTTTGAATGGCATAAGCATCTTCCAACGGCACAGTACTATCGTGAGTACCATGGACAATTAAAGTGGGAATAGTGATATTCCTGATAGTATTCACCGGTGCTATTTCCTTAAATTGATGACCAATAATCCACTGTATATAAAAGTTCAGGAATTTTATTATCAGCCCCGGTAGTTTAAAATTCTGAAAATAACGGGTCATCAGCCATTGCGGACTGCCAAAGGCTGAAACACTGATCACGGCTGAAATATCATCTCGTTTTGAGGCGCTATACAAAACAGCACCCGCGCCGACTGAATGACCTAATAAAATAATTTTTCCATTAAATCCTTTATTTTGCTTTGCCTGCTCAATCGTGTGATTAATATCCTCAGAAAATCTCGGTAATGCTGAATAGGTATCCCATTCACTTTTACCATGACACCTTGAATCCAGCAATTGTACATTCATCCCGGCATGATAGAAAGTTGCTGCAATCGGTAACATAAGCTCAGAATTACTCCCCCATCCATGCATAATAATAATCAAAGGTGCCGATTCTTTTGTGGCTATAAACCAGGAGAATAGTTTTTTATTGTTAGCCGTCAGTATCTCCAGTTCTTTATAATCCATAGCAAAATCTGCTGGGGTTTTGCTTTCAATAATTCGTGGTGGAATAAAGCCGATATGAAGCAGAATCAAAGCTATCATTAATATTAAAGCTATTGCAACGACAGTAGTTAACAGATAAGTGATCATCATTTAGCCTGAACAGGTGAGCTTAACCCTTGAAAAACAATCTTAATGATGATGTGCTTCAGGATCAGGAAGTGATTGTCCTTTTATTATTGCTGTCACAGCCGTCACCGGATCAGCTTCCGATGTCCTGATCACCTGTATATTCCGATAGGCCATTTTATGAATAAAACCTTCCCCGCACCCTGCTGTAATAAGAACATCAACCACATCAATTGGATGTGCTCCCCCCTGCCATGCATGCATAGACATTTCCTTAGCTAAATCAAGGCGCTCTATTTCAACAGGGACATCATTCTCTTTGGCTTGATAGACAATAAAACGACGGGTTTTTCCCGCATGACCGGTAATGGTACGAAAATTTTGACTGGTAACTGCTATTTTCATAGAAATATTTTCCTTAATAATCAATGAGTCTCTATAGATTATGCTAAAATTACTCTATTATCAGTGATATTATCACGCTTAACGCTATAAGCAGAGAATAATAATTAACTCCAGGATAACCCAGATGAAAGCCGTTAAATTTTACTCACCGCTGGAAGAAAAAATTAATATTATTTCCCATGCATCTGGTCTTATTCTCAGTATTATTGCACTAATCCTTTTAGTCACCAATAAACATATCAACGGCAATCTATTATATCTGTTTAGTTTTGGTGTCTTTGGGATCAGTTTAATTGTGTTATATGCCGCTTCTACCTTTTATCATAATGCAATTGATCCTGTACTAAGAAACAAGCTAAGGATAATAGATCATGCATCCATTTATGTACTTATTGCAGGCACCTATACGCCTTTTACACTCATCACCCTTAATTCCCAGTCAGGCTTGAATATCTTTTATATTAGCTGGATCATGGCATTTACAGGAATTATATTAAAAATATTTTTTACCGGAAAGTACCAGTTGATCTCAACACTTATCTATATTTTTATGGGATGGATGATTGTTTTTGCCATTGAAGAATTAGTCAGTCAATTATCTTCAGAAGGTTTATTCTGGCTTGTTAGCGGCGGACTATCCTATACACTGGGGGCTATTTTATATGGTATCAAGAGAATAAAATTTAACCATGCTATATTTCATATTTTTGTTCTAATAGGTAGTTTTAGTCATTTTATAGCTGTTCGATATTATATACTTTAATTATAAGCTTATCCTCAGGAGCAAACAGGCAGGATAATTTCCACTAAAGCTCCACCCTCCCCTGCATTTTTTATATTTAAACAGCCACTGTGATTTTGAATAATACCCAGAGAAATTGACAATCCCAGCCCAGTACCCTGACCTATCATTTTTGTGGTAAAAAACGGATCAAATATCTGATCCATGATAACTTCATCTATACCAGCCCCTTGATCATAAATAGATAATGTCATTTCTTCATTGTCAGTAGTCAATGAAAATTTGATTTCACTATTTGTTATAAATTTATCATGTCTATGCTGTTCAGCATTGGCATGAATAGCATTAAGTAATATATTGACCAGAGCCTGTTGTAATTTTCCCTGATCACCCATGATCATAATTGCCGCATGTTCCTGAATCATCTCTATCCCTGTCAGCCGTACTTTATAACGCCGTGCCTCCTGTTTGACCAGTCCATCCAGAGTTGTTAATAATTCAATGATATTAATACGCTTCAGTTCTTTTTCCGGTGTCTGGCGAGCAAAGCTCAGGACACCATGTACAATATCAGAAGCCCTTGTTACTTCTTCATCCAGAGAGCGGATATCTTCCAGCATATTATTAAGGGAGGTTTTTAAATCTGTATTTTTTACTGCAGCACTATGATTTATTGCTGTACTATGAGTATCAATTTGAAGATTCTTATCAATATCACGGCGAATCAGACGTGATAAAGAGCGAATATTATTGAGTGGATTATTAATTTCATGACCAATACCTGCCGCCATTTGTCCCAGACTGGCTAGTTTGGCACTTTGTACCATCCTGTCCTCAGCTTTAACACGTTCATATTGTTCCTGCTCCAGTTTCTTTGCCATATAGGTAAAAGATTCAGAAGATTCCTGTATTTCATCAATATTACTATTCACAGCAGTCAGTGTATTTGCATCAGTTTTGTCAGCATAGGTTTTTAGCTTTTCAGCCAATTGCAAAATAGGCGTAGAAATTGAGCGGGAAGCAAAATGTGCCAGAAAAAGACTACTAATAATGGCAATCCCCGTCAGCAGCCAGATTCCAACACGAATTCTGTCAAAGTTGGAAGTAAACACTTTATCCTGAACTTCACTCACAATGACCCATGAGGCCAATGAACTGGGATAAGGAAAGTACTCCATATAATAATAATGAGTATTATTTTCAGGATTTGCAATAGCACCATAGGACTGTTTTTGGAACGCATCCCAGATTAAACCATTATCTATTGCCTGGATTTTTTCCGATGAAGGCTTAAGTTGTGCAAAAGTTAATCTGGCATCCTCATATAATATCTGCCCGTTACGCAAATTATTTTCTTCATCAATTTCTGCAATCAATAAATGACCATCATATAAACGTGCTGCCAATTCCAGCAACTGATCAATATGAATCCCATTGATGATCACTGCCAGATAACCAACTCGCTTACCCTCATACAGCAGCGGCACAACAGCATCTGGAATCACCCGACTATATTCACTGCCAAATTCATCACGAGTCTGCGGCAGCTCAATAAAACTAATAGTATTGAGGGGTAATTCGGACAGCAGTTTGATGTATTCAGGATTAATAATCTCCTTATCCATAATAAGATAAGGATCGAAGCCTTCATAGTGAGTAATCACTTCCCGTTCTGCTTTTACTTTAAGCAGGGTATTACCTCTAATATCCATAATCCTAAAAGTATCAAACAAGGCAATAACTGATTGGTATTGTTCAAGAAAACGGCTCAGCTCTGCCAGTTTATGGTCATAATCAGAATGTTTTTTAGATTTTCGAGCTAAATCCAGTACCGGAAAAAATTGTTTTAAGGCTTTGGAATCAGCTAACTTTAAAATCAAATCCTGATCAGCTAATAAACTCCTGGAGACTTCAGCAGAAATATTTTCTAAATTACGCTGAATATCATCTGTCGCTTTCTGGTGATAGAGATTCTGTACATAATAAGTAGCAAATAGCCCCAGAACAGTTGCCGGTAATAAAGTCACCAGAGTCACCCAGCGAAAAATATAGGACTTCAATTTCATGTTCTTTAGAATGCCTGTTTTTTAAGGTATAATAATGTAGTAGAAAGTATGGCTCGGAGTCAAACGAAAGAAATATCCAGCTTAATGTTGAACAAAGTAACATGATGGAAAAAATTATGAAATGGTGTCGAGCAGAACTAGTACTTTATTTGATTATTGCTATATTAGGTTTTGGCAATATGATTGCTGCCTGTGGTCAAAAAGGTTCATTATATTTACCTTCAGAAACAAACTCTTCACAACAAAATTAATGACTCAACTATACCCTGCAGCCGCAGCAGATTGCCCTTGTCAATCAGGTTTGGTTTTTGAGCAGTGCTGCCGGCGTTTTTTATCCACTTCAGATCAGGGTACTCTGAAGCCAGATACGGCAGAGCAATTAATGCGTTCACGCTATTGTGCCTTTGTTTTAATGGATAGTGATTACTTACTAAGAACCTGGCATCCTGATTATCGACCCGCCACATTATCAGTGGATAATTCTGAGCAACACTGGATTGGCTTAAAAGTTATAAAAACGGTTCAAGGTAAAAAAAATGATAGAAAAGGACAGGTTCACTTTATTGCCCGTTATAAAATTAATGGCAAGGCACATAGAATAGATGAGAATTCATTTTTTAAAAAAATTGAAGGTCAATGGCTTTATTTAAGTGCAATTGCTGATTAATTATCAATAAATTGCTTAAAAATTTGACAAAAAATTTAAACTTGTTAAATTATGCCACTAATTATTTTTTTCACTTTATTTATTGATATTTAAGAGTCCTTAACCAAAAAAGTTTGGCTGAAATTATTTAAGTAATATTATAAATTACTTAAAATGATTTTAGTTTAATTTTTTGTTACTCAAGAGCCTTCAGCCAAACTTGAAATTATCCGCCATTGTTTTGGTCATATAAAATTTCAAATAAAATGGCTGGATAATTTCAAGTTATATTAAGAGTTTTATATATGCTAAACATAAAAAATCTATTCGTTATCATTTTCTCAGCTATTTTATCTGCAATAATAACCATGGGGATTTCAAAAGCAATCCCGCTGGGAATACTATCCGGCTATCTTCTGAGCAGTTTCCTGGCTGGTTTTGTGATCCTGGTTGTATTCAGCTTTATGACAGCTTCAACACAAACTGCAATACAAAGCTCAGCCAATGGCAGCAAAAAATCAGCAAAATCTCAATCCAAACCTGCAGCTGGTAAAATCACCTCTGCCCATGAAGAAGGCACTGTCAAATGGTTTGATAGTAAAAAAGGCTATGGCTTTATTACCCGATCCATGGGTGAAGACATTTTTGTTCATTTTCGTTCTATTCAGGGCAATGGTTATCGTTCCCTGCAGGAAGGGCAAGCAGTTAAATATATTGTCACCAAGGGTGATAAAGGTCCACAGGCTGAAGATATTCACGTTGTTTAATTCGTTCAAGGAGAGAATATCTTGCCGGAACAGTCCATAGAGGTTGAATGCTCACATTGTCATGAGGCGGCTCATTATAAGCTGGGTCATGACAGTGATATTGATGAAGCCCTGACACATCTTAAAGGTAAAACACAGATTCAGATTAAGTCCATTATCAAGAACCATAAACTTGATAAGGCGGAATACGGCTATGCACTCTATGCCTGTCCAAAGTGTCTCAGTCTCTACAACCCTTATGATGTCAGAGTTGAATATGATGAAATCATGCTATTTCAACCTTTTTATAAGTGTCAGCAATGTAATATTACCCTGACTAAAGCCAAACAGCCTTATACTGACTATATTTGTAAGGAATGTGGACAGAATTAACTCTTTTACCCCTCGCAGGAGCAGGCTTTCTTCAGTCCAACTTCTAACATCTTACGCCTTAAATAAGCTATTTTAGATTGCAGAGGCAATTTTTTTGGACAGACGTCCTCACAACCTAATAAGGTCATGCAGCCGAAAACACCATCTTCATCACCCACCAGCTCATAATAATCATCTCCACTGCGTTCATCTCTGGGATCCAGCTGATAGCGTGTAATTTTATTCAAACCGACAGCCCCTGCAAATTCTTCTCTCATCTGAATAGTGCCGCATCCGGCAACACAGCATCCACATTCAATACATCGATCCAGCTCATAAATTTGTTCCGCTAATTCCGGCTCCATACGTGGCTCCAGACGGTTATAATCAGCGGCTTCATTTTGATGAATCCAGGCTTCAAGCCGTTCATTCATAGCGCGCATCCAGTTGCCGGTAAACACCGATAAATCACCAATTAATTCAAACACAGGCAGTGGTGCAAGAGAAATTTCAGCTTCCATTTTTGCTGTCAGAGTACTGCAGGCTAATCCTGGTTTACCATTGATGATCATGGCACAGCTCCCGCAAATCCCGGCACGACAGACAAAATCAAATTTTAAAGAAGCGTCATGATACTGACGAATATCATTTAAAGCAATAAACAATGTCATACCGGGTGCTTCTTCAATTTCAAAGCATTCAATACGCGGTTTATCACCCACAACATGCGGATCAAAGCGTAAAATACTGATCTTTAATAAGCGCCCTTTTTCAATAATCATAAAATGATACTTACCATATTTTATTAAAATCAAAGTTTTTATTATTATCACAGTCACATAATAATAATTCTACGGTTTCATCAGGGGCATCAATTAATCGGAGAAGTTATATAACCACCTGAACTGTATAATATAGGATTTTACATTATTTTATTAATAATTAACTTTTACAATAAGCAATAAGTCATTGATTTATCCACCAACTGATTATTGTACCTAAAAAGTGAATATTAGTGATTAATTCTATATCTTTCATGTCAATAAGTAAATTCAGCAAAATACATAAGTTATTGAATTAAAATATTTTTTGTTTCAAGAAAATATGTATGTACAAACTTTAAGCAAATAATATGTAAGCTAATAATAGCACTATTTTGATACGGTTATTCAAACTTATTAACAAAGTTATCCACAGAATCTGTGGATGATTCATGCCCTTAGTTGTAACGTGTTGATAACGTATTTTCGGATAATTTACGCTTTCTCTATTAATATCTAAATCCCGCACTGAAAAAAATAAAAATGGCACAACATTTGCTTTTAATTATTTGACACTGGTTATTTAATATATAGTCCCACCAGACCCTTGCTCATATAATGAGTAACATTAAAGACAATTGCCATGCAGCCGATAAGGAAATTTATACAAGCATGGAATTTGACCTGGCCTGTTGAAAACAATATTTAAGAGCATTTTATGAAAAATAAGCTTATTTTATCCCATTTATTGGCAGTATTTCATCGTTTTTATAAGTTGTATCTTATTGTCTATATGATTTTTGTATGTAGTACAGCCTATGGCTCTTACTTTACGCAAGAAATAACACAATTATTACAAACTCATCCGTCTTTATCATCCCAGCAATACTTAATTGAAGCCGCAGATGATGGTATTACAAAAGCAAAGTCTGGTTTTCTACCCAGCATTGATATTTTCAGTTCAATAGAGAAAGAAAAAACTAATCGATCTATTATTGGTAGTCAAAAGACGTATGATAGTAAAACAGCTGAATTAACCATTACACAAAATCTTTTTTCAGGTTATTCCGATGAAAACAAGACCAGTATTGCTGAATTGGAATCAAAAATTCAGTGGGTTATTTTTGATAAGGTTAAGCAAGATTTACTTTTATCAGCTATAAAATCATATATTAATATACTCAAACAAACAAAACTGTTAGAAATTGCTGAAAATAACGAGTCAATTCTGGCAAGCCAACTGGCACTGGAAGAAGAACGTTTTAAACATGGCGCAGCGATAGAAGCTGATGTACTGCAATCAAAAGTACGGCAACAATTTACCAAAGAGCGGAAAGTTTTATATTTTGAGGAATTAGAATTGGCAATTGCCAAATATATTGAAATTTTTTCTCATGCACCTGAATTAGAAAAAATGCAAAACATTAAAATACCTGAACAAAAAATACCTCAAACTTTATACGATGCCCTGGCACAAACCACAAAATCCAATCCTGAACTCAATCAGTTCAGACTGGAAACAGAAAAAACAAAATTACAGATTTTTATTGAAAAAAGTGCATATTATCCTTCTATTAATCTTGTTGGGAAATCTGAATGGTCTGATGGTGATGAAGGCTTTGATCGCTCAAAAAAAGATGCTTCAATTGGAATACAATTACAATGGAATTTGTTTAATGGTAAAAGAAATAATGCCAATCTTAATATAGCAAGAAAAAACCATGCCTCAATTATTGAAGACTATATTATTGCAGAAAACAAATATAAAGAGCTGACACATTCTAATTGGAAAGAATATAATATTTCCAAGAAACGAGTTGTTATCCTTAAAAATGCAGCAGATATGTCCCGACTTTTATTTGAACAACGCAAAGAATTAAGGGCTGCTGGAGAAAATACAGCTAAAAACGTACTGGATGCCAGGAGTGAGTACTTTAATTCACAAACACGACATACATCAACAAAATATAATAATCAAATAAAGGCTGTCGAATTATTGTATGCATGTGGCTTACTAACTCCCGAATTAATCATTAGTGAGTTAAAATCGAAAACAATTGAACAGAAAAAATCAAAATATTTTCAACAAGAATCACCAAGGTTAAGCTCTTTTCCACCATTAACCGACCGTGATTGGCTGCTTCAACAATCACCAGAGAATTTTGTTATTCAGTTAATTTCAGTAAGAAATAAAAATTCTATTGACGGACTTATAGATAAAACGAATGTGAGTGACAGATTTGCGGTTTATACGATTAAGAATAAAGGTAATGACATATATGTGATGGTTTATGGTTCTTTTTCAGATAAAAAATCTGCAAAAGAAGCCATTAAAAGTTTACCGATTAATCATAACAAATATCATCCATGGGTTAGGGAAGTCAGCATGATTCAACATGAAATAAATAGAGGTTATAAGTAGTAATTGTGGTTTTTATAACAAAGAGTCTTCATTGTTATAATCATCCCCCATTGGATCATCAAATACGCCTTGTTCATCATAATTAAATTCAGGTTCCATATCTTCATCTGATATTTCAGAAAATTCAAAGCCCGATATTTCCAGTTGTGCAATTTCAAATTCATCTGAGTTTTTATCGTTTTTACTGTGGCTAATGACTTTATAACCTGGGTGGTTTGTATTATTGCTAGTATTACCACCGGAATTCTCTGCATTATTATGGAACTCGGAGCCGCCGGGTGCATTTTGGTCACCATTGCCAAACCCATTATTTTCATATTTATGATGATTATCCTGTCTATCTTCATCAGCTAATGAATTCTCAAAATCGGGGGACAACTGCTCATTGATTTCATTATCGTTTTTACCACCTGGATGTGAACCCTTACCATTACCACCGGCATTCTCAGCATTGTTATTAAATTCAGAACCACCTGGCGCATCCTGATCACCATTGCCAAACCCATTATTTTCATATTTATGATCAGATATATCTATATTGACCGGAGTGGAGGAATCATCATCATGATTATCTTCTTTAAAGTCATCAAGAATGGTATCGTTATTGCTATCCTTAATGGTGTTAAATGTATTGTCTATGTTATTGTTAACATCAGGATCTATGTCTGATAATAATTCAAGCACATCATCACTGGTCATTAGTGCTGTTATATCGAGTTCATCATCAGAACCATCAATTGAATCTATTTTTTCTTCATATTGAACATCTGTTATTGTAGAGTCGAACTTAATATCTTCAATAACAGGTTCAGTAGAAGAGTTTGATTCACTGCTATCTTTATTATCAGCAGGTGTTCGCTGTTCAGGTTTCTCTTCAGTCGTTAAGCTGTCTTCTAATTCGATAGTAAGCTCTGATTCATTATCACTTTTTTTATTTTCACTGGGCTCTGATTCAATTTCAGTTTCTGTAGTGATGACTTCTATTGTTTCGATATTAATAACACGTTCAAACTTACCACCAGAGCAGGAATCATAGCCTCCTGGACACATGATCAGGTATTCACCCTCATCCAGGATTTCATGGTCATTGTCTTTAATCGGTTCTGGTGCTACAGCAATTTCTTCATCGACTACTTCATTGATCACTTCAGTCGCTTGTTCTTCTGATTCTTTTTCAGGAGAAGTGTCTTCCACCAATTCCGATTTATTTTCAGGATTAACAATAAAGTCTTCTTTTTCCTGTTCAATTATTGTTTCAGGAATATCAGGTTCAAGTTCAGGTTTTTTATCTTCAATATCCAGCTTTTCATCGACATTATCTATATCCGATTTTTCCTGAGCTATCTCAACAATTGTTTCTGTCTCATCCTCTTTTTCTGCTGGAACAGTTTCAACAACTTCAATATCAGCTTTTAATGGCTTTTCATAGCTAACGGTATCAACAGGTTCATTGGTATTATCTGCACCAATAATTATTTCCTGATGAATAACCTTAACAGTCTCAATAGTAGTAACAGACTCTTCTGTGGAACCAAGGCAATTAAAATCTGAAATTATTTTATCCCTAATGATATCATCAGATTCAACAGATTCTTCGAACTCACTAATCATTTCAACAGTATCAGCTATTTCATTCTCAGGTGCCTGTTCGTCTTCAGTCTCAATACTCTCATCAGATTCAACAGCTTCTTCGAACTCACTAATCACTTCAACAGTATCAACTATTTCGTTCTCAGTTTCCTGTTTTATCTCAGTCTCAATATTCGCATCGGATTCAACAACTTCTTCAATCTCACTAATCACTTCAACAGTATCAACTATTTCGTTCTTTATCTCCTCTTCAATTTCATTGATATTAGATGTTATGGTATCACTTAATTCTTCTGATTTGCCATCATGAAGAGGATGATATCCTCCAGCATTTCCAATATCTTTATCATTACCCTGATTTCCTGAGGTTCCTGAAATCAGGTTATTATTTTCATCCGATTTTCCGGCACCAGCAGCAGGATTAAAAGAAGCATTATCCTGTATATCTGTTTTAATGGTCTCATGCTTATTATCTGACTGAGGAAGCTTTTCAGATAATTCCACCTTGATTTTTTCAGCATTGGGTATTTCAGAGCCAATGATGCCGACATTGGCTTCCTGATGTTCATTTAACTCATTATTATTAGACTGACCACCAGCATTACCAACAAATTTATCATTACCCTGATTTCCTGAGGTTCCTGAAATCAGGTTATCATTTTCATCCGACTTTCCAGCACCAGCAGCAGGATTAAAAGAAACATTGTCCTGGATATCTGCTTTAATGGTCTCATGGTTATTATTTGACTGAGAAAGCTTTTCAGATAATTTCACCGTGATTTTTTCAGCATTTGGCATTTCAGCCTCAATGATGCTGGTAGTGGCTTCCTGATGAGCATTTAACTCATTATTTTTGGAGTGACCGACAGCATTACCAACAGGTTTATCATTATTCTGACTTTCAACACTACTAGATTTTTCATTGTTATTTTCATCAGACCTGCCTGTTTCTTCTGTTTTACTGCTATCATAAATTTTTTGCGTGTGTTCATTTTTGTCAGTACTTGTTTGCTTTATGCTCTCTGTATAGGCATCTGATTGGCGGTTATAGTTTGATTCATCATTATCCTGATTGATTTTTTCATTTTTATTTTTTGCTTCAGTTTCAGACTTTGTCTCAAGCTTTGTGTACATTGAAGACATTGAGATATGGGCAGATTCATAGCCCGCACCTGGCTCTGTTTCATTGATTCTTCTATTACCTTTTGTGATAATTGTTTCTTTATCACTTTTATTTACATCAGTTTTTTTAGTATCTGCAGCAAAATCAGATTTGAACAGTGTTTTGTCTATTGTTGCCTCATTATCATCTTTGCTGTTAGGGTTAAAATGATCACTATTTCCATCAGCATTACCAACAAATTTTAAGTTGTTTCCCTGATTGCCTCCTGAACCGGAAACAACATTATCATTTTCATCAGATTTACCTGCACCAGCAGCTATACCTTCTCCTTCTCCTGGTAATAAAACGCTAGAGAACAAATCATCATTATTTTGGCTTTGTAGATTTATGGTAGATTTAACATTTTTTTGTTGTAATAATTCATTATCAGATAAACGGTTTTCAAAAACCTGAGTGGGGTTTAGAATATCAGGATGTTTATGAGGGTCATCATCCCTTATGATGTCAAATTTATCAAACTTAATCCTGTTAGAATCATCAAATTTGTCTTGTTTATAATTATCAATGTTTCTTTTGGCCACCTCAATATACTCCTAGTGTTTCATTAGTAAATAATATTTAACTTGCCCTTTTATGCTAAAGATTCACCTAAAATGACTTATTTTGATGACTTGATGCAGAATCTGCAAAACTTGCGAATTCATATTTTATTGTCAATAATGTATATGATTATCGCAATTGTCTTTACTAACTTAATAATAACTCTGGTTCAATGTGAAATTGAACAACACATTGATATCCATTTGACAGCTCTTGAGCTTGATACTAGCATACATTAAAAATTTTTCTGTTAAACTGATCACATTTTTTTAATTAATGTAATTACTTATCACTGATAAGATAACTTCACTTTTGTTTTGAGTAAGAATACTTATAAATCATGATAAACAGGGTTAAATGAAACGACATAACAACAAAACACTTAACAAGAATCAGATAGAGTTTGCAGATATCATCCTTCAGGCAAAGCCTGCCTTTCTGGCAGTTGCATTGTTCAGTCTGTTTTTTAATCTGTTAATGTTAACAACTCCTCTTTATATGCTGCAGGTTTTTGATCGTGTTTTATCCAGTCATAGCCACAACACATTGCTATGGCTGACAGTTATGGCTATTATTGCGTTTATTTTTATGTCACTTCTGGACGTGATACGAAATCGAATATTGGGTGGTATTGGTATTTGGCTTGATCGCTCTTTGGGTACTATTCTGGTTCGTTCCAGTTTACATAAAGCGGCTGTACATACTTCACGAGGACTACCATCCAGCAGTCTGCGTGATTTATCAATGATCAGAAATTTTCTGAGCGGTACCGGCACGTTGGCTCTCATTGATTCACCCTGGACACCTCTTTTTGTCATCATTATTTTTCTACTACATCCCTGGCTAGGGATGTTAACCTTAATGGGAATATTAACACTTATTTTATTGACGATATTTGGCGAATTAAATGCACGTAAGCGTTTGAACCAAAGTAGTTCGAAATTATCCCAGCTTTATGCGACCATCGATTCGGCAGCCGATACTGCTGATGCCCTGGTCAGTATGGGAGCACTTGAGCGTATTATTTCTCAGTGGAAAAAAAAGAACCATGTATTACTGAATAATACACAACAAGTGAATGGAAAGTTGGCTTCAGCTGTTGCTGTTGGGAAATTTGTTCGCTTAAGTTTACAAATATTAATAATGGCAGTGGGTGCTTTATTGGTTATTAATGAAGAACTGACACCAGGAGGTATGTTAGCTTCCTCAATTTTATTAACCAGAGCGTTGGCACCGATTGAGCAACTCATTGGTGCCTGGCGTGCTTTTGTTGGTAGTCGTGAAGCCATAACTCGTATTGTCAAACAGCTTAATATGGTACAGGAACACCATCGAAACGTTGAAATGCCAAAACCTCAAGGATATTTTGAAGCGAATAAAATATCATTTGCTCTACCATCAGAGCAGCGTTTTTTATTTAGAGACATTTCATTTAAGCTTAAACCTGGAGAAGTGCTGGGAATAGTGGGTCCTTCCGGTACCGGAAAAAGTACTCTTGCAAGGATTTTAGTTGGTTTAATTAGCCCTACCACAGGTCATGCCAGAGTCGATGGTAGTGATATTGCTCATTGGTCACTGGATAAAATGGGACAGTACATTGGTTATCTGCCACAGGGATTTGAATTGTTTGATGGAACAATTAGACAAAATATCTCACGATTCAGTGATTGTGCTATTGAAGATGTGATTCATATTTCAAAATTAGCAGGTATTCATGATTTTATTGTACGCTTACCAAAGGGCTATGAAACAAAAATCATCAAAAACAGTGTATTTCTATCAGGAGGACAGCAACAACGCATTGCATTGGCAAGAGCAATATTTGGCTATCCTTCAATCATAGTGATGGATGAGCCCAATGCAAACCTTGACCCTTCTGGTGAAAAAGCCTTGTTAAAAGCAATCGACATACTCAAACGCAAAGGTAAAACCATTATCTTAATCGCACACCGTTCTAATATTCTACGCAGTGCTGATCAATTATTGATGATGAATCATCAGGGTGGAAAACTTCTGACCAGGAAGAATACCGCAGAGCAGATCGATCAGACGCTGGGGGTATCCTATCAATACATACAAAATATTATAAAAGATATAGCATTGACTGAGGCTGATAATAGCAATAAGTCTCAAAGGTCGGGACATCATGAGTAATGAAATCATAGAACAGATTGGAAAACCTGATGTAAATAACTGGATTCTCGCCGGCTTTGCAGTATTATTGTTTTTTCTCTTAGTTTTAGTAGGTTGGGCCGGCTTTACCACCATTGATGCAGCCACTATTACTCAAGGCTCAATTACTATAAAAGACAAGCATAAAAAAATCCAGCATCTGGAAGGAGGAATTGCTAGTGAAATTTATGTTAAGGAGCACAGTGAAGTAAAAAAAGGGCAAATCTTAATGACCTTAAATCAGACCAAAGCCCGGGCATTACTCGATCTGGTAACAAATCAATATCTCACTGCTTTAGCCCTGGAAGCAAGATTAATGGCTGAGAAAAAAGCACAAAGTAATATAAAATGGCCTGAAACATTGGATCAAAACCACCCTCAAGCACAAGTTGCCATGGAGGAACAGGAAGGTATCTTTGTAGAACGATTAACAACGCATACAGGACAAATAAAATTACTGGAAAATAAAGTACGTCAAACTAAAAAAGCCTTTGGTGGTACGAAAAAACAATATAATTCATTAAACAAACAATATCGCTTAATTCTCAGAGAAGTAGAAAATGCACGCATACTCACTCGCAAGAAATTGGCGACAAAACAAAAATTAATGGGGCTCGAGCGTGAAGCACTTCAAATTGACGAACGTTTACGTTCTTTGGAAACACACATTTCAACTTATCAATATGAAATTGATGACGGTAACCTGAAAATATCTAATCTCAAAAATAAACACCATAATGAAATTGTGGAACTACAGCACAAAGCTCGACTTAATCTATCTGATCTGACACAAAAACTTAAAGCGGCCCAGGATGTCCTGGAACGAACCAAAATCATAGCCCCCCAAAAAGGCATCGTTATCAACTTGGCTATTACTACACTGCGTAGTGTGATCAAGCCGGGTGAAACTATCATGGAAATTGTTCCAACCGATGCAACTTATATTATTGAAACACGAATTGATCCCAAAGATATTGATGTCGTGAAAAAGGGAGCAAAGACACAGATCCGTTTAACATCCTATAAACAACGGATTACACCAACTCTTTATGGAACTGTGCTTCATGTCTCGGCTGACACATTGTTTGACAAAAAGACAGGTGATAAGTATTACAGTGTCATTATTGAAATTGATAGCATTTCATTAAAAAAATACCCAGGAATTAATCTTTATCCAGGTATGCCTGCTGATGTCATGATCATTTCAGATTCCCGAACTGTTATTCAATACCTTTTTCAACCTGTATTTGAAAGTTTTAACCAGGCATTTAGAGAAAAATAAGCGGATGATGTAAAATCTCATCAGAAAATTTCAAAACTGTACGAAAACCTTAATTGTCTCTACCTGGTGTGAGTATTAGCGATTATCATTTAACTTTATTTGCAAATCATCGTGCTAATCTTTAATAAACACCCGTTTTCAATTCCCATGATTAAATCCTTCACTCTTGAGTAACAAAAAATTATCACAAATGATTTTAAGTTATTTTTATATTACTTAAAATCATTCGTGACAATTTTTTTGGCTGTGGGCAATTTCAACCTCAAAACGTTCATTCAGACGCTCATTTTTAGCACGATACTTATGCGGTAGTAATTGCTGATATGACATGAGCTGATTTTGTATTTCAAATCGATCTTTATCCACTGACTGAGAACGTATATCATCAATGAGCTTTTGTTTCAGCTGTGTTTGCGGATGATGGATGGTCATATCTTTGCCATAACCTCTAAACCCGGGTGGCAGTTCCATTTCATTGATATCAATGTCTTCATAGCCAACAACCGGCAGAGACTGTTCTTCATCTGGCCAGCTCATAATGGTTCTTTTCAGCCATTCTTTATCATTACGTTCCGGATAATCTTCACGCGAATGTGCACCACGGCTTTCCTTGCGTAATAAGGCACCATAAGCCACTGTTAAGGCAATTTTGATCATACGCTGAACACGATAAGCATTCACCAGTGCCGGGTTTGCAGCAGGTGATTTGGATTTCTTAACCTCAATATTTTTACTTCTCAACAGTAATTGTTGTAATTCATTTACGGCAGACTGCAAGTCAGTTTCATTGCGAAAGATACCGACTTTTTCCATTAGAATTTTCTCCATCGAGTCACGTAAATCATAGGCATCTTCACCATTTTCTTTACTGAGCAGGCGTTCTAATTTCTCCCTTTCGTGTGCAATAAAACGCTCAATAACATCACTGCTTATATCTACTTTACTTGCTTCACTTGCACAATAATCTGCAATATACTCAGCCACCAGCATACCAGCCACAACCGTTTCACTGACAGAATTACCTCCCAGACGATTAAAGCCATGTATATCCCAGCAGGCAGCTTCACCACAAGAATAAAGACCTTTTAATGTTTGTGATTCACCATTATATTTGGTACGTATCCCACCCATAGAATAATGCTGTGTCGGTCTTACCGGAATCCACTCTTCAGCCGGATCAATACCAAGGAAATTTTCACAGATTTCTTTGACCTCGCGCAGATTTTTTTCTATATGCTCACGTCCCAGCAGAGTAATATCCAGCCATAGATGGTCGCCATAGCGTGACGGCACCCCCTTACCTTTACGCATGTGTTCAATCATACGCCGCGAAACTACATCCCGCGAAGCCAGTTCCTTTTTTTCAGGCTCATAATCCGGCATAAAACGATAGCCATCGACATCTCTTAGTACTCCACCATCCCCTCTGCAGCCCTCAGTTGTCAATATGCCGACAGGAACAATAGCTGTAGGGTGAAATTGTATGGCTTCCATATTGCCCAAGGTAGCAACACCTGTTTCAAGCGCAATTGCCTGCCCCATCCCCTGACAAATAATGGCATTGGTTGAAACACGATAAATTCTTCCATAACCGCCACTTGCAATGGTCGTTGCCTTGGCAATATAGGCGACTAATTCACCCGTCATAAGATTTCTTACCACTGCACCATAACAACGCGACTGCTGCTCTGAATCCATAGCATGGATCAAAGCAATCGCCTCCATTCGTTCATGCACTTCAATTTTTTGTTTTTGTGCCTCATTATCCATTGCATACAACATACTATGCCCCGTACCATCAGAGGTATAACAGGTACGCCATTTCTTAGTCCCGCCAAAATCACGGGCAGTAATTAAACCATGTGCCTCATCCGCTTCTGTAATTGTCACTTTTTCAGCATTCATGATGGCCTGTCGCTCACCACGTTTAACACGACTCCAGGGTACCCCCCAATTAGCCAGTTCACGAATGGCTTTAGGTGCGGTATTGACAAACATGCGCACTACTTTTTGATCGGCTCCCCAGTCACTGCCTTTGATGGTATCCTCAAAATGAATATCTTCATTATCTCCTTCTCCCATAATGGAATTCGCCAGACTGGCCTGCATCCCACCTTGAGCCGCAGCAGAATGAGACCGTTTGGGCGGCACAAGACTCAGAACGATGACATCATTGCCTCGTGCTTTTACACCGGTGGCAGTACGTAAACCCGCCAGACCACCACCAATAATCAGTACATCCGTATAGATAATCTTCATGGTTGATAGCGCTCCCCAACTTTGTCAACATGCTGATAACCAATGAACATGTAGGTACCCAAAGACATCAGGCTGATACTGGTATAAAGGATAATGCTGATGATCATCAGTTTTTTTAACTGCCTGCGAGTTTGGCCGGGCTGCTCAAATATTCCCCACTTTAGTGCCAGACGATATAAACCAATAAAAGCATGCAGGATTACACTGAGCATAAGAATTAAATAAAGCGGCCACATCCATTCACTATAAATACGATCAGCTGAAGCATAGGGACCGATTTGATCAGGCCTGCTCATCATCATGTACAGGTGGACTGAAGCCAGAAAAAACATGATAAATCCCGTTATAACCTGATACAGCCATAATTTGCTATCTGCATGTTTAAGATAATAAGCATGACTGATAATAATACGATATTGCCGGTAGCTGGATGGAAACTTTCGCAAAGCAGTCAAAGCATGAACAATCAAAATAAGAAAAATAGCGGCTGCCAGAAAAGAAATAATACCAGGATAATATTCACCAAAAAAATAATAGCCCTCAAAAAATTTGGTGACTGTCAGCATTGCATCTTTACTGATTAAAATACTGGCTTCAAATATTAAGTGAGCCATAATAAAAATTGCTAAAACAAAGCCTGTCACACTTTGAATCAAATCCAGTCTTGCCGGCATACAGCTGATAAAACCACAGCGATAGGCGGCAATACTTTTTTGTTCTCGATCATGTCTCATTTCATTTTCAAGCCTGTCAGGTTATAATCACTTTTCTCAATTCTATTGTAATCAAAAATTTTTCTTATGCAAATAACAGGTCTTATTTTAGCTGGTGGTCGTTCCAGTCGCATGGAGGGTCATGATAAAGGTTTATTGACTTTAGTTGATAAAAGCATGATTGAACATGTGATTGAAAAACTCAAACCTCAGGTCGATCAAATTTTAATCAGTGCTAATCGCCATATTGAGCAATACCAGTCATTTGGCTATGAAGTATTACTGGATGAGTATGATGATTTCAGGGGACCATTAGCAGGAATGGTCAGAGGTCTATCTCATTCTAACAGTGAGTATTTACTTACAGTTCCCTGTGATGGTCCCCTATTGCCCATTGACCTTGCTGTAAAACTGTTAGATTCAGCACAAAAAAAATCTACCAAGGCAGTATTTGTCTTTGATGGGAAGTATAAGCAGCCCACTTATAACCTGCTGCATAGTGATCTATTAAAGTCTATTGAACAATCACTGGAACACCAGGAACATAAACTGGGCAAATGGTTGTTGGATAATGGAGCGTGTGCAGTAGACTTTTCAGCTCAAAAAAATGCTTTTCTGAATGTCAATACACCGAAAGATTTACAGCTATTAGCCGAGGCTTTGCAGTAATTTTATTCTGCGTCATAAGTCTAATAATGACCCAGACTGATAATTATTCAGACAGCAGTCAGTCAGCAAAGCTAATAGATACAGAGCAAGAGCAAAGTGTATCAGCAGAGTAAAACCAAAGTGAATAGCTAACAGACTTGCCAATACGGCACTGATAACAGAAGCACAGCCATTAATTCCCCATGCCCAGGGAATATAAGTGCTGTTTGAGGAAGCAATACGGCTTAGCGCCAATGGAAAAGGCATGCCCATACTGAAAGCAAGTGGTGCAATCAGTAAAAAACTCAGTATAATTTTTACCGCAATGGGATATACAGTCATCTGACTAAAAAATGTATCCAGAAAAAAGCTGTAAAACAGACCCAGAAAAAAGATACTCATGATAGAGCTAAGCAGAAGCCATTTGGAAGACCAGTGTAACTGCAGATATTTTGTCCAGACACTGCCCAGACCGGCAAAAATCATAAACGTAGTTAAAACTACAGGGATTGCATAGATGGGATGATGTAAAAAAAGGATGAATTTTTGCATCATGGCAATTTCAATAAAGAGAAAAGCCAGACCTATAGAAAAGAAATAAATAAACAATTGAATTCGCCGACTTAGCGCTAAAAAAAATTCCTCTTTAGTTTGAGAGCGAAAATGGTACACAATCAGAGGTAAAAGGATCAAAATAATACTGCTGAGAGCGGCAAATATCAGAGTAACAAACAAAATAATATAGCCCATTTCAACCAGTGCATAACCACCCTGTTCACCTAAGGATAAAAGCTCTCCTAAAGCTGACCATTTAAAAAATTGATGAAAAAAGGGTTTATCATCCGTAGCGGGCGATACATCATACTTATAAGACTTCAAAAACAGCTGATCTGAATCACTTAATAGTGCTTTAGCCGCCTGATAAAACCAGGGTTGCCTGAAATGATTGAACTGATTGGTTTCAGTGTATTCTATACCTGGATACCAGACAACATCAAATGCTCGTTGCTGACAAAATTGTTTAAGCTGTTTTATTTCCGTTTGATTAAAGGGATTTTTTTTAACCAAAAGAGTTGATGTTTGCCAGCCTCTGATTAAGACAATATGTTGAGAAGCAGCTTGAATTTCACTCTGTTTTAAAGCTTTGACTGCAGTAGCAAACATTTTTATGGCATCACGCGGTGGTGTTTTTACCCAGCGGCTAATAGCCAGATAACCATCCGGGTTTAAATGCTGCAAATAAGTTTGTAATGCTTCAACAGTATACAAATAACTTTCATGTAAGGCATATAAGCCACTGGCTGATGCGTTAAATGAATCCATCAGAGAAATCTGTATTAAATCATAACGTCCATTATCAGTCTTTTGTTTCTCATCAATTGTAGCCCTGCTGAGAAAACCACGAACATCTTCCGCATACACTTGAACATTGGGCTGCAAATAAATATTTCCGCTGTATTGGGCAAATTCATGACTAAGAAGATCAATTATCTGCGGGTTAAGCTCAAGCGCATCAATCTGCTCAGTTTTGTGAAAGAATGCCTGTAGAATATCACTGCCGCCGCCAGCTCCAACAATTAAAAGCTGCTGGATATTATTTAAATGATAGGGAAGAGCTGAAGTCAATTGATCCAGGTAAGAGAGCTTTTGAAGATTATCCGGATAACGTGTAATCGCAGTCATATTGCCAGCATCACTAAAAAGCCCCAGTTGTTCCAGCGGTTCCTGAGTATTATACAGGCTTAACCCGGGAGCAAAACGAAAAGGGATCTGTGGACTTTCAATAACACTTAATAATCCCAAAGGACTCGATTGCTGTTTAATAATTTGTGTACTACTAATATTTAATGTTTTTGATAAATCTTTATAAGGAGAAATCTGTAGTTGCCAGTATGAGCCACTGTTGATAAACACCAGTCCTGTTAAAATAGTGAATAGTACGATGCCTTTGACTCTGTTATTTTGCCAAAATGTTTTAATGGGAAACTGATGAATTTCCTGTATCGCTATCATAGTCGCTAATATGCCGCTTAGACCAATCAACTGCAGTGCAGTCATAGGAAATATATAAAAAAGCAGTATAACCATTCCCATACTGCCCAGGCCAGCCCCAAGCAGATCAACCCCATAGATTTTTGCTATTTGTTCCGGATATTGAATAAATAACTGACAAATAGCGCTGGCAGCCATCACAAAGGGTATACTGAGCAGTAAGAAAATACCCAGTAAATATCCAATTTGTTGTGAATCCCATAAAATAGTCTCAGGGTTAAAAGGCAGGCTTTGAGCCAGCAAAAAACAACTAAAACTGCTGATACTGAATAAAAATAACAACAGAGGGTAAGTCATCTGAAAGTGGCGTTTTAATGTCTTTTGCAGCAACGCAACCAGTGTACCACTGATACCATAGCCCAGCAGTGCCAATGAAATAATCATATAGACAAAATGATGCCATTGAATGATTGAAAATAAACGCATCAATAAAATTTCATAGCCTATTGCGCTGGCAGAAATTAACCCAAGTGATAACAATGGCGGATTAAGTGACATAATACCTTTCCTGATACGCTGCTGAAATTAATGTTCTCCGGTTAATGGTACAAACCGCACAGGAAGAATTTGCCGAGTTTGTATTTCCCCATTATGGGTTTTACTGATTAGTAGTAATTGTTGAGTCATAAAATTACTACCAACAGGAATCATCATTTTTCCACCTGGCTTTAATTGCTCTATCAGCGCATGGGGAATATGGCTGCTTGCAGCAGTGACTATAATGGCATCAAAGGGTGCATGTTCCTTCCAGCCATAATAACCATCCGCAATTTTAGTGGTAATATTTTTATACCCCATTTGTTTAAAACGCTGTCTGGATAGTTTGCCTAAAGGTTCAATAATTTCAATACTATAAACCTGCTGTACCAGTTCAGAAAGTACTGCAGCCTGATAACCAGAGCCCGTCCCTATTTCAAGAACCTTGTCATTGTCAGACAGTTTTAACAAGTCCGTCATCACCGCAACAATATAGGGTTGTGAAATTGTCTGCCCATAACCAATAGGTAAAGGGGTATTCTGGTAGGCCTGTTCGAGGGAGTCTGGACTGACAAATTGATGCCTGGGTACCTTGAGAATAGCATCTAAAACGCGTGGTTCTAGATTCTCGGTGTCAAGGTATCGACTGGTTTGACGAACATCGTCTTCAATCAACTGCACCATTTTATGACGTTTTTGCATATACAAATCCTCCATGGAAGAGGCATGTAACTGAGCTGGGATAAATTGGCTGACAAATATAGTTATCAGACAAACCAGTACGAACAAAACTCGGATTTTAATCCCTTTTTGTTTTTTTTTCGTCATTTGCTTCATTAACCAAGCCCTGAAATTAGTATTTATCCCTATCCAAACCAAAATCAAAACTGTCTATTTTAATTCCTTCCGGGAAAACACTGACCAGGCGCTTTTCAAACTCAGCATAAATTTCTGCCTTATGTTGCTGCACATCATAATCCCGACTATGCTCAGTAACACCATCCAGATCAATCTCCATTTTAAATTCAACACTTGGTGCAATTTTAATATGTGACATCTTAGACTCCTATCTAACATCTCATTAATAAGTATAGTCTATATTTTCAGAATTTCTACCTGGTGTCTAAACTCTGATTCTTCACATTATTGCGTACTTTTTTAAGGAATTTATTATATAGACCTTACCATCTCAATATTAAAAAAGGTGCAGATTTATTCATTGCATTACTTTGGATGGAAAAATCAGATAAAATGAACTCAAATTTCAAAAAAATCCGTAGTACTAGTCTGAGAAAATAGAAAGCAAGACATCTATGATTAATATTCTTAAAAAAAATATTTTATTTTTCCTTTTATTGAGCAGCCTATTCGTATACATACTATTGGCAATTACAGCACCAGCTAACGCTGCTGAATGGCCAAAGAAAAAATACACTATTATTTACAAAGTAACTTCTCACATGTGGGATACCAAACAAAAAAAGGTTGTTCGTACCACAAAGAAAGTCCTGGATGATATACATTATGCTTTTGATGTCTGGCAAGATGCATCAAATGGAACTTTACGTTTTACTTTCGGTGGTTTTGGAAAAGCGGGCTACGATGGCTATAACCAAATCCCCTATGATGGTGATATATATCTGGTTTTAAATGGCAGATACAACGATCATGGTGAAATGGCAAATGCTCGCTATAGTGGAACAATTCCTGATGATTACAAAAAAGCAGGCATTTTTTTTAATAAACAGTCAGGAAGCCTTCATCACAGCATCATTACACATGAAATTGGCCATGTACTTGGTCTTGAACATGCTGCCACAAATGCTTCGATCATGTATAGCGGTAAGCGATCTGGAGGAAGTACTTTAATTGATTATCTTGCAGAACAGGATGTAATCAATCTTCAATATTTATGGGATCCTGATAACAAAAACATATTTACTATGTCTGGCTCTATCCAAACCAGTCACAAACACAAAATGGCATTAGTATTTGCCGTCAATACTTTTAACGGCCATACATATTCCACACGATCTGATCACAAAGGCAATTACACCATCGTGCTAGGACAGCCTGGTCGCTACAAAGTTGTTGCAAAATCGGTTGAAGTGTCTGCTGATTTAAAGGCACTAAAAAATAAGCAAGGCATTCCACAAAGTGCAAGCTGGTATGTTGATCAAAGTGTAAGTTCAACGAACCCTGCGAAAGCATTGCGTACCTATATGTTTAGGAGCCGCCCTCATACAAAGGGAGCCATTATACAAATGATCGACCAGCCGGCTCCATATAAGCTGACACGTGCATTGTCATCACAGGATAATTTTGAACTGGGATATTTACATCCCGGTGATGATGTGATGCTTGGATTGCCAGAGGTAAATAACTTAGAGTCAATCGAAAGTTTTGGCACCTCACCAGATTATCAATTTTTAGCTGTGCCCAAGAAATATAAAGGTCAGTATCAAGTCAAGTTACATATTGCTGATAATGCGACTGAAGGTGAGCGCCTGGCCATTGTGCGAGACACTCAGGGACGCAGCCACATCGGCCTTATTGGTATACATATTTCACATCAACAAGCAAAACCAAAACTGATAAGTGGTAAGGCACTCATAGCACAATTATCTTTTGACCATAACTTAAATGACTCAGGTCCATACAAGATGCAGGGACAAGTAAATGGTGATGAGGTTTCTCTGCGCAAAGGAATCAAGGGGAATGGCCTTTTTGTCGGGGGTAGCGAAGACTGGCTTGATCTTCCACTACCAGACCAACTTTTACTCGAAAGTGGATTCACAAGTGAATTTTGGTTCCGGCGTGAAAATTGGTCTAATCCCTATATAGGGGGAGCCGGATTCCAGACATTGGTTGCTATCACATCAAGTTTTGTGCAGGATATTACAGCGGAGGGCTGCGCTCTAACTCCCCCCTGGGCTCTGGTCTCTACGGTATCCCACCGAAATCTAAAAAACAGGGAATCAGAAACGGTACGTGCATATACTAAACCCGATATAATACAGCCAAATATATGGCTCCATGCTGCAACTGTATATGACCCTTTTGAATCGAGTTTATCCCTCTATCTTGATGGTAAACTTGTTGAAACCATTTGGGCCGTTCCTGCACCTTTATTTTCCATACGTCATATTCGCTTTGGCACCTGGTTCAAGGCAAATCAGGCATTTCGTGGAATGTTAGATGAATTCAAGTTATACAACTATGCGCGTACGGCACAAGAGATAAAAATCGCGGCACAACCACCTGATTAATATTTAAAATCTGTAATAAGGGATTCACAATGGTATTAGATTCGCCCATTTGAACCTGATTGTCAATTTTAAGCGTCTGAATCGGGAACAATTTGAGATAAGCAAGCGATGAATAGCCCGTACCAAAATCATCAATTGCAAAATCAACACCGGCATGACGAAGCAGTTTCATCTGTTCTATTGCACTCTTGACATCAGCCATGGCTGCAGTTTCTGTTGCTTCAAACTCCAGTTCTCCCTTATTAATATTATAACGATGCATAATCTCTTCTACATAGTTAACCAGCCCATTATGATGCATTTGGCCAGGAGAAAGATTAACTGCCATTTTTATTTTTATATCTTTAGATTTCCAGTTTTCAAGCTGTTGACATGCCTCATCGATTACCCTCATTCCTAAGCTGGCAAAACTTCTCACTTTTAAAGCGGAAGAAAAAGGGCTTAAATTTATTCTGCAAGTGGCTGCGGATGTACCTGTTTATTTATTGGGAGATTCCTTAAGACCAGGGCAGATTTTAACCAATTTATGCTCCAATTCTATTAAGTTTACCCATAAAGGTGAGATTAATGTCAATGTTAATTTGCTTGAGATGAAAGATAAACAGGTGGTATTAAAATTTACTATCTCTGATAGTGGTATTGATGGACGGGGATATTAAAGTAGAAAGTACCTATGAAAAAGGTAGCTATGGGTTCATAGCAGTGCAATAACAGAGTAATAGGGACTGAACAAGTGAATTTACAAATAAAGACATTAATTGAGTGATATAAACAATACTCAATATCAGATATTATTAACAAAATCATACCATCAAGCCTCTTAGAAAGCCGTTGAGCTTTTTATCAACATCTATAAGCAACATGAAAATGCGGTGAGAGGAAGTTATCATTTTTATGTCTAATGTTTTATAATCAATAGACATCCTACAGCCATTAAACAAGAAACTATGCTTCCTATACTCTTTGATACCAATTTAAAAAGCTTGCCCTTAATCCACCGTGGAAAGGTCAGGGATATCTATGCTGTAGGGAATGATCATATGCTGATTATCACCACCGACAGGCTCTCTGCATTTGATGTGATATTACCGACACCTATTCCGCAAAAAGGGGCTATTTTAACTCAGGTCGCCAATTTCTGGTTTGATTTTTTCAGCGGGACAATCCCTAATCAAGTATCAGATATGTCACTGGCTGATGCAATTCCTGACAGCACAGAAAGAGCTCTTGTTGAAGGCAGGGCTGTGGTGGTCAAGAAACTTAAGGCGCTTCCCATTGAAGCCATTGTACGCGGTTATATTATTGGTTCCGGCTGGAAAGATTATCAGAACAACGGCTCAGTCTGTGGTATTAAACTCCCTGAAAAGTTACAATTAGCCGCTCAACTACCGCAAGCAATTTACACTCCATCCAGTAAAGCAGCCGTTGGTGAACATGATGAAAATATCAATTTTGAAGCTACTGTTAACATAGTTGGTGAAGATCTGGCACAACAGATTAAAGAATTTAGTCTTCAACTTTATTCTGAAGCTGCTGCCTACGCACTGCCCAGAGGCATTATTATTGCTGATACAAAATTTGAATTCGGCGTTGATAGTGATAACAGACTGACCTTGATTGATGAAGTTTTAACACCCGATTCATCCCGTTTCTGGCTGGCAGACACCTATCGGCCTGGCTCCAGCCCACAGAGTTTTGATAAACAATATGTACGGGATTACTTAGAAACACTAGATTGGGATAAAACAGCACCCGGGCCGGAATTGCCGGATGAAATTGTGAGAAATACCGCTGAGAAATATACTGAAGCCTTGCAGAGATTGACCAGGGCTTAAACTTAGAAAACTTATAGAGACTTATCAAACAATGAATTTTGAAAAAATAGCTTTACAGGTTCCAGAAATTTTATTACCAAACAAAGATGTAGATTTACACAAATGGTCTGTCGTCGCCTGTGATCAATATACTTCACAAGCTGATTACTGGTCTGAAGTTAAAGAGACAGCAGGCACAGCACCCTCTACTTTAAAGATGATATTTCCTGAAGTTTTTTTAGAGGATAGTGATGGCGATCAACGCATAAAAAATATTAACAGCACCATGCAGCAGTACCTGGATGATAATATTTTAACGCCTATGCCGAATAAGGGCTTTGTTCTGATCGACAGAAAAACCTCTCAGACCCCCTCTCGTAAAGGACTGGTTGTCGCTATAGATTTAGAACAATACGATTTTAACAAGGGTTCACAAACCCTGATCCGTGCCACAGAAGGCACTATTGTTGATCGTTTGCCGCCTCGAATTAAAGTTCGCCAGGATGCCGCTATAGAATTACCTCATATTATGGTTTTAATTGATGATCCACAAAAAAGTGTAATTGAACCGCTGTTTGATAAAAACCCTGAACTGCTTTATGACGTTGAGTTAATGATGGATAGTGGACAGACCAAAGGCTATGCCATTGATACAGCAGAGCTCATTCAACAGGTTGCTGATGCGCTGGAACATCTGGCCTCACCAGAGTTTTTTACTAAAAAATACAATGCTGAAGGTAAAGATGTTCTGCTCTATGCCATGGGTGATGGTAACCATTCTTTAGCAACAGCCAAATCCATATGGGAAACAATTAAGGCTGATGCATTGGATCCAAATTCTGTAATGGATGATCCAGCACGTTATGCATTGGTTGAACTGGTTAATATCCATGATGCCGGTCTGCAATTCGAGCCGATTCATCGCATCATATTTAATGTACAGCCGCAACAATTACTGAGTGATATGCAGGCTCATTTTTCCGACTGCACTATACACCGTTTTGAAAATGAAGCTGAGATGAAAACTGAGGCAAAATCAGCAGATAGTGAACAGGTTCATATTGTACCGTTTAATGATGCTGCAGGTTATGGTTATATTCAAATCAAAAATCCTGAATTCACCCTGGAACTGGCCACTCTAGAATCATTTTTAAATGACTATCTGGATAAAAACGGGGGTAAAGTTGATTTCATTCATGGTGATGAAGTAGTACGTGAACTGGGCATTAAAGCAGGCAATATGGGATTTTTCTTCCCTCCAATTTCAAAACATAGTCTGTTCAAAACCATTATTTTTGATGGTGCCTTACCCAGAAAAACATTTTCCATGGGCGAAGCAGATGAAAAGCGCTTTTATCTGGAAGCACGAAAAATAAAATAATGGCTAATCAATCAAGGTGACTAATGTTTGCAAAACACAGTTGTAATTTAAAACCAACAGAGTCGTATATACGCTTTTTTTTAGCCTCAATGATTCTTGTATATGCTTTCTTGAATACTTCTATTGTTGCGGCAATTGTTAGTCTTTTTTTATATTTTACTGCCTCTCATAAATTTTGCTTTGTTTATTATTTTTTTAAAATCAATGAAAAGTATAGTTTAAAAAACTACTATATCTCTTTTTTGCCCAGGCATAATCCTTCGGCTGTGTTTATTTTTAATAATACAGGTGAGATGACTTTCAATAATTGTGCAGCAGAAAAAAACTTTATTGATATAAAAACAGTCAAAGATATAGGGATAAATAATTACCAAATAATTATAGAACAGAATAAAAGTGAATTAATTATGTTTGAATGCTGTCAAAAAAATTATCAAATTGATATTAAAGGCATTGCTGAAGAACAGCTGTTATTAGCTTATCTAACTGATGTAACAGAACTGCTTGAATTAAATGCTGCGATAGAAGAAACACAGCGTGAAGTTATTTATGCCATGGGTGAGATAGGAGAAACACGATCCAAAGAAACTGGTAGTCATGTTAAAAGAGTTGCTCTTTATTCCGAAACTCTGGCACTGCTCTATGGCCTGCCGATTAAAGAAGCGGAACTATTAAAAATGGCCAGCCCTATGCATGATATTGGTAAGGTTGGTATCCCTGATAATATCCTGAATGCTCCGAGGAAGCTGACTGTTGATGAATTCGAAATAATGAAAAATCATGCAAAGTTGGGCTATGAGATGTTAAAAAGCTCCAATAAACCCATTTTACAGGCGGCCGCAACAGTGGCTCATGAACATCATGAGAAGTTTGACGGCAATGGCTATCCACAAGGACTCAGTGGTGAAAACATCCATATTTATGGCCGTATTACTGCAGTCGCTGATGTATTTGATGCCCTGGGTTCTGATCGGGTTTATAAAAAAGCCTGGGAGCTGGATGATATATTAAAACTTTTTCAAAATGAAAGCGCTAAACATTTTGATCCCAAATTAGTCACTTTATTTCTCGATAATTTAGACAGCTTTTTAAGCATTCGTGATGCCTATCAGGATTAACTCTTCAAACTGATGACTTCAACCTGATTGCCATCAATTCTCCATGTCAGATCATAATCATAGACTCTGGTTGAATAGGATTTTTCTATATTTTTAAAATAATAGGGTCGATGATCAATGGCTAATAATTGTTGAATAAATTGCCTGATATGAGGATATTTTTTACTCGCCTGTTCACATTCTTTTTCTGCCTGTTGTGAAAATAAGACTGCAAATAAATTCTCTTTGATCTGATCGGTAAAACCTCCCCTGGCATCAGCAATACTATCGCTATAAGGAACATAGGGCTTGATATCAATAATAGGTGTATTGTCCAGTAAATCAGCCCCTTTGATATGAATAAACAACTGAGCACCTTTTTGTTCAATACTCTCTATTTCAACCAGTGATAGACCAATTGGATTGGGACGAAAACTGGCACGGGTTGCAAACACACCAAAACGCTGTTTACCATCCAGTCTGGGCGGTTTAACCGTTGCACTCCAGCCTTTATCCACATGACGATGAAAAATAAAACTAAGCCATAAATGAGAAAAATCTTCCAGTCCTCTAACGGCATCAATCTCATTATAGGGAGGATAAAGTTCAATAGAAGCCGTAGCCGCCGTCACCAGACGGGCTTGTCTGGGAATCGCAAATTTATCTTTATAACAGGAGTGTACGACACCTATTTCATTGATAGTATATTGCACTTTGGCTCATTTTATTCTGTTTACAAGGGTCAGGGTTTGGGCAAAGCATTAGCCAAACGGCGTGTTTCTTCTAATAATTCAACAGTTGAATTACCCAGACAGGTAAAATGTCCCATCTTGCGTCCAGCTCTGGCTTCGCGTTTTCCATATAAATGTAACTTAACATCCGGATTGGAAAGCAGCTGTGACCAGTCAGGTTCACCGTTAGACCAGATATCCCCGAGAATATTAAACATTACCACCGGTGATAATAAATCCACACTACCGGCAGGCAGCCCACACAGCATCCTGACCTGCTGTTCAAACTGAGATGTTTTGCAGGCATCAATAGTATAGTGTCCACTATTATGCGGCCTTGGTGCCACTTCATTGATGAGCAGACGATCATCAATAGTATGGAAAAATTCAACAGCCATCACTCCGCAATAGTCCATTTTTTCTGAAAATACAGAGGCTTCATTAATTGCTCTATCCAGAATTCGTTTTGATAATAAACTAGGCACTGCCGTATATTCAAGAATACCATTCACATGATGATTTTCACCCACAGGATAACAGGCAATCTTCCCTTCTGTACCACGTGCCAATACAACAGAAACTTCAGTTTTTAAACTGATTTTTTCTTCTAATACACAATGCACTGAACCCATCGATTCAAAAGCAGCAATAGCTTCATCAAGATTATTAACAATTGCCTGACCTTTACCATCATATCCAAAACTGGCCACTTTTAAGATGGCAGTCGTCCCTATCTGCGTTAAAGCAAAATCCAGATCATCTTTATCATAAATAGGGAAAAAACGCGCTGTTTCAAAACCATTATCAGCCAGAAAAGTTTTCTCAACTATACGATTCTGTGCAATTTCTACAGCGGCAGAAGAGGGACGGACGGGGACTGATTGTTCCAGTTTTTTTAAAGTTGATGCAGGAATATTTTCAAACTCGGTGGTAACGGCATCACAATTATTCATTAATTGCTCTAAAGCCCATTGATCACTATAAGAAGCATGAATATGCTCATCTGCAATCCTGCCGGCGGGACTATCCGGATCCGGATCAAGCACAATGACATGATAACCCATTGCATGCGCCGCCATGACAAACATTCTTCCCAACTGCCCGCCACCGAGCATACCTAAAGTTTTGCCTGGTAGAATCATAATAAATACCTCTAAACTATACACATACATCCACCTAATTAACTAGCCATAATTATTTTCTGAAAATCAGGCTCTGCTTATAATCAGAAAATAAACATGGCTAATTAATTATGTGAAAAACTATAGGCTAATTTTAACAGGGTAATTCCATCGCTAAAACAGTTTGTGCCTGTTTTTCTCTAAATGCCTGTAGTTTATCAGCTATTGAATGATCTTCAATAGATAAAAGAGAGGCCGCATACAACCCTGCATTAGCCGCACCGGCTTCACCAATGGCAAAAGTAGCCACCGGAATACCTTTTGGCATTTGCACAATAGACAATAATGAATCCATACCCTTCAAATAACGTGAATTGACTGGCACACCTAAAATAGGCAGAGTGGTTTTAGCCGCCAGCATGCCCGGCAAATGTGCCGCACCACCTGCCCCGGCAATAATACATTTTAAACCACGCTCACGCGCCTGTTCTGCATATTGATATAACAAATCAGGTGTCCGATGTGCTGAAACTACTTTGGCTTCAAAAGGAATATCAAAATCTTCCAGTTGCTGACAAGTATTTTTCATTACTTCCCAATCACTATTACTGCCCATTACTACGCCCACTACGGGGGATTTATTACTCATTTATTTTTACCACTTATAATATATAAATCGTGGCAATGGAGGTATGGAATATTTTCCATGGGACGCTTCAAGCACATCCATGTATCGCTCAATCTCGCCATCCCTGGCTTGAAAAGCCTCTGGAAAATATGCCATACATCCATTGCCACTACCAGTTGTATTTATGTTGATTTAAGATCAAGAACAATCCTCTTAAACCAAAAACATTGCCTCCTAACGTTCACTAGTCTTCATTAGGGGAAGATTATAGTAAAGGATGTTTTTGATCTGGGACAGCATAATTAGCAACATATGACATAAGAGTGATGAGTCTTATATATTTATAATCCTCATCTATATAAACTAAAAAAGGACGGTAATACCGTCCTTCTTCATAATTAGAGAGACCTGAATCCCTCTAATCTTTAACTATTAATCCTGATTAAGAAACCTTAGGATCAAGTTCACCACTTGCATAACGACCAATCATTGTTTCCATTGGAATTATTTTAATTTTTGAAGCATGTCCGGCAGCACCAAATGCCTCATAACGTGCTTTACAAATATCTTTCATTCCAGCTGTTGCCGCTTTAAGAAATTTACGTGGATCGAAGTTTGATGTATTTTCAGCCATAAATTTACGCACTGCACCAGTAGAAGCCATACGTAAATCTGTATCAATGTTCACCTTACGAACACCATTTCTGATACCTTCAACGATTTCATCAACTGGAACACCATAGGTCTGACCCATGTCACCACCATAGTTGTTAATAATTTCTAACCAGTCCTGCGGAACCGAAGAAGAGCCATGCATCACTAAATGAGTATCCGGAATACGCTTGTTAATTTCAACGATACGATCGATACGTAATACATCACCTTCTGGTTCTTTAGTGAACTTATAAGCACCGTGTGAAGTACCGATAGCAATGGCAAGAGCATCAACTCCTGTTTGCTTAACAAATTGAGCTGCTTCTTCAGGATCAGTTAATAACTGATCCATATCTAATTTGCCTTCAGCACCGTGACCATCTTCTTCACCCATCATGCCGGTTTCTAGTGAACCTAAACAACCCAGTTCGCCTTCAACAGAAACACCACCAGCATGAGCCATTTTAACTACTTCAAGTGTTGTGTTGACATTGTATTCAAAGCTTGAAGGAGTTTTCATATCTGCCATCAATGAACCATCCATCATCACTGATGTAAAACCAGACTGGATAGAACGTAAACAAACCGCTGGCTCAGAACCATGATCCTGGTGCATTACAATAGGAATATGAGGATACATTTCTACTGCAGCTTCAATTAAATGACGCAAGAATGGTTCGCCTGCATAAGAACGTGCACCTGCTGAACCCTGCATAATAACAGGAGAGTCTGTCTCATCTGCAGCTTGCATGATAGCATGAACCTGCTCCATATTGTTTACATTAAATGCTGGTAGACCAAAGCTGTTTTCAGCAGCATAGTCCAGTAATTGACGCATAGAAATTAAGGCCATTTTCGGCTCTCCTGTCTTTTAAGTGTTAAGTATTAAGTATTAAGTATTAAGTATTAAGTATTTAATTTTGTTATTGTTGGGGGCCAGGCTCTGCCAAATCACCAACTTTAATTATTTTCAGGGCATTGGTTCCACCCATCACTCGGGTTAGATCTCCTTTGGTAATAATAACCAGATCACCATCTCTTACCGTACCGCGACGCATTAATTCATCCACAATATCCTGATTTAAAATAGCGTGGTCATTGGTATCATGATCAAAGCTCACCGGAACAACGCCGCGATAAAGAGTGACTTTTCTGCGCGTCCCAAGATGACTTGTAAACGCAAAAATAGGAATACCCGAGCCAATTCTTGACATCCATAATGGCGTTGAACCTGTCTCAGTCAATGCTACAATTGCCTTCACTTTAAGATGATTGGCTGTATACATTGTGGACATAGAAATTGCTTCATCTATGTTTTTAAATTCTGTATGAATGCGATGATCCGATTGACTTACCTGCCGCTGCTTTTCTGCCTCACGACAAATTCGATCCATTGCTTTAATGGCCTTATCAGGAAACTTCCCAACTGCGGTTTCTGAAGAAAGCATCACCGCGTCTGTGCCATCCAGCACTGAATTAGCCACATCGAAAACTTCTGCTCTGGTAGGAACCTGATTCCTAACCATGGATTCCATCATTTGATTAGCAGTGATCACCACCCGGTTCATGGTTCTGGCCAGACTGATCAAGCGTTTTTGTATGGGAGGTAAAGACGCATCGCCTATTTCCACACCTAGATTACCTCTGGCAAGCATAATTGCATCAGAGGCTTCAATAATTTCTTCAATGCAATCCAGAGCTTCGGCTCGTTCAATCTTAGCAATAATACCGCCATGACCACCCGCCTTTTTGAATAATGTTCTTACATTATCAATATCATCAGCACAGGTAATATAGGAAACAACCAGATAATCAGCATCCATTTGTGCCGCTATTTTTATATCAGTCTTATCTTTTTTACTGAGTTTGGGCGCTGAAAGACCACCGCCTAATAAATTAATCCATTTTCGATCAGAAAGCCTGCCGCCAACAACAATTCGACAAACTATTTCCTGTTTATCAACATGATCTACCCAAAAAGTAAGTCGACCATCATCGACCAGCAGGGTATCACCACGTTTTACATCTTTGACCAGCTCTTTATAGCTGATACCAATACGATGTTGATCACCCTTGCTTTTATCCAGAGCGGCATCAAAAGTAAACTGTTCGCCCTCAACCAATTCAACCGGGCCATCCCTAAAACGTTCAATGCGAATTTTAGGTCCTTGTAAATCAGCTAAAATACCTACCTGATGTCCGTGTGATCTGGAACGGGAACGTAGTTTTTCAGCTCTTAACAAATGTTCTTCGGCCTTGCCATGGGCAAAATTAATACGTGCGACATCAATACCAGCTTCAATGATTTTATCCAAAACCTTGGGATCATCCGTAGCGGGTCCAAGTGTTGCCAGTATCTTTGTCCGTCTAAACATTCAATTTCCTGCTATTTATAATATTCCGCTAACCTTTGGCACGTTCTTCCAAAATTGCTACAGCTGGTAATTTTTTACCTTCCAGAAATTCAAGAAAAGCACCGCCACCAGTTGAGATATAAGAGACTTTATCTGAAATACCATATTTGTCAACAGCAGCCAGGGTATCACCACCGCCGGCAATTGAAAATGCAGGTGAATTTGCAATGGCCATTGAAATAGCTTTCGTTCCTTCGCCAAATTGATCAAATTCAAAAACACCAACCGGACCATTCCAAACAATCGTACCGGCATTTTGAATCACTTCTGCCAATGCTTCAGCACTTTCAGGACCAATATCAAAAATCATATCATCATCAGTCGCTTCATCAACACCTTTAAGTGTCGCTTCTGCTGTTTCTGCAAATTCTTTAGCACAAATAATGTCTGTTGGAACTGGTATATCACTACCACGAGCCTGAGCCGCAGCCTTTAACTTTTTAGCAGTTTCAACTAGATCTTCTTCATAGAGTGACTTACCGACATTATGCCCATCCGCTGCGATAAAGGTATTGGCAATACCACCACCAACAATCAACTGATCAACGACTTTTGATAAAGATTCTAATACTGTTAATTTAGTAGATACTTTAGAGCCACCAACAATTGCGACCATTGGACGTGCCGGATTATCCAGTGCTTTGCCCAGGGCTTCTAATTCACCTGCTAATAATGGTCCTGCACATGCAGTAGCAGCGAATTGCGAGGGTCCATAAGTTGAACCCTGTGCGCGGTGAGCGGTACCGAAAGCATCCATAACAAAAACATCACATAATGCAGCATATTTTTTAGCTAAATCTTCTGCATTTTTCTTTTCACCCACATTAAAGCGAACATTTTCTAATAATACGACTTCGCCTGCTGCCACTTCAACACCACCAAGATAATCTTTTATCAGTCGAACTTCTTTGCCTAATAGCCCAGCCATGTGTTCTGCAACAGGTGCCATAGAGAATTCATCACTATATTCACCTTCTGTTGGACGACCCAGATGTGACATTACCATCACACTGGCACCGGCTTTTAATGCCAGTTCAATAGTCGGTAAAGAAGCTCTGATACGTTTATCTGATGAAACCTTGCCGTCTTTAATAGGCACATTTAAATCCTGACGGATTAATACACGTTTTCCAGATAAGTCCAAATCGGTCATTTTAATAACTGACATGTGAATTCCTCGTTTTTAATGATGTAAAATAATTATTATTTAAATAACTTCTTAAAGAACGGAAAAAATTATTTAGATAGTAACTTAAGAATATCCTCACACTGCCCCTCTCTCACAGAAATTCGGGGTCGGAGTCAAATGACATTACGACTGAGTAATTACTACACTCAGTGTTCAAATCATTTGACTCCGCCTCTGGGAACTTTAGTTAGCAGCTACATGCTCAACAAAACGCAGCATGTTACAAGTATAGCCATACTCATTATCATACCATGCAACAACTTTAACGAATGTTCCGTCCAGTGCAATACCAGCACCCGCATCAAAGATTGATGAGTAACCAACACCACGGAAATCAGTAGAAACCACTTTCTCATCTGTATAAGCCAGAGTTTTACTCATATCGCCTGACTCTGAAGCAGCTTTCATAGCAGCACAGATATCGTCATAAGAGGCTTCATTATTCAGCTCAACCGTCAAGTCAACCACTGATACATCAGAAACTGGTACACGGAAAGCCATTCCGGTTAATCTACCCTTTAATTCTGGAAGAACAACACCAGCAGCCTTGGCAGCACCCGTTGAAGATGGAATGATATTTTCTAAAATACCACGACCACCACGCCAGTCTTTTACAGAAGGACCATCAACAGTATTCTGATTGGCTGTTGCAGCGTGAACAGTAGTCATTAAACCACGTTTGATGCCCCACTTGTCATTTAAAACTTTAGCAACAGGCGCTAGACAGTTAGTCGTACAGGAAGCAGCAGAAACAATTGCCTCACCTGCATAATCATTATGGTTAACACCATAAACGAACATTGGGGTAGCGTCTTTAGAAGGAGCAGACTGAACCACTTTTTTGGCACCAGCATCAATATGCTTCTGACAGCTTTCTTCAGTGAGGAAGAAACCAGTACAGTCAATCACGAGGTCAGCTTGTACATCGCCCCATTTAAGAGCGGAAGGATCACGTTCAGCAGTTAAACGGATTTCTTTGCCGTCAACAATCATAGCACCGTCTTTTGAATCAACATCATGATCAAAACGACCATGTACTGAGTCATACTTCAACATATAAGCCAGATAGTCTGCATCTAATAAATCATTGATACCAACAATTTCTATGCCTGGAAACTCATTATAAACAGCACGAAATACCATACGACCGATACGACCAAAACCATTAATACCAACTTTAAGAGCCATTATATTTTTCTCCTGAAAATTATATTTAAAACTAATAGAATAAGACAATTTGAAATATCAGTTCCATAGTGACATAAACTATGGAACCGACAACAAGAATTACATCACTGATTCAGCTGTTTTTACAACATTTTCAACAGTGAAGCCAAATTCTTTAAAGAGTTGATCAGCTGGCGCTGATTCACCGAAGTGATCGATACCGACGACCGCATCTGCATACTTATACCATGCATCTGTTACAGCTGCTTCAACAGCGATGGTTGGAACACCTTTAGGTAACACAGCTGATTTGTAAGCCGCATCCTGTGCATCAAAAACATTGGTTGAAGGCATAGAAACAACACGTACGTTTTTAGCGGACATTTGTTCTGCTGCACCCATTGCCAGTGCTACTTCAGAACCTGTACCGATAATCACCACATCCGGTGTACCATCACAATCCTGAAGAATATAACCACCTTGAGTAATTGCTGCAATTTGAGCATCAGTACGTGTTTGATGAGCTAAACCCTGACGTGAAAAGATCAGGCATGATGGACCGTCTTTACGCTCAATGCCTTGCTGCCAGGCCACTGCAGATTCAACTGCATCACAGGGACGCCATACAGCCATGTTTGGAATCATACGCATAGTAGGAATTTGTTCAACTGCCTGGTGTGTTGGACCATCTTCACCAAGGCCGATAGAATCATGAGTATAAACAAACAGAGAACGTATCTTCATTAATGCCGCCATACGCAGTGCATTACGAGCATACTCAGAGAACATTAAGAAAGTGGCACCAAATGGAATTAAACCGCCGTGCAGTGAAGCACCATTCATAATAGCTGACATGGCAAACTCACGTACACCATAGTTGACGTAGTTAAATTCTTCATTACAACACATTGGTTTATAACCAGACCATTCAGTCAGGTTAGAACAACCTAAATCTGCTGAACCACCAAATAATTCAGGCAGCATTGGAGAATAAGCTTCAATACTGGCCAGTGATGCCTGACGAGTAGCAGGACTTTTCGCATCAGCATTCACCTGAGCAATATACTCAGCAGAGCTTGCTGCCCAGTCTGCAGGTAAATCACCTGACATACGACGTTCAAATTCTGCTGCCAATTCAGGGAACTCAGCTTTATAGGCTGCAAACTTATCATTCCATGATGCTTCGGCTGCTGCACCTTTTTCTTTTGCATCCCAACCCGCATAAACATCATCTGGCACTTCAAACGCACCATGATCCCAGCCCAGAGCAGCCTTAGTCAGATTAATTTCTTCTTCACCTAAAGGTGCACCGTGACAGGCGTGACTACCACCCTTGTTTGGTGAACCAAAACCAATGGTTGTTTTACAGCAAATTAAAGTTGGCTTGTCTGTCATAGCTTTAGCCATTTCGGTCGCTTTAAGCAACGCTTCAGAGCTATGCCCATCTACATCTGCAATGACATGCCAGCCATAAGCTTCAAAACGTTTTGGGGTATCATCGGTGAACCAGCCTTCAACATGTCCATCAATTGAAATACCATTATCATCCCAGTATGCAATTAAATTACCCAGGCCTAAAGTTCCGGCTAATGAACAGGCTTCGTGAGAAATACCTTCCATTAAACAACCATCACCCATAAAGACATAAGTATTGTGATCAACTATTTTATGACCTTTTTGGTTAAAACGACCAGCCATTGCTTTTTCGGCAATCGCCATACCAATACCATTGGTAATACCCTGGCCTAAGGGACCTGTGGTTGTTTCAACACCAGGTGCATAACCATACTCTGGATGACCAGGTGTTTTAGAGTGTAGTTGACGGAAACTTTTAAGATCATCAATAGAAAGATCATAACCAGTTAAATGTAATAGTGAATATATCAGCATTGAACCATGGCCGTTAGATAGAATAAAACGGTCTCTATCTGCCCAGTCAGGATTGGCAGGGTTATGGTTCATGAAGTCGTTCCACACTACTTCTGCGATATCAGCCATACCCATTGGTGCACCCGGGTGACCTGAGTTTGCTTTTTGCACTGCATCCATACTTAATGCACGAATAGCATTGGCTAGTACCTTACGTTCTGGCATATATTTCTCCTGAGATTTAGTCCTGAGATTTAGGAATTACTAATTAAAAATTTTATAAAGTCGTTCATTGTCTCTTATCTCAATCAATTCAGCAACTTTTTAGGGAAGAATTATTAACTGAAAAAGACGACTGTTGAAATATAATAGAATTCATATATAAAGTACAACTTTATTTATTAATAGTTTGCATAAGGTTTTACTTATATTAACAATAAGTAAAATAGAGTTTTTTATATATAATATGGCTTGTATTTCAATCAGTTAAAAAACTTAATTCATTTATTTTCAAATAATATTTTTGCACAAAAGGAATGTATTTCATCACTTAATCGATTGATAAATATCAATCAATCCACTTAATGGAACATCCCATACTAGGAATTTGTTCTATTGGACCCTTGCCTGTCTTGGCAACTTGCACCATAGCTTCCAATAGATCACGTTTTAGATCACCCTCTACTAATTCTTTGCGTGAAGCATCCAGTCTACCGCGGTATTGGAGTTCCAGAACCGTATTATAGCCAAAAAAGTCCGGCGTACAAACAGCACCGTATTGCTTGGCTGTTTCCTGTGAAGCATCCAGTAAATAAGGAAAGGGGAAGTTAAATTCCTCTGCCACTTTTTTCATATTTTCTGCAGAGTCTTCTTCATATTGGAAAGGATCATTAGACATAATAGCAACACTATTAATGCCCTCTACTTTTAACTTTGTCATATCCTCAACCAGACGTTTCTGAATTGATTTGACATAGGGGCAATGATTGCAGATAAACATGAGCAGTAAACCATTTTCACCACAACACTCCTGTAATGTCCATAGCTTTCCATCAACATCAGGCAAAGAAAAATCAATTGCCGCTTTGCCAAAATCACAAACCGGGGTTTCAAGTCTGACCATTTATGGCTCCTTGGTTAATTATTTTTTTATTCAAACATAGATATTTCGTTTATATAGATAAATATTCCGGAAAAGAAGTTATCTTATCACTTTCCATGTATTTGGGCGACTTGTGCTGACTAATACGATCTGAACTGTTTATTATGGTTTAAACTTGACCTTCTATTGTTAATTTTGTATTTTCATTATAGAAGCACGGTATTTACTAAAAATTTTCTGACTATGAGTTGAATAATTATAGATTAGGCGCCATACCGGAATATAATTTGCCAGCTACTAATCACGAGGAAATCCATAATGCAGTACAAATTCATTTTCCATATAAGAAAATTTATTTATTTTATGTGTTGGACTTCTCTGCTTATTACAGGATCAGCATTTCCAAATGCAGTTACTACAGAACTTTTACCCCTACCAGAATTAATCAAGCTGCTCCAGTCTGGAGGACATATTATCTACATGCGGCATGGTCCAACGGATCACACTCAAAAAAATAAAAACAGACAAGCACTTGATAATTGCAGCGAGCAAAGAAATTTGTCAACGGAGGGACGTAGAATACTAAAACAGATTGGCAGCACAATCAAGGCTCTTAATATTCCGGTTGGTGATGTATCTTCCAGTCCCTACTGCCGAGCAAAAGATACCGCCCAACTTGTTTTCGAAAAATTTAATATTGAGCCTGATTTACAATTTTCCATCAGCAAAGATCAGTCCGATTCAAAATATCTTGGTCAACGCTTGTATGAAATGATGATGCAGACCAGTAGCACTGCAGAAAATACCGTATTTGTTGGGCACTCCTCTAACCTCAGAGATGGACTGGGTATCTGGCCTAAGCCGGAAGGCGCCATGGTCATTTTACAGAAATTGGATAATCAACTTATCTATAAAGGAATGATCAAGCCTGATATTTGGCTCAAGCAATAATATGTCAGGCATTCATTAAAGGAAATATATGTTCAGCTCAATTTCTTTGCGTAACAGATTTATGATCGCACCCATTGTGGCTATTATACTGACTTTTATTCTATATTTTGCAAGTAACTCGGTTATACGCTCACATATTGAAATCCTGCAAAAAATAAGTGACAGCAATTTACCACAGGTCAGTCAAATTAGTCATATGTCATCCTTGCTGACAAAAAATTATACTGATCTTAATGCATTATTGTATACCGCCTCAGTCGAACTACATGAAGAACAGGTTTATCTTCAAGGACGAAGCATTCTAAATGACATACACCGATATGAAAGGATGCTCAAACAAAGTATTAACTTCGAAAAAGAAATTATTATTAAGCGAAAAAATATTGTTAAACAGGTTGGAAACGCTTTTTTTCACTATAAAGAAGCTGTTATTAGTGCAATTGAACTCTCAACTGTTGATGTAAATCTGGCACAAAGGGAATTAATTAACTCGAATAAAGAACTCCAACAGTTAAATGAATTATTTTTGATCTTATCAAAATACCATCTGGAAAATCTAACGGTGCAAGCCGGATTAATTGATAGTTCACTTGGTGAGAAACATGGTATTACTCTATTAACCATCATTCTGATCTCACTGATGATTTTTTCAGCTTATTATTTTTCCAACCATCTATCAACTAACCTGAATAAAATAAATCAGGCTTTACTGATGCTTTCACGTGGTAATACTGAAATCAAGTTGGAAATAAAGTCAGATAAATACTTGTTGGGCTTAACCACTGCAGTACATAAATTTCAATCCACATTATTACAATTGGAAGAACAGAAATTTGCCCTGGATCAGCACGCAATTGTTGCCATTACTGATATAAAAGGTACCATTAGCTATGCAAATGAAAAATTTAGTCTCATCAGTGGATATTCCTGTGATGAGCTTATCGGACAGAATCATCGATTACTGAATTCAGGTCATCACAGCCATGAATTTTGGAAAGAGATGTATCATTCTATTAGCCATGCTCAAGTATGGCACAATGAAGTCTGTAATAAAGCCAAAGATGGTCATCTTTACTGGGTAGATACTACAATTGTCCCCTTTATAAATGGGGCAGGAAAACCAAACAGTTATATTGCTATACGCACAGACATTAGTGAAAGAAAGCGAACTGAAAAAGAATTGATTAGTGCTAAAGAAATTGCAGAAGCCGCAAATATAGCCAAGACAAAATTTCTATCGTCGATGAGCCATGAATTAAGAACGCCTCTTAATGCAATATTAGGGTTTTCACAACTACTGGATATGGATGCTAATACCCCCTTAAATTCAATTCAAAAAGAAAATCTGGGCTATATTCGTTCCGGTGGTAAGCATTTACTAAGCCTGATTGATCAAGTTCTGCAGCTATCTGCTATTGAAACCGGTAAAGTAGAACTTTCTATTGAAAAAATACAGCTTTGTCAGACTGTCAATGAGATAATACAATTTACTAAAAAAATTTCTGATCAGGCCGACATTGATATTCATATATTATCTGATTCAGCCATCTCCATACGAGCAGATATAGTCAGGTTCAAACAGATACTCTTAAACCTTATCAGTAACGCGATTAAATACAACAAAGAGAATGGTTCAGTCTGCATAGACTGGTTAGTCAGAGACAATCAATATGTCAAAATAAGCATTATTGATACAGGAATTGGTATATCAGAAACAAATCAAAAAAAGGTGTTTTCTCCTTTTAACCGGCTTGGACAGGAAAATGCTACTATTAAGGGTACCGGCATCGGTCTGGTCGTCACTAAAGAACTTGTTGAGATGATGGGAGGACAGATTGGGTTCGATAGTGTTGAAGGTGAAGGCAGCACTTTTTGGGTTGAATTTCCCATCTCTTGAGTCTGCTCAAAAGTTACTAAAAATATGAATTTTTTCAATAAAAAGCAGTATTTTATCAAAAAGATTTGAAGTTTACTCAATACGCCCTAAACTATAGGATTTAATATATCCAACTACACTATTTAACTTACTCTTATTGACTAACAGGAATTTTTTATGGCTAATAGCTACTTATTTACTTCTGAATCTGTTTCTGAGGGGCATCCTGACAAGGTTGCTGACCAAATTTCAGATGCCGTACTTGATGCAATTTTAACAGAAGACAAAACTGCCCGTGTTGCCTGTGAAACGATGATTAATACAGGCATGGTGGTGATTGCAGGTGAAATTACCACCTCTGCCTATGTCGACATGCAGGCAGTTGTTCGCCAGACGATTAAGGAAATTGGTTATAACCACTCTGACATGGGGTTTGATTATAAATCCTGCGCAGTTCTGACCTCTATTGACAAGCAGTCTGCTGATATTGCCATGGGAGTTGATGAAACAGATAATCATGAGCAGGGAGCAGGCGATCAGGGACTGATGTTTGGTTATGCCAGTAATGAGACCGAGGTATTAATGCCGGCACCGATCAGCTATGCACATCAACTGGTTAAGCGTCAGGCTCATGTAAGAAAAAATGGCACATTAAACTGGTTACGTCCGGATGCAAAAAGTCAGGTGACCTTCCGTTATGAAAATAACAAACCTGTGGCTATTGATGCTGTAGTATTATCTACACAACATGATGAGGATATCAGCATAGAAAATCTGCGTGAAGCTGTTATGGATGAGATTATCAAACCAATTCTTCCGGAAAACATGCTCACCAAAGAAACAAAATATCATATCAATCCTACCGGACGCTTTGTCATTGGCGGTCCTGTCGGTGACTGTGGTTTAACCGGGCGAAAGATTATTGTTGATACCTACGGTGGTACGGCACGTCACGGCGGCGGTGCATTTTCCGGAAAAGATCCGTCCAAGGTGGATCGCAGTGCTGCCTATGCAGGCCGTTATGTAGCAAAAAATATTGTTGCCGCAGGTCTGGCTGACCGATGTGAAATTCAGGTTTCTTATGCTATTGGTGTGGCAGAACCAACCTCGGTTTCAGTGAATACTTTTGGTTCAGGTAAAGTAAGTGATGAAAGACTGGTTGAACTCATTAGAGAACATTTTGATTTGCGTGCAGGAAGCTTGGTAAAAATGCTCGATCTGTTACGTCCTATTTATCGTGCAACAGCAGCCTATGGTCATTTTGGTCGTGAAGAAGTAGAATTTAGTTGGGAAAAAACAGATAAAGCAGAAGCATTGAAAGCAGCAGCTGGTGTATAACAAAAAAACAGGAACGGAAAATGAGTACATTTACAGATTATAAAATAGCCGATATGAGCCTCGCAGAATGGGGACGCAAAGAAATCGCAATGGCCGAAGTTGAAATGCCGGGTCTGATGGCTTTAAGAGATGAATATAAAGGACAAAATCCTCTGGCAGGTTGTCGTATAATGGGTAGTATCCATATGACCATTCAAACTGCTGTATTAATTGAAACATTAGTTAATTTAGGGGCGGAAGTACGCTGGGTCTCCTGTAATATTTTTTCAACTCAGGATCATGCTGCTGCTGCAATTGCAGCTCAGGGTATTCCTGTTTTTGCCTGGAAAGGTGAAACCATTGAAGAATACTGGTGGTGTACAGAGCAGGCATTATTATGGCCGGATGGCAAACTACCGAATATGATTCTGGATGATGGTGGTGATGCAACGCTCTTAGTACATAAGGGCGTAGAATTTGAAAAAGCAGGGGCTATTCCAGCGACCAAAGCTGATGATAATGAAGAATATCAGGCAATTTTAGAGGTCTTACGTCGTACAATCAAGCCTGGTTCAACAACCTGGCAAGACATTGCAGGCAGTGTTAAAGGTGTGACTGAAGAAACCACAACTGGTGTACATCGTCTTTACGAAATGCAGGAAAAAGGTGAATTATTATTCCCTGCCATGAATGTCAATGACTCCGCCACTAAATCAAAATTTGATAATCTCTATGGCTGTCGTGAATCTCTGATTGATAGTATTAAACGTGCCACTGATGTGATGATTGCCGGTAAAATTTGTATCGTGCTTGGTTATGGGGATGTTGGTAAGGGCTGTGCACAGGCTTATCGTGGTATGGGTGCAACCGTATGGGTGACAGAAATCGATCCGATTTGTGCCTTACAGGCAGCAATGGAAGGTTATCGAGTTGTTGATATGAATGAAGTGGCTCCGATGGGCGATATATTTGTCACCACAACCGGCAATGTCAATGTGATTAATCATGACCATATGCTGGCAATGAAAAATGAAGCCATTGTTTGTAACATCGGGCACTTTGATTCTGAAATTGATATTGCTTCTCTGGAAAAATATGAATGGGAAGAAATCAAACCTCAGGTTGATCATGTAATCTTCCCTGATGGTAAAAAGATTATTATTCTAGCTAAGGGTCGCCTGGTGAATCTTGGCTGTGCTACCGGCCACCCTAGTTTTGTCATGTCCGCATCATTTACCAATCAGGTAATGGCTCAAATTGAGTTTTTCACCAATGCGGATAATTATGAAAATAAGGTTTATATTCTGCCTAAAATATTAGATGAAAAAGTAGCTCATTTACACCTGATGAAAATTGGTGCTAAATTAACGCTGCTGTCTAAGGAGCAGGCTGATTATATTAACGTGCCTCAGGAAGGGCCTTATAAGGCTGATCATTATCGGTACTAAAAACCATTATTAAGAGCTGTATACTGAGAGTTAGTTCTTAATAGTCCGTGCTTCGGAATGTATTATTCTGTTTCAGGGGACGCTTCAAGTACATGGATGTACTTGAGCGTCCCCTAAACCGCAACACCACAGTTCGCCAGCACGGATTTATTAAATACACAATACACAATACACAATACACAATACACATGAGTTAAATCCGTTATGAATCTACAACAACCCATTAGTTTTGAATTTTTCCCCACCAAAACCGCTGAAGGAGCAGAAAAACTGGCTCTGGTGCGTGATAAATTGAGTGTTTTAAATCCACTTTATTATTCTGTCACCTATGGAGCAGGTGGAAGTACTCAGGATGGCACTATTAATACAGTAGCCAGTATTAAGAAAGCAGGACATTCTGCGGCACCACATCTATCTTGTATTGGGTCAACCAGGGAAAGTATTAAATCTATCCTTGATCTCTTTATTAATCAGGGGGTTGATCGAATTGTTGCCCTGCGCGGCGATCTCCCTTCCGGTCATCGGGATGTCGGTGAATTTCGTTATGCCAATGAATTGGTTGAGTTTATTCGTGCAGAAACAGGGGATCATTTTCATATCGAAGTAGCTGCTTATCCGGAGGTTCACCCTCAGGCAAAAAATGCTCAAACTGATTTGGATAACTTTATTAGAAAAATGAATGCCGGTGCCAATGGCGCTATTACGCAATACTTTTTTAATGTCGATTCTTATCTTTATTTTATTGACAGTTGTGTAAAGGCAGGTATGGACAAGCCTGTTATTCCCGGGATTATGCCGATCACTAATTATTCCCGTCTGGCTGGTTTTTCAGATATGTGTGGAGCTGAAATCCCACGCTGGCTGGCTAAGCGCCTTGAAGGTTATGGTGATGATATTGACTCAATCAAGGCATTGGGTCTGGAAGTGATTTCAAAATTATGTGAAAATTTATTAGCAGAAGGTGCTCCGGGCTTACATTTTTATACTCTGAACCAAAGTAAGACAACACTGGATATTTGTCAGAACATAGGCATTTCCCCAGAATAATAAAAATTGTTCACTGACCAGCATTATGAGTATTCTTGCTAATTATTTTACCAAAACATCGTAAAATGGGTTAAATTACATTATTATAATATTAACCATAATAAACAGGATAATGACTTAATTTACGGAAATAAATATCCTACAGTCCTAAATCATTCAATAAACGAAGACAGCATATGTTAGAAATTTATAAAAAACCCATTAAATTATTAATTTTATTTTTTATTATAACTCTGTATAGCGCTTTTTTTTCACCGATCGTTATTGCAGCCAGTAATAACTATATGAAATGCTGGATAAATGCAGAGGGGCTTACTGAGTGCGGCAATCGTGTGCCACGAGAGTTTTATAATCAGAGGGTTCGTTTTATTGACAGCAGAGGTATCACTCGTGAAATTAAGGAAAAGAGTAAAACCAGGGAAGAAATATTAGCAGAACAAAAAACAATACAGGAAGAAGAAGACAGGCTGATCAGAGAAAATGGAAGGCTGCGTAAAATAAAAGAAAATGATGATATTCTATTAAAAACTTATTTAACCGTTGATGATCTATTGGGATCAATGAACTCAAAACTGGATATCACCAATTCACGTATTAATATTCTACAATTATCTCTGCCGTTAAAAAAACAGAAATTTGATGGCCTGGTCAGGAATGCAGCAAATGCAGAGCGATCTGGAAAAAAAATATCAGAGCACCTCATCTCTAAACTCAATGCCTTACGTGCAGAAATAAAAAACACAAAAGCACAACTAATCATAGAAGAAACTAAAAAGAAAAATATTAAGCAAATTTACAGAAATGATGTAGAGCGATTTGTCTTTCTAAATGCTCAGAAATTGAATAAAAAATTAAAAACTAAACAACAGAATAAAAAGTTGCATGCTGCAAAATTTCAATGCCGGAATAAAGTACAATGTAATGATAATTGGAAACTGGCTAATGTGTTTTTCAAAGAATTTTCCAGCACAGATGTTATCTATGAAACAGCGCTATTTTCCGTTTCAGATACCCCTGAAAATTTTCAGGATATTGCTATGTCTTTATCTTTATTAGATAAGGAAGGAGATGCAAAAATACTACTTTTACAGATAAGGTGTCTCCGTGAAGCTAAAGGAAAGGCATTTTGTAAAAAAGATAAAGTAACAAACCTGCTGAGCGACTTTCAAAACCTTAACTCTACTGATCAATAAGAACCCTCGGCAAATAAGACAAAGACACACAAAATGTTTGAGTAAAAGTCTTACTCTTTAACTTTGTTGATACTATTCACAAAAAAAGGCCATTTACTTTCCCAGTTTTCATCCGGTTTTTTGGCAAAACGAGTTCTGACATATTGACTCAATTGCCCTTCAATAAAACTGCTCAGTATTTCTGCAAACTGACTAATATTGCCTGAGTATTGCAGTTGTCCTTTCAATTCACCTTCTCTCAACACCTGCTTGAGCTGAGTTTCCAGACGTTGGAAAAATTGATCAGCCCGCTTCATTAATCTTTCATTTTCTCCAACTAAGGCATCACCTGATAATATTCGCGTAATACCCGGATTTTTACTGGAAAAACCCAAAAGGAGTCTTGTGATACTCTCAATTTTTTGCAAACTGTCTATTTTTTCATTTGTAATTTGATTAATCAGACCAAAAACAGAATTTTCACTAAATTCAATCAAAGCTTCAAACATTTTAGCCTTACTGGGAAAATGTCGATATAAGGCGGCTTCTGAGACACCGACAGCTTTTGCCAGATTAGCTGTTGTAATACGTTCTCCAGGTTTTTTTTCTAATTCAAAAGCCAGGGTTTGTAATATTTGTTCTTTACGGTTAATTTTACTGCTTTGAGCCTTCATTCACTTTCCTCAGGACAATCTCCAAAAATTAAGGTTCCTATGCCTTCATCAGTAAATAATTCCAGCATCACTGCATGTTCAATTCGTCCATCAATAATATGTGCTGAACAGACCTGATTTTCTACTGCCTCAAGAGCACAGCGAATTTTTGGCAGCATACCGCCAAAAATTGTACCATCCTCAATTAATTCATCTACTCTATCTGCACTCAATCCCGTTAACAGTTTTTCATTTTTATCTAATAAACCTTCTGTATTCGTCAACAATATTAATTTCTCAGCTTTAAGTTTTTCAGCCATTTTTCCCGCGACTAAATCAGCATTAATATTATAGGATTCTCCATTTTTTCCCAGGCCAATAGGAGCAATAACCGGAATAAAGTCACCATGAATAAGCATATCAACCACAGAAGTATCAATATGACTAACTTCACCAACATGGCCAATATCAATTATCTCAGGTGCTTTCATCTCTTCAGTTTTATGAGTGAAGTGCATTTTTTTTGCCGTAATCAGAGCACCGTCCTTGCCTGTCAGACCCACTGCTTTTGCTCCATGAGAATTCAGCAGTGCAACAATTTCTTTATTAACCTGCCCCCCTAAGACCATTTCTACAACGTCCATGGTTTCCTTATCAGTAACACGCATGCCGCCGATAAATTCGCTTTGCTTACCAACACGTTTTAATAAACTGCCTATTTGAGGCCCCCCTCCATGGACAATAACCGGGTTAAGACCAACCAGTTTAAGTAGCACAATATCACGCGCAAAGCTATTTTTCAGAGCCTCTTCCGTCATGGCATTGCCGCCATATTTAATGACTATTGTACATCCCTGAAATTTCCTGATATAAGGTAAGGCCTCAGTTAGAACATGGGCAATAGTAACCGCTGAACTGCTTTTAATACTCATATTTCCTCAAAATATTAGGACCGTAGCCGTCAGATGCAATGCTACGGTCTGTTGCAATAAGTTTTCCAGATTAAAGCACTAAAATGGAAACTTTAAATCAGGTGCAGCAGATGCAATAAAGGCTTTAAATACACTAGCAATTCGCTGCAAAGCTTCTTCATTATCTGCTTCAAATCTGAGCGTCAGATTATCACTCGTATTAGATGCTCGAACAAGTCCCCAGCCATCTGGATACTCAACACGAATTCCATCAATAGTAATTATCTCTCCATCATCAAAACAGCTGGTATCCTGGCTGATTTTAGTCATAATTGCATGTGCATCACTGGTCTCAATAAGAATTTCCGGTGTATTCATTGAACGAGGTAACTCGGCAAAAATATGACCTGATTTTCTTAAGTCAATTGAAAGTATTTCCAGTATTCTTGCTGCAGCGTAGCTTGCATCATCAAAGCCAAACCAGCGTTCCTGTATAAAAATATGTCCACTCATTTCACCGGCTAAAAGTGCATTTGTCTGTTTTAACTTATTCTTCATAAAGGAATGTCCGCTGCGGCACATTCTGGGTTTACCACCCAGTTTAAATATAAAATCAATCAGATCTTTTGTTGATTTGACATCAAATAATATCGTGGCAGCAGGGTTTCTGGACAGGATATCTTTTGCCAGTAACATAAGAAATATATCCGGCCAGATAATATTGCCATCAGAAGCAATCAAACCTAAGCGGTCACCATCTCCATCAAAGGCAATTCCAATATCCGCTTTTAGCTTGACTACTTTTTTAGACAATTCAGTCAAATTCTCCGGACGTCCGGGATCTGGAGTGTGGGCAGGGAAATTGCCATCCACTTCTTCATTTAAAACGCTAACATCACAATTTAACTGCTTGAACAATGCAGCAGCATATTTTCCAGTCACACCATTACAGGTATCAATCACTATTTTCATTGGCCGTGATAACTTAATGTCATGAGACACTTTATTAATATATTCTTCCAAAGCATTAACTTCTGTCTCATTGCCTGCCTTATCAGGCAGTAAACCATCAGACTTATCTTTAATAAATTTTTGCTTTAATAATTGTAACTTATCATCACTATAAGCATGTCCTGATAACATAATTTTCATGCCATTATAATTGGCCGGATTATGACTGGCTGTAATCATAAGCCCATTACCATTAGCATGATTCAATGCTGAAAAATATAAAACCGGGGTTCCTACCATACCGATATTAATGACATCTATGCCATTTTCCAACAAAGTCTCTATTACTGCTTTTACTAATTGAGGACTACTGTTTCGACCATCACAGGCAATAACCATCTTTCTTTGCTCATTATTCCTCATCTCTCCGGCAATCACGCGGGTAATAGCACGCAACACATCTGTATTAATAAATTCGCCGACAATCCCTCTTATATCATTTGTTCTGAAAATATTATCTGCAATTTTCTGCATTTCTGCAGAAACTTTAATATCAACTGCTTCCTGTTTATTGTCATCAGACTTACCGGGTTTAAGTTTGGCCAGAAAACTTTCATTTTTATTATCCTGTGTCGCAGGAAGTGCATTAACAGCACGCGTCAAACGATATTTTTTTATCACGATTACTAATAATATCATTGCAATAACAGCGGCTGAAACAGCTAAAGATAAATATAAAAATGCCAGCCAGAACAGTTCAACAGCCATCAGTTTAAGCTGTTCTCCATCCCAGTATTTAATTATCCATGGAGTGTTATGTAAATTTTTGGTAATGGCGATAGGTAAAGTCTTAAGGCTTGAATCCCCCTTTGCCAGCAGTGTAAATGAAGCAGAAGAATTCTTTTGTATTATTTCAAAATAACGATTATTAAATTTAATGTCAGCAAACAAATGCTGCATAAAATCTGTTGATAAGCTCACAACAACATAGGCAATAGCAACATCTTCATTAACTACTTTTTGAATTAATAACAGCTTCTTATCTTTTGTATTGCCTTTATACAATTCAAATTTGGTCAATTTTTCTGTGGAGTTATTTTTCATTCCCTTTAATTCATTTAAAAGAAATAAAAAGGTATACCCCATATCCGGATGATCTATAATTTCATCATCTATATAATCGGATGGAATTATCTGCACAGAAATAGAATTGTTCAATGAAGATTTTAACTTGCTTTTTAAATCCTCAAGCTGTGGTGCTGATTCAAAGGGTATTTTTTTTGTATTATTCAGAATTGAAATAAATGCCTGAACTTGATTTTTTATACTGGATGTTGCCTGTTTAACTAAACGATTAATTTCTTTATTAGCCTGACTTTTTATTTGCTGCTGGTGTTGCAGTTCAGTCTCAGTCTTAGAGGAAAATGCTGCCGAAAATAATGCCAGAGCCGATAAAAAAAGAAACAGACTGATGATTGAATAACGCAGAAGACCCGTTTTTTCAGACTTTAATAACATCAACCTCTGTTTTTCTGTAGAAGATTCTTTACTTTTATTTATCTTCTCATCTTCCAGCAACGAGGCTACTTTGTCTTTAGCCTCCTTGGCACTATCTGGATCCTTTACTTCTATATTATCTTTTGTATCTTTTATCTCAATCATAATATTATTATTCCAGATTATTCAATTATCAAAGGTACGATTTATTAATGACTACCTGTATGACCAAAGCCACCTTCACCACGCTGACTTTGATCAAATGATTCAACAATTTTAAAATTAGCCTGTACCACAGGTATAAAAACCAGCTGTGCAATACGCTCTCCCGGCTGAATGATGAAAGTGGTATCGCCTCTATTCCAACACGAAACAAAAAGTTGTCCCTGATAGTCTGAATCAATTAAACCGACGAGATTTCCCAGCACAATACCATGTTTATGCCCTAAGCCTGAGCGAGGTAAAATGACTGCAGCCATTTTATTATCTTCAATATGAATAGCAATACCGGTAGGAATTAGTAATGTTTCCCCGGGGGACAGTTCTTTTTCTTCATCCAGCAGCGCTCTTAAATCCATTCCGGCAGAACCCTGAGTGGCATATTCAGGTAAAGGAAATTCATCACCAATTCTGGAATCTAAAATTTTTACATCGACTTCATTCATAATATATTAATATCCTGTGTAAAACTTAAAGCTATTTCTTCAATTAATTGTTTTGCTAATATTTGTTTATCAGCCAAAGGGAGTTTCTTTGATTGAATTTCATTATCCTTATGCCAAAACAAATAGAGTTCATTATCATCTTTTTCAAAACCTTTTGCATCACCCACCTGATTGGCAGCAATCATATCCAGATTTTTTCGTTTGAGCTTATCAATCGCATAAGCTTCTATATCATTTGTTTCAGCAGCAAAGCCTATTGTTACAGGTTTGTTGGCTAGTGCAGCCACATCAGCCAGTATGTCAGGATTTTTTATCAGTTCAATAGTGAGGTTTTCTGAGTTTTTTTTGAGTTTTTGAATTCTTTTGCTGGCAGGACGATAGTCAGCCACAGCAGCAGTGGCAATAAAAACATCTGCTGAAGCCACTATTTTTAATACTGTTTCATGCATTTGCCGGGCACTTCGTATACTATAAAACTCTACTTTTTGTGGTTGTTCGATACATACAGGGCCACTGACCAGGCTAACCCTGGCACCCTCATTTATTGCTGCCTGAGCAATGGCATAACCCATTTTTCCACTACTACGATTAGTTACATAACGCACTGGATCGATATCCTCAATGGTAGGGCCTGCTGTAATAAGAATGTGTCTGTCTTTTAAAAGGCCGGAGGATATTGTCTGATTTTCCAGAATTTTAATACCCTGCTGTAATATTTTCTGCGGCTCTTCCATTCTGCCATAACCGCTATCTCCGCAGGCCTGTTCTCCAAGAGCTGGTCCACATAGAAAAATAGACTGTTTTTTTGATAATTTAGTCACATTTTCCTGTGTTGTCGTATTGTTCCACATTTGTTGATTCATGGCAGGGGCAATGAGAAGTGGTGCCTTGCTGGTCAGGCAGAGTGCAGTCAGCAGATTATCAGCTAAACCGTGTGTAATTTTAGCCAGCGTATTGGCAGTAGCTGGTGCAATAATCATTAAATCAGCCCACTGTGCCAGCTCAATATGTCCCATACCCGCTTCTGCAGCGCTGTCAAATAAATCACTACGGACTATTTCACCTGACAATGCCTGAAAAGTGAGTGGTGCCACAAACTCTTTAGCCGACTCAGTCATCACAACCTGAACTCTTGCTCCCTGCTTAATAAGCAACCTGAGCAAAAGTGCTGATTTGTAGGCTGCAATGCCGCCGCTCACTGCCAGTATTATTTTTTTATTGTTGAGGCTTAACATAGTACTATTCTACCGATTAGTGGGTACTCACTGCAATGATTTATTTCTCTGTATTTTGAAAATAAAACCCATTTGTAAGAAAATTCCTTCATGCCTGTGACTAAAATTGTTTTATGATAAGAGTCCTCAGCAAAGAAAATTATATCACTGTCGCTTTGCAAACATGATTTCTTTGCGAAATAAAACAGGGGTAAAGTTTTATTTTTGATAAAAACATGGTTGCATAAAATATTATTTAAGGAGCATGGAATGCCTATTATTGACTGGCCGGAGGCCGAAAGACCCAGAGAAAAGCTGTTGCAGAGAGGTGCTGATGCACTTACTGACGCTGAATTGCTGGCCATTTTTTTACGTACCGGAACAAAAGGATTATCAGCCATTGATTTAGCCTATACACTATTGGATAAGTTCTCTTCTTTGAGGAATCTTTTTAATGCCAGCCTGGAAGATTTTTCTAATATCCGAGGAGTTGGTCCGGCAAAATATGTACAATTACAGGCAGTGCTGGAAATGTCCAATCGTTACCTTAGTGAAACTATTGAAAAACAAAATGCAATTACCAGCCCGCATGATACCCGTCAATATTTGAAAAGTAAGCTTAGACATAAACCCTATGAAGTTTTTGCCGCTCTTTTTTTGGATAATAGACATCAGCTTATTAAATTTGAAGAATTATTTCGAGGCACGATTGACGGTGCTTCAGTTTATCCTAGAGAAGTCGTCAAAAAAGCACTGGAATATAATGCGGCAGCCATAATTATTGCTCATAATCATCCCTCCGGTATTGCAGAACCCAGTCAGGCGGATGAACAAATAACCCATCGCCTGACTAAAGCATTGGCATTAGTTGATATTCGTTTACTTGATCATTTGGTGGTTGGTGATGGTGATGTGGTTTCTTTAGCTGAAAGGGGTATACTCTGATAGTAGTAATCATATTTATCCAGTATGCCGACCATAAAAGTCCAGGCTTCACTATAGGACAAACCACTATTGTCAGGAATAATTATTTTTACATAAAGACGTTCTTTGTATTGCTGTTTTAATTTTTTCAACTTTTTATGTAGGGTATCATTAGACATTTTCTGATATGAATCCTGTTCCGATTGACGAAACTGAATATTAGAGCTGCCGGATAACTTTTCATAACGGACTTCAACAACATATTTTCCAATAGCAGAACGTGATGGTTTAATCAGTTTATTATATTTATTTTCCAACTCATTATATTTATTACTGAGTATGGAATGCTGTTGTTGAGCCAGTATTACCTCTTTTTCATATTCGCTGATATTATCCTGATAGCTTTCATTTTGCAGATTCAAACTTTTAAGTTCTTCTTCCTGATTAGTCAGACTTGCTCTCTGATCTAATAATTCAGATTCCTTGCCCGCTAATTGCTTAGAGATGTTTTCCAATTCGTTCTGGAAAGTTATTTTTATTGTATTCATCTGAATTAGCTGTTGTTCTGAAAGTGATATTTGCTCATTTAAAGTGACTTCTTTTTGAGCTAATTGCTTTGCTGTCACTTTCAGTTCGCCCTGTAGAGATGCTTTGATCTGATTGGTATCGGCTAACTGCTGCTCTGAGAGAGAAAGTTCTGCAAGCGTGGTCTGCACTGTTTGATTGAGCTTATTTTGTGCAGCAGACATTTTTATTAATTGCCTGTCCTGCTCAGCAATCAGCTTATCACGTTCTGCTGCACTTTCTTTTGCCTGCATCAATTGCAGACGCAATAAGGATAGCTCTGACTGTGTGTGCGTCAGAGTTTCTTCAAGGGTGGCTTTTTCTTCTGAGGTTTGCTTAATATTTTCAGCAGTGCGACGTTCTGCCGCCATGCTTTGCTGTAATTTTTGTGCTATTTCCTGACGTTTATTTAAACTGTTTTTTAATTCCAGGGAAGTCTTCTGCTGTACTGCAATACTATTTTTTAACTCCATAAAAGTCTTATTCTGTACCGCTATACTCTCTTTTAGTTCCAGAGAAGTCTTCTGGTGTATTGCAATGCTGTCTTTAAGACGTTGTGATATTTGCTGCTCCGCAACAATACGGCTTTTCAGCTCTTTCACCAGCTCCCAGTTTTTGACAATAAGAATACTGCTGGTAATAAGAAAAATCATCACCACAACCGTCATAATATCGGTAAATGAGGGCCAGAATGAATCCTCAACCAGGTGAATATTATTTTGTCTCAGGTCAATAAAGCCATCACTCATTACTGATTATCCAGGTTCTCAGGCAGACGAAAACCTAGTCGTAGCAGATCCTTTATCTCTGCAATATCATTTGACATACCTTGAATTCTTTCATCATACTGACTGGTCACCTGATTGACATTAGAGACCATACCAAGATATTGCTTTTGAGATAATTGCATATTGGTCACTGTACTTCTCAATAAATTGATCAGATCTATTAACTGATGAATCATATCTTCATTTTTATGCGAGAATTTCGGCATTAGATATTGTGTGGTTATCTGCTCGATCACACTAAATAGATTGGTCTGAACATCTGTCAGTTTCAGATAAAAATAGCCAAAAAATAAATAACAGACAATCGCTGTTGTAGTGGTCGATAAAGCTGTCGACATACCATGGATCACCTGCACCATACCATCAATACCATTATTCTCCATCAAGCTGGAAGCTCCTAACAGAGCAATAGAAAGTGAAATAATGGTACCAAAGACACCAGTTAGAATTAATATATTAGAGACAAATTTAGGTAAACTTAATCGAGTACTTTCTGATGCAACCATCGTTGCAGCCAGAGCACTTTGGTTGACAGTTGAACGTTTTTGATAAATATTCTGCATAGCAGAATAACGCTGATAAATCAGGCTCTTTTCACTAATTGACTCTACCGGATTATGCACTTCTCGATGTAGGTTAATAATAAACCTGCTCACCGAGCGCTCTTCACGCCAGTAAAAAAACAATGATATGACCAGTTTCCCCATTCCTAATAAAAATAAGGCCAGAATAAATCCATTTATAAAAAAACCCGTATTCGTCAACTGATTTTTTAAATAAACATTCTGTATATAATCAATATTATATAAAATTAAAGCGGTTACCAAAACACTGAACACAACCAGACGTAGGAGAATGTTAAAACTATAGTTAGATTTGAAGTTTATCATCATTCAATAATAAGCTAATGTTACATTAAAAAGTATTAGGGTTAATACCTATATTAACCCTGTTTTGCTATCCCTTATCCAGTCCATATTTATGAACCAAAGACTAGTCAAAGACTGCCTGATGCTGCTGACTTCTTCTGATCTGCTCCATAAAATAATTTCTATAGTAGAGCAGAGCACTAATTCCATTAGCTCTGACATCAATAACTTTCCAGCCCGCTGCTGTTTTCATAAATTTAAAGTCTACCTGAACATTACCCCCTTTTTCCTGAAAAACCTTCACACTGGCAGTGGCTTCATTTTTACCAGTGCGCTTTGAAACAAAATTACCTATTACTGGTGGATAGTTTTGAAAGTGAGTAAGCTTTTTTACAAAGGTCGTTACAAACAGTCCCGCAAATGTTTTTGCAAACTCGCGCTGCTGCTCTGGTGACATTGTTCTATAGTAACGTCCTGCAACCCAGCGAGCCATATATTCAAAGTCAAAATGTGGTGTTATTTCCTGGTGTAAAAAAAAGGTAATCTGATCAATGCTGGCCTGTTGTGGTCGTGAAAGGAAAACAATTACTTTATTGATAGAAGCTTCTAAAAGATCAACTGGAGATTTAGACCGCTCAGTGGGTAGTTGAAATGATCTGGGCTGATAGTTTTGTGAATAGTATGTACCCTGATTTTGTGGATATGAGTGGTTTTTCGAGTAGCCTTGAGTTTGTGAGTAATCTTGATTTTCCGAACCCTGCTCATCATCTTCATATATAACTTTGACTCTGCCCTGATAAAAATCTTCTGAATAGTTCTGTGCCGCAGCAACAGCAGTGATAAACATTAGTGCAATAAAAATAGTTATTTTAGTTATATTCTGACTCATAAAAATTCCCCGAATTTGTTTTTATTATTAGCAACATGGTAAAGATAAACTATAATGAGCGTTTCGACTATAAAAATCTAAGAAATTGTTAGTTTTTTTACTGTTTTTATAATTTTTTGCTAAAAGACTTGCTTAGATTCTCTTTTTTGCGTAAGATCTCGCCTCTTTATAGAACATGTAAGTGAAAGATAAGCGATTTATTGGAGAATACGAATGTCTAAGGTATGTCAGGTTACAGGGAAACGTCCTGTTGCGGGAAATCATGTTTCTCATGCCAATAACAAAGTCAAACGTCGTTTTCTACCTAACCTGCATACACATCGTTTTTGGGTTGAGAGTGAAAACCGTTTTGTAAAATTACGCATCACTGCAAGTGGTATGCGCACGATTGATAAGCGCGGTATTGATGTTGTTCTGGCCGAGATGCGTGCCAGAGGTGAAAAAGTTTAAAGCTGGAGTAAAGAAAAATGCGTGATAAAATTAAATTAGTATCTTCTGAAGGTACAGGTCATTATTATACAACGACTAAAAACAAACGCACTATGTCCGAAAAACTGGAAATGAAAAAATATGATCCGGTTGTTCGGAAGCACGTGATGTATAAAGAAGCAAAAATCAAATAAACTAGCGCTTTCTTATAATTAATTTTTTATAAAGAATAAAATACTTTAAAAAACCGTTTCAGGATTATCTGAAGCGGTTTTTTTATTATAGTCCCAGGAGCCATCAGCCAGTGAGTTTTTCGCCGCTGTCGCTTTGCAAACATTTTTCCTGCAATGAGACAGAAGTGACAAATTCATGTTTGATAAGAGTTTGTCCAAGAATAGAGAAACCGATAAACTTATGGTGTATTTCCGGATTGTTCCAGGAAATGTCTTAATGCAATGACTTCCTTGTGATTTGAAATCAATTTATGGGTTTGTTTGGGCAATATAATACTCAGTTCGTCTAAACTGATGTTTGTCTTCCCACTATGTTTATTGACTTCAATCGTTGCGCCCAGCCCCTTAAACAGTTTCATCACCTCATTCCATTGAATGTCATTACTGATAGGATGATGAAAAAATTTTTCCAGTATTTTAGAGTGTTTGTGGTTCATGGAAGCCTTCCGTGGAAAATTTCATGTTCTATAAGCAGTAGTATAGCAATGATTTGCTGTGTACAATAGTCATTCAATCTTTATCTTTATCTTTATCTTTATCTTTATCTTTATCTTTATCTTTATCTTTATCTTTATCTTTATATAAATCGGAAAATAATTAATATGATCTATGATGTGAGTGATGATGAAAAAAAGCAAGCAAAATGGCCTCATGATCTTTTTTTAATCAATCTAATTGGCAATCACATTCTCACCTTTGTCGCCACTTTAGGTATGGCCAGCAGTTGGGCATGGCCTATGTTAAGTGTACCTGTTATCTCTTTTACTATTCTCGGCATTATTTTTTTCAGAGGGAAGCGTTCCCGTACACAGGACAGCTGGTATGTCATGTGTCACTGGCAACTGGCAGTACGGCGCAGTCTTTTTTTTATTAAGATGATGCTGGTATTGATGATGATAGCAGCATTTGGTGTTTATGGTTATATGGAATTAGGATGGATGAAAGAAGCAGTTTATGCTGTGATTGGCGGAGGATGTATTTTACCTATTATGGTCACAACTCTGGTTCTTATCCTGATGGAATCCGATGCTTTGCATCAGGCAGAAAAGGGAGAAATCCCTGAAAAAATTGTCAAACTTTTCCCTAATCCAAAAGTAAAAGTAGTTGACAGTAATAAATTTTATCAAACATAAGCTCCTAGCCTACTTGCAGAGAAAGATGTTTGCAAAAAAACAGCCGGCAGGTTTATTAGCCAAAGGCTCTCAAAGTGAATAAAATTATGGTTAATGCAGTTTATCCGGGTACTTTTGATCCCATTACCAATGGACATATTGATCTGGTCAAACGAGCCTCAAAATTATTTAATCATATTACTATTGCTATTGCGCATAATACAGCAAAAAAACCGTTATTTAGTTTAGATGAGCGGATTAACATGGCTCAAAATGCAATGAGCTGCTATAACAATGTATCCGTTATCGGTTTTGACAACTTATTAGTTGATTTTACACAGGCGCAAAATTCCAGTGTCATCCTCAGAGGATTACGCGCCGTATCAGATTTTGAATATGAATTTCAATTAGCAGGAATGAACCGAAGTCTTGCTGCTGATATTGAAACTGTTTTCCTGACAACAACAGAACAATATGCCTACCTTTCATCCAGTCTGGTCAAGGAAGTAGCCCGTCTGGGTGGTGATGTAACAAAATTTGTTCCACAGCAAGTAATAGCTGAAATTCAGAAAAAATTAGGTTAATATACACCCTATATCTGGGGGACTTAAATGAATAACACGATTATCTATAGCGGAGATTGTTAATGGCTTTATATATTACCGATGAATGTATTAACTGTGATGTGTGTGAACCCGAATGCCCGAATGAGGCCATTTATATGGGTGAAGAGATTTATGAGATCAATCATGAACTCTGTACCGAATGTGTGGGACATTATGATGAACCCCAATGTGTCGAGGTTTGTCCTGTTGATTGTATTCCAAAAGATCCTGATCATGAAGAATCAGAAGAGCAGTTAATGAGCAAGTATGAGAAATTAACTGCCTGATAAATTGTTTTTATTGTTCAGTACTTTAGAAGCCCTTAAATAGTAATCTGTTTAAGGGTTTTTTATTGGTCGATTTTTATTATATTGTATGCAAAAAAAAGCCCTGCTGTCACCAGTAGGGCTTAAAGGTTCTTGCTAATTTATACCACACATTAAAAGTATAAATTATTACAATAAGTAACAAAATTAAACAGCATCAGGAGAGTTGTAAGACACGGCTCAATCTAATTAATATTTATATTAAAGCAGATTTTATGCCAATGTTTATAAAAAAACATATAACATTTAAAATACAACAAGTTACATAATGTGGTATGATTTTTGTAGTTTTTAAAAAACATGAAATATCGCGTTACATACGAAATAACATCACTAGTTTTCGTGTTATTTCATTTTATCCCTGTGTTCAAGAACTTGTCTGATAGACTTATAACTGTTTCGTGATATTTATGACCGTGCTTGTGGGCTTCCTGTCGTCCATCCGTATCAGCTGCTGGCTGCTGCAGATAGATCTTCCGAATCATGAATGACCCCATCTCCCGTCTCATCCTCGTGTTCTATAACATTCAGGCTGTGCCCGTGATCCTTATGTTCTTCATGCTCCTCACGTCCGTGGACTTCTTGTTCATCTATATCCGCTCCATCCCCTGGCTCGTGTTCATGGTCGATTGTTCCATTACCGCCCTCATGCTCGTATTGTATGACATCCACGCTGCGACCATGCCCTTCATGGTCGTGCCCGCCAGGTTCAAAGAAGCTAACAACAACAGATATCGACAAGCCGAAGATTAAGGAGGCGGAGAGTTCGGTTCGATCATGTGCGTGGAATTGCAACTCCGGCAAGAGATCGCTCAGCGATATGCTTAAGAATGCGCCCGCTGAGAACGCCAGAGCATATGCGACCAGGTTGACGTTCTCACCGAACTGGGAAAGACCGAGGTAGAACAAGACCACACCCAGGGGGATCACCAGAGCGAACAGAGCATTGACGATATGTATCGTGGATCTCCTCCATCTTCCCATGGTCATCAAGGTAGTGATCGTCATTGCATCGAAGGGCTTGTGTAGAAAGATGACAAAAAACGTACCAAAGCCGGCCACGGCGGTCAAGTTATCACCCTGACTTCCCGCCTCCACGCTGGCGGCTAGCGCGATACCGGCGATGATGGTGTGCAATATGAGTCCGGTTGCGGCGCCTACCCAGTTCATATGGTGGGCTTCGTGGGAGATGTCCCCGACATCATCTCGCGCTCCGACGTGGGAATGCTTATGATCATGATGATGATGATGATGATGATGATTTTCGAGATCCTCCCCGGCCTGTCCATTCGTGGGAGCAATATTGGGCGCATCGTGATGATGAAAGCAAAAGAACCGCTCGATGAAAAAGATGCTAAGAATTCCTGCGAGCACCAGCATGAGGATTACCTCGGTTTGACCCGGCGCCTCGATCAAAGCATGCGGCAGCATGTGCAGAAGCCCCACACCAAGCATTACTCCAGCTACCAGACTGACTAATAATTGCATACGCCGGTGCGTCATGCGAAGCTTCAGGGGAACCAGGCCTCCCGCCAGGGAGACCAACAGAATCAGTGTGCAATATACGAGCAATAACAGCCAGGTTGACATAAGTATAGCCCTCTTTTGTTAGAATACGTTTCGCCAGTGTGACTCTGTATACCCTCAGAGGGACTTACGTCACTCTGTTCGGAACTCCGAGTCAAACACGAAGCATTTTTCATTAATTTTGTTTTCGGGGCTTAACAGACATCAGCCAAACCACTAAAATATCTTGGGCTGCAATTTATGGAGAAAACCATAACATGATTTATGTGTTTGATTTTCATAATAAAGCAGCATGAAACAATAAGTTAATACATAGCCATGATTATATATTATTAATAGTTGATTACTCTCTTATTAAACATGAATTTGTCACCTCTATCTCTTCGCAGGAAAAAATGTTTGCAAAGCGACAGTGGCGAAAAATTCATTGGCCGATGGCTATGAGTAGTTACGTTAAGCTTTTTGTGTAACTTTGATGGGGTTTTTTCCATCCTCTTGCGTGACTTTGATGGGGGGGGAGGTTCCATCTTCTTGCGTGACTTTGATGGTTTTTTCCCCATCCAGCCTTTCGGATTTACCCTTTGTACGGAACAAACTCATAAAGGAAATATTGTTTTTCACCCCTTCAATGCTTTTTTCTGTAGTGACTTTTTTATCCTTTTCGGTTTTAACTTCATCGGGGTTATAAGTAATCAGCCGTGATGAATTAAGCAATACGCCAGCAGTTGAAGTATTGTGTAAAATCACAGCGATAAATGGGTTGATCATACCAAAGGCGGCAGCCACCAGCCCGCCGGCATTGATTACCAGAGCCATACCATAATTCTGGCGAATCACTTTGATAGTTTTCTTACTAATTTGCAGCATTTCGTCCAGTTTGCGGAAATCGTCACTGGATAAAGCGATATCCGCCGACTCAATGGCCACATCTGAACATCCCGTACCTAACGCAATGCCCACATCGGCTATGGCCAGTGCAGGTGCATCATTAATACCATCTCCAACCATAATGACTTTAAGCCCCTGAGCCTGAAGCTCTCGTATGATACGGTATTTTTCTTCCGGCATCAGCTCGGCGTGCCATTCATCAATGCCCGCAGCCTTGGCTACCTGTTTTGCAGAAGAAGCCAGGTCGCCTGTCAGCATTATGGTTTTCTGGATATCTCGCTGGCGTATTTGATCGAGGGTTTCTAACACGTAGGGACGCACAGTGGTGCGTATTCCGATCAAACCGACAACACACTGATCATGATTGGCAATATACAGCATTGTTTCACCTTCAAGACTATATTTCCGGTGTTGCTCTTCAGCTTCAGCGGGAATCTGTATAGCAAATTTTTCCATTAATTTCTGGTTGCCGACATATAATACAGAAGTATCCTCCATGGTGGCCTGCATTCCGCTGCTATCTATATTTTGATAGGATTTCGGCTGTATGAACTCGATATTGTTATCTTTTGCATGAGCCAGGATTGCACCACCCAAAGGGTGGTTGGAATGAACTTCGGCTGATGCCGCCATCGCAACAATATTATTCGCATCGTATTTTTCATCATACGAAATTACCCTGTTCACATGGGGTATGCCATTGGTTAAAGTACCGGTTTTATCAAAAACCATGATATCGGCCTGGGCGGCTGACTCAAGAAAGGTGCCGCCGCGGATCAGTATTCCCCGTTTGGCACTGTTACCCACGGAAGCACTGACTGAAGTAGGGGTGGACAGACCGACCGCACAGGGGCAGGCGATAAGCAGCATGGTCAGGGCACGTGTAGGATCCAGTGTCAGTAAAAACACACCGCCCGACATTGCAAAAGAGAATGGCACGAAACGCTTGGAAAATTGTTCTCCCACAGTCTGGATGGGAGGACGTGATTCCTCGGCCTTATGCACACGTTCGATAATACGTCCAACTACTGTATCCTGACCGATCTTTTCAACCGAAATGACCAGTTTTCCCACTGATAGAATGGAACCGGCATAAACATGATCACCGGCAGCAAGCTCTACAGGCAGTTCTTCTCCTGTTACAGGAGCCTGATTGACCCGGGCATCACCTTCGCTAACAGCACCATCCACGGGAATCCGCTGACCCGCATAAACTGCCAGTTTATCCCCTGGTTTAATGGTGGACAGACGTTGTCGGGTTTCTACCACCTTCCCATCATCTGCTGTGCTGACCAGCCAGACTTCTTCGTTAGCATCTATTTCCAGTAAATCCTTGATGGCTTTCTGGGTTTTTCGCAATGTGACCGCTTCAAAACGTTCACCGATATTAAGCAAAAGCAAAACGGACAGTGCGGTGAGACCGTTGCCCATTGCAAGACTGGCAAGAGTTGCGCTGCCCACCAGGGTATCAGAATTGATTTTACGTTTGGTAATTGAGCGCCATAGCCCACCTATATAGCTTGAACCTGTTATGACTGTTACCGTACCTGCGACGATAAAGACCGGCAGGTGACCTGCAACCAAAGCAGGTAAAAATAATCGTTGTGCACCCAGGCCAAGCAATGTTGTGCTGCCTAGAATAATCTTGTGTTTGTATTTTTCTAATGTTGTATCATCATGTGCATGCTCATGGCCGCAGCTATCGTCCCCGCATGAAGCCCCATGCTCATGGCTGTGATCATGGGAATGATGATCGTGGTTGTGATCATGACCGTGATCATGGGAATGATGATCGTGGTTGTGATCATGATCATCGTTCATCTGATAACGAGGGTAGTCATGTTTGTGTTCGCCATGATGACCGCTCTTTTTCTGTAGTTTTGCAATAAATTTTCGACCAGCTTTCATCTCTTCAGAAAACGTGCCTTTTACTGCTTTAGGAGAAAGTTCCTCCAGGCTTTTTCCGCTTTCAAAATGTTGTGTGAGTACTTTTCCCAGAGCATAGGTCGAGGCTCCACCCATGGTAACCATACTGGTCGTACCGACCACGGTACCAACACCAGGAACCAGTTTAACCAGGCTCGCCACACGCAGGAAGGTGTACGGAAGAGATCCACCCAGCAAAGAAGTAATAACTGTCCTGCTATAATTTTCCGAAAATTCTTGCTCATAAAGCTTGGAGAAACTATGGATCATCTTGAACTGAAGCCCACTCAAAGCAGCAAAATCTGCCAGTGGTATCGGTATTAAACCGATTGTCATCGACGCAACGGTATATTCATTTAGTATTATTCCTGCTTTTTGCTCTTTGCTGATATGCAGCGAGCTTCCAAGATCATTTTTATTTGCTGGCATGTGAATCTAATCCCCTTAACTTTAATTACTTATTGTGGGCTGCATGACAAACCAAGCCCTAAGTCATTGATTCTTCTCTTTATCGACTAATCTTTCAAGTACCTCATCAAATATAACTTTTGGATATTTGTCAGACTAAACATGGCGATTTCGGTGTCTATTGGCACTTAATATACATTATATATACCATTCCGTATATAATAAGCTATTTTTATTTACACTGGTAGTCTTTATCTATAAACTAAAAAGAATTCCCTGATGATGAATCTTGATCACCCATTAAAAATGTGCCTGGAAAAAGGGCACATAATAAGTTCCGCTTATAAATTTTCGCCCGGTTTCCTTGATTTGGAATTTTGCATCTTTCACAGCAACAGGAGTACATGATGTCAGGCAATCACCAGATAAAAAATTATAACCGTGCTTTTACTATCGGTATTTTGCTTAACGTTGCGTTCGTAATTATCGAAGCAGCCTATGGTGTCATTTCTGGATCTTTGGCCCTGCTAGCAGATGCTGGACACAATTTAAGCGATGTATTAGGCTTGCTACTTGCGTGGGGAGCTATCTGGCTGGCCTCAAAAAAAGCAACAGAGAAAAGAACCTATGGTTTTCGCAAGGGAACGGTATTAGCATCCCTGGGCAGTGCGCTATTACTGCTTTTTTCACTTGCTATCATTACATGGGAAGCAATTGGCAGGTTTTCTGACCCACAGCCGGTTCAGGGAATGACAATTATTGTTGTCGCTGCCATTGGCGTAGTGATTAACACCATTACAGCACTACTATTCATATCAGGACGGAAGGATGATCTGAATATCAAAGGGGCATACCTTCATATGGCTGCAGATGCAGGTGTTTCCCTGGGTGTGGTTGTAGCGGGGATTCTTGTCATGCAGACAGGCTGGGCGTTGGTTGACCCTGTTACCAGCTTAATTATCGTTGTTATTATTTTTATTGGGAGCTGGTCTTTGCTCAGAGATTCCGTCAACCTGGCGCTTGATTCTGTTCCTGAAGGCATTGATATGCCTGGAATAAGAAACTATTTAAGTGGGATTGAACACGTCGCCCAAATACATGATCTGCATGTCTGGTCCATTAGCACAACGGAAGTCGCACTGACGGTTCATTTAATACTGGATAATAACAATATGCCGCAGAAAAATTTCCTGTCTCAAATCCAGCAGCAGCTCCATGATGATTTTGACATTGAACACTCAACAATACAGATCGAAACACAAAATGATGAAAATTGCATGTTAAATCCTCAGGAGACGGCTGTCAAAGAATAGTAATATGGAGAGGTACTTGCACTTTGTGGATAATTCCGGGGTTTGTTGCTATATTAGGAGCATACTCAAAATAGATGCAACTGCTCGAATTTTCGTTATTGCCCCTGTTCTCGGGCAGGTTCCTGGCTATTTGATCAGTTAAATGGAGGCATTTGCTTATGTTATTTAGAATTGGTGTTCTTTTGGCTGCTTTCATTGGAGCGAAAATTTATGATAAATATACAAACAATCGGGATAATTCAAAAAAGAAAGTAAAACTTGCTGTAAAATCCCGCAAGTCACTAGCCCGGATGACTAACATCGATGAATCGGAAAAATTGTGTAACCATTATTTTAAGGTGGGCATGATTTCTTTAGGTCTTGCGATTTTGACAGGCCCTTTCCCGTTACTCTATGTTGCAAGCCTCGGAACCATTCTTTATTCCTGCATACCCATTTTGAAACGCGGTCAAAGACAACTACTGGAAAGGCGCAACATCGGACATGATGTGCTTTATAGTATTTACATTATCCTGGCATTTCTGACCCATCAGGAAATATATATCGCACTGGGCGTCTTTTTTTATCATTCCGGTGCCAAAATGCTGGCCATGAACCAGGCCATGTCCAAGCCCATGATAAGCAATCTTGTTAAACAGTTACCCGATAAAATATGGGTTTTAAAAAACGGCATTGAAATTGAAACACCACTTGACGAAGTCATGATCAGTGATATTGTTGTTATCAGAGCCGGAGAAATTATTCCAGTCGATGGCATTATCAGCGAAGGCATCGCGATGATAGATCAGCATGCTCTGACCGGCGAGTCGCAGGCGGTGGAAAAAGAAAGCGCTGCCCAGGTATTTTCTTCGACACTCATAGTCAGTGGCCAGATCCATGTAAAAGTAACCAAGGCCGGTAGTGATACAAACATTTCAAAAATCACCGAAATTCTTAATAATACCTCGGCTTATACATCATCTATTCAATTAAAAGGAGAGAGATGGGCGGATATTATTGCTATGCCTATTGTTGGACTGACGATGTTGACAATTCCAACCCGGGGACTGATGGCCGCCACTACGGTTGTGCATAGTACTTTTGGCAACCGCCTGAGAATTGTTGCCCCCATTGGAACCCTGAATTATCTCCATTCTGCCCTAAATAAAGGTTTACTCATCAAAGACGGACGAGTTATTGAGGAATTAGACAAAGTAGACACGGTATTGTTCGATAAAACCGGAACCTTAACTCATGATCAGCTTGAGGTGGGCAAAATTATCAGCAGTAATGATCAATACAGCAGCAATGAAATTTTAACCTATGCCGCAACGGCCGAGCACAAACTCACCCACCCACTAGCTCAGGCTATCCTCAAGAAAGCCAAACAATCCGGCCTTGTGTTACCCTCCATTGAGGATTCCAGTTTTACAATGGGTTATGGAATTACGGTCACTATCGATAAGCAGCTCATTCGCGTCGGCAGTGCCCGTTTTATGGAAATGGAGAATATTGTCATCCCCCAGCATATACAATCCGCCATAGAGCAATCTCATCTCAAAGGGCACTCACTGGTTCTTGTTGCTGTCAATACTGACGTCGCAGGTGCGATTCAACTCGTGTCTACGCTTCGTCCAGAGGTCAAGGCAATATTGAGTGGATTGCGTAAACGCGGCATTAAACATATCTCTATTGTTTCCGGTGATCATAAAATTCCAACCCAAAAACTGGCAGAGTCTCTGGGTGTAGACAGTTATTTTTATGAAGTGCTGCCTCAGCAAAAAGCTGAGATCGTCAGGCAATTACAGCAACAGGGCAAAAAAGTCTGTTTTGTCGGCGATGGCATCAATGATGCCATCGCGATGAACGCCGCCAATGTATCTGTATCTTTGAGTGGTGCCACGTCCATTGCCACGGATACGGCGCAGGCCATTTTAATGGATGGCAGCTTAAGCCATTTATGTGATTTATTTGATATTTCACACAAGCTGAAAAATAATTTACGGCGCAGCTTGGTGCTTATCACTGTACCTACCGCCATTAGTTTAGGCGGTGCACTTTTCATGGGCTTAAGACTGGGAGGTTCTTTTCTTATCGTTTATTCCAGTTTTGCCTTAGCCCTGCTCAATGCCATGCTGCCGATTCTTGAATATAAAGGTATAAAAAAATCTAAAAAATCAGTCCTATAGAATCAATTCCCAAAAGAAAATTGAGCGTAGTAATCTCTCATCCTTGGGAATATGAGTGGAAAACCTCATGTATTAACTTGCTACGTAATTTAGTGCTTGTTAATATGTAAAGCCTGATTTAATAGTTTATAAAACGATAATGCAAGACTTTGTTTTAGATGAGATGATTATGACAGATATTAGCAATGAGTATGACAATGCCGCAGAAGACTGCCAGCAATTGGATGATGGAGTCACTTCAGACAGGAAGATGGACAAAGATCCTGAAATCGAGTTGCCTGCGAATCGAGTTATCCGCAAAAGGCTTGCTGCCAGAACCATTGCCATTCACCTAAGCGCTTTACCGCCTGAACTGCAGGTACTCAAAGATACTAGCAACAATGCTTACCTGACTAAACAGGATCTGCCTGATGAGATTCATTTGACAGTCCCTGGCGGAGAAGAGAAGGTGTTGTCAAGGGATGAAGCCTGGGAGTTCGCTGATGAGGCTGGTGCACAACTGGAATGGCACATGCTGCCTGACACCATGTCAGGCAAGGCTGCCGCTTTATTTTCCACGACCGGTCAAGGGGTGTACGCCAATTACGGCCGCCCAACCATGGACTTTTCCGGTTTCTTCTATGACTCCATCCGTGCCTCCAGACAAGCCTCGAGGGGAGTCACTTCATCTCAAGGGAATCTCTTACTGGGGCCGTTATTTATTACTGTGGATGCCATTAGTGCTGCGGGCTTCACGGCACTTGGTCACATCACACGAGATGCTCCACTAACGAACAAAAGCGTGCTTAGCGATATTGCCTCCACCGGCATATATGAAGGAAGTGCATCCTGGACATCAGCTAAACTTGGTGTCTTTACCGGAGCCAGGGCGATACGCCTTACAGCCGTACTACCTATCCCTGGTGCCCATCTTGCGGCGATTCCAGTCGGCTTCCTGGCGGGTGCTGTTACCGCCATCTTCGCCAAACGTTTAGCCAATCAGTATAAGGACAAGGCCATTGATGCTACCTATCGCTCTGGAAGACATTCCAGAACTTCTGGGGAGGTTATTCCTGTATAACCGTTTTAACGCGAAACAAATGGACGCTAAATAAATTATCTGCATCGACCCATAGTGCAACGGATTGAAAACCCGCTTGTTGTGCCAGTTTTATAAATTCCTGTGTGGTATATTTATAGGAATTCTCACTGTGGATTGTTTCACCGCTGGCGAATTCAAATCTGCTTTGTCCTATGCTAATCTGTTGCTCTCGCAAACTAACCAGGTGCATCTCGATACGCCCGGCCTGTTCATTATAAATCGCTTTATGCCGCCAGCCCGAAAGTTCAAAATCAGCATCCAGTTCGTGGTTAATACGCTGCAGCAGATTGAGGTTAAACTGTGCCGTAATTCCGACGGCATCGTTATAGGCGGCGTGCAGGATGCTCTTGTCCTTTTTCATATCAACACCGATCAACAGGTAGCCCTCCGACTTCACCAGTTGTGCAATTGAGGTCAGAAATTCCACAGCGTCTCCGGGATCAAAATTACCAATGCTCGAACCCGGGAAAAAAGCCACCTTCGTACCCTCTGGAGCAGTTGGCGGCAATGCCATGATTTGAGTAAAATCCGTGCAGGTGGCATGGATCTCCAGCCAGGGAAAGGTTGTGGCCAGTTCTTCCGTCGCCAGTCGCAGGTGCTGACTGGAGATATCCATTGGCACATAAGCCATCGGTCGCAGACCCTCCAGCAGTATATGCACCTTGGCGCAACTGCCGCCACCAGGTTCAATCAACAGGCTACCTGTACCCACATGGTGAGCAATCTCAGCTGCATTATCCTGTAAAATAGCTATCTCGGTACGGGTTTGATAATACTCGGGCAGTTCGGTAATGGCATCAAATAGTTGCGAGCCTTTGGCATCGTAAAAATATTTTGGTGGGATGGAGGCTGGTCGTTTATCCAGACCCTGCAACACATCGCTGGCGAACTCGCTGGTAGTTGAATGCAGGTCATGAAACCAGAGATTATTTTTATTCAAAGGACTTCTTGTGTTAGCAATTATTAATTGCTCGGTACCTAGCTCATCTATCAGAGCAAGGCTTCTTTCAAGCGCATCCCGGGTCTGATATACGATGTGTTCTGGTTTGAGTTTAATCATGTTTTTATTACAAAGTGAAGTAAAAGACTTCTGGCAAAGCCAGAGGCTTGAATTTGTTAACCGCTCAAGGCGGACTAATTTATTAACCACTTAAAGGTGGTAACGTTTTAAAAAAAATATTCTACATTTTTTTGGGAGGCTAAACTTTTAAATGTTGACGCAAGATATTAGCCATTATTTCAAATCAGCTTTGATCCTACTGATTTCATTACGAACTGTTGTTTTATCAATTTGTGCCATTAACTTCTATCTATATCATCTTACAATAATGATATGATAACATGGCTTTTTTCGAGCTTCTGAGAAGCTCTCTGTTGGACTTGCTCTGCCTGAATTGAACTTTGAATCAAAAATTTTCTGTTATGATCTATTTGAGATCTTTACAGATTAATTTTACATTGACTTAAAGAAATTATTTTTTTGTCTCTAAAAACATGTCAATAACTATTTTCACTTTTTTTAAGGTTTTTCCCCTTATGGGCGAGAGTATTTAGTGTCTGTTAGTAAATCATGATAGCAACTAGAAAGTAATTTTGTGTTTTTATTAAATAACCAGTCTTCTAAATCATTTCTTTCATTATCTTGATCTAATAAAATTTTCTTAATTTCTTCAACGGTATAACACTGAGAACTGGGTTTAATATTATCTTCCATATTATCCAAAACTTGTATTGTTGCCTCTATAAGCCTTTCTTCTTAAGAATACTTTGAAGTTCTTGCAGTATTGCTTCAAAATTTGGTAATACACGTAGAATCATCTTGGATAATGTCCAAACAGCAGAAACCAAAGAAGTTTTCTCTCCTATTTTTACTTTCTTACCAACAATTAACATTTCCTCACTAAAATCAGTATCTCTAAATAACTTTGCTGCGGAATGCGGTTTTGGAGTCAATTTTGTATTTTGAAATAATAGGCAGCATTATTAAAAAAAGCTATCATAAATACCCCTGTTTATATTCAGTAGCCTACGATTATTAAACCACTCAACTCATTTCAATAGCAAAAGCGTGTGACAGACCGATTGACCTAAGATCTACAAGACCGTGCTTTAGGGTGAGCCATCACGCACACCCTAACAAAGGGACATTTAAATTATAACAGTTAGTCAAAAAAATCTACATTGGAATTGATGTTTTTAAAGCGATATTTGTGGGCAATGCTTTTAGCAATAAGTTATAATCTGTTTCCTTTGTTATGCCCGGACTGTGGTACTGAAATGAAGATCATCGCAATCATTCAAGACAAATCTGTTATCAACAAAAGATTAAACTCAGTGGGCGAAATGACATATTATAATAAATCCAGCTTGGATTTTCTTTAATAATTAGCAGTTTAGCTAAGAAACTCACTTAAGTTGTTAGTTTTGCAAGTACCTCTTACAGCTTTGAATTTAAAAATTTTTTTAAATTTTTTATTTCACTAATTCAGGAACCAAGGTAATATTTCCTTGTGGTATTGTCAAATTCTATTAAAGGATAATAGTATATTTTGAACCAAGTTAGTCAGTAACACACGAATGACGACTGACACAGTCTTGAGTTGATGACACAGGTTAATATAAGCCTGTCCGCGAAGTATTTTTAACATTTCAGGTAACAAATATGGCACGTAAATTATTTTCAGAATGGCTCGGTACCTTCTTTCTGGTTGCAGTTGTGATCGGCTCAGGCATCATGGCTGAACGTTTAGCAGGGGGTAACATCGCTATCGCTCTATTAGGAAACACCATAGCCACTGGTGCCATTCTGGTAGTGATTATATTGATCTTTGGACCACTGTCTGGTGCACATTTTAACCCGGCAGTTACCCTGGCATTCCTTCTACGTCGCGAGATAGATAAACAAACGGCTGCTTTTTATGTGATTGTTCAAATACTCGGCGGTATTTTTGGTGCTATTGTTGCACATATTATGTTTGAATTACCCCTGTTTGAAGCGTCTGCAACAGTTCGTTCGGGAATTTCTCAGTGGGTGGCAGAGTTCGTCGCAACTTTCGGTCTGGTTGCTACTATTTTTGGCTGTATAAAGGCAAAACCTGAGGCAGTGCCCTATGCGGTTGGTTTATTTATAACCGCCGGTTACTGGTTTACCTCATCAACCTCTTTCGCCAATCCCGCTGTAACCATAGCACGCACCATGACCAATACATTTTCCGGTATCGCACCAATGGATGCACCTGCATTCATTCTTTCACAGTTAATCGCAGCAACGATTGCTGTTGTTGTATTCGGGTGGTTACTGGAGGAACCTCAATAAAATAGGTGAAATTGTCCAGTCAACAGACTTTAGCTGACTCGAACAATTTCAGGATGACCCTAACAGCATTCCCGGGTCAGGAATCGTAACAATTTGCTGATAATTTTAGATTCCTGGTCAGATGAATTCTACCCGAATCCCACTTGGCTCAAAGCACATCACATGTTTTGCAGGATCTTGCCGTAGCAATTTTGGTGAGAATTCAATTTTAATACAGTTATTTTTTAGACGTTGATAAATATTATTTAAGTCATTTTCATTGTCTACATAAAAAGCTACATGATGCATAATTAACCAAATTGACCTATTTCAGACTCATTTTGCATTGGACAAGGCTAAATCTCAACATTAATACCAGGATCGTGTACAATTATTGGTAGTTACCAGTTTATAAGAGCAATCTATATCGCCATTGATAATGAAATCTCAGGTGTTATAACGTTACAGACTAATGAAGAAAACCCCATCAAAACAGGCTCTATCAGGACAGGCAAACAAACTCATCAAGAAATACGCCTTTGGTTCCGGTTTATTCGGCTATATCCCTTTTCCTGTAGTGGATGCCCTTGGCATTATGGCTGTTCAGCGCAAGATGTTATTTCATCTCGCGAATATCTATGACATACCATTCTCACGCAGCCTGGCAAAAGACCTGCTAAGAACACTGGCAGGAGGTATTGCCTCACGAGCAGCCGTCCCCATGGCAATTAAAATAATTCCCGGAATCAATGTCTTGTTTGGCAGTACTGGCATGGCTGCAATAGGCAGCGCTTCAACCTATGCAGTTGGAAAAACCTTTAAACGACACTTTGACGAAGGTGGAACCCTGGAGGATTTTAACCCTGTCAAGGAAAAAGAAATCTTTGAGGAAGAACTAAAAAAAGGAATGACTTTGTCACAGAAAAAAGGAAAAAAGTCATAAGAGTCCTCGGCCAATAAACTTGCCCGCTGCCGTTTTACAAACATTTTTACCTGCAAATAAGATAGTGGGCAAGTCTATGCTTGATAAGGGACATGCATGTCAGAGTTTAAAGTATAGTCACATCTGAAATTCCAGGAATGAAATCACCTTTTTTTACAACATAAGTTAAATAATACCAGACAACTGGGTCATTGTATTAATATATATGCCATTGGTAATATAAATAGCTTTACTTATTTTTTTCTATTGTTATGATAAAGACCAAGTTAGTTGCTCTACTACCAGTTCTTTTTATTCATTCTGGACAAGTAGCCCGACTGGCTGACGAAGTACGGCCTGGTTCTAATAACTATGATGAAACCAGCCTGAGGCTATAGATTCGTTTGTTCATAATATTTGACAATGAAGTCTATAATATGAAAAAAACTTCCTCTGCGGTGGCAGGTATGATCAGACGCAAGAGAGAAGCCGGGGAAACCTATGATATCAAAGAACACTAACAGGAGTATTGTATGACAGCTACAGACGATATACCAACAACACTAGATGGTACCTTGGAGAACGTGAAACACAAGTATCGAATAACACAAGTCAATAAACTTGTCAGAAACCATAGTGTGCTGAGTGCTGCTATGGGAGTAGTGCCCGTACCACCATTAACTATGGCTCTTATTCTGGCCAACAATCTAAAAATGCTGCACAAATTATCTTCTACCTATGGTGTTGAATTCAGAAAAGATGCTGGAAAAGCTGCTATTAGTAGTTTTTTGGGGGGTTGCGGAACCGTCTCTATTTCAGGCAGACTGATCTGGGGGCTTAGTACGGCTCTCCCCGTGGCAGCACCTGTAATCAGCATTGTGACTATACCTATATTTGGAGCTGCAACAACCTACGCTATAGGACACTTGTTTATTCAGCATTTTGAATCAGGTGGTACCTTCCTGACCTTCGACCCTGAGAAGGTCAGGGGTCATTATGCAGAGTTATTTGCTGAAGGTGAGGAGGAACTTGCCAAAGCATGATTAAGGTGTAGATTTCTGCTTTGATTTGAAGGAAGTTATTACTCCTTCCTTTGCAAACCCGGCAAAAAGTGGTAACAAATGCCGGGTTTCGTACCTCGACCCGGCACTCCTAATAATGAAGCGATTCCTCACTACCCGAAATTCTGTTAACCTGTCCACAAAAGATAAAAATGCAAGTAAAAAACCTTGAACAATCCGTACCTGAACTATTCCAGGTTGCTAATAAAAAATACCTTCAGTCTGAACAGGCCATTGAAATAATCAAGCAAAATATCGGAGTTATTCCCGTTGCCAATACGGCAGAGTACAGAGTCATATGGCTGGATGTGGGAGATTTTCCGTATAGAGAGTGGAAGTTTCGCTATGCCACCCAAAATCTGATTGAAAAACAGGAGCTTGGTGACTGTTTCCTGGCAAATCGTCTTCTTTTCACACACTATTTAATTTCAAAAAAATAAGGTTTATAAAATGAATGACAAACAAAGTTTGATTCTGGAGTTAAAAAACTCTCAGCAAAAAATTGTAGATTTAATCAACACTTTAAGCGATGATGAATTATCCATACCCTATCACAAAGGAGCAAATCCCCCTCTTTGGGAAATAGGCCATTCCGCATTTTTCTTTGAGCTATTTATTCTCAACGCTCTTGATAATACAGGCATGTATGATCCATCAATGAATCCTGTGTGGGATTCTTTTAATATAGATCATGAAGACCGCTGGAACCCTGGCGTAATCCCTTCAAAAGAAAGTACCCTGGAGTATATCGATGCGACCTATAAAACAATTCTGATCCGGATCGAAAACAATGAACTCACACAGGATGATTTATATTTATACAAATATGCGATTTTCCATCAAAACATGCACGTCGAATCTTTGATCTGGTCACGCCAGACCTATGGCTATAAGAAGATGAATTTTAATCCTGGAGAAAATGAAAGCACCCCTGCAGGTACTGATCAGTCGTCTTTAGGCGATGCGGAAATTCCGGCAGGACGTTATCTGATTGGAATGCCGGCAAATTCTGATAACTTTGCAACAGATGACTTTGCCTTTGATAATGAGAAACCCAGGTTTGAAGTAGAACTGGACAGCTTTAAGATTTCAAAAACGTTGGTTTCTAACCGGGAGTTCCTTGAATTCATCGAAGATGGCGGCTATGAAAAAGAAGAACTGTGGAGCTGGGGCGGCCAAAAGTGGCTGAACAAAGAACATAACTTTGGCATCCCTCCAGAGAGACAGATGTTACATCCCAAACACCCTGTTTACTGGAAGAAGGAAAACGGACAGTGGCTGGAGCGTTACTTCAAACAGTGGAAAGCAATAAATCCAGACTACCCCGTAATGCATGTGAGCTTCTTTGAAGCTGAGGCCTTTTGTAACTGGGCAGATCGCAGACTACCCACAGAATATGAGTGGGAAGTAGCAGCTCTGGGAAACAAGAAAGGGCAAGACTTCAGGAAATTCCCCTGGGGTAATACGATGGATGCTGGCAAAGCAGATCTGGATGGAACCTATGTAGCCCATGTGCCAGTAACGGCTTATGCAGAAGGAGAAAGTGTCTTTGGCTGCCGGCAAATGCTTGGAACAGCCTGGGAATGGACATCCAGTCAATACCTGCCCTATGACGGTTTCAAGATTGATATGTACCCCTTTATGTCAACCCTGCAGTTCGGCTATCACAAGGTCACCAAAGGAGGCTCCTGCGCAACATCCTCTATTCTGACTCGTGGAACCTACCGCCAGGCATACCTTCCCAATCGAACGGATGTTTTTGTCGGATTTCGTACCTGCGCTCGATAAACATATGGCAAATAAGATATACTTAACAGGTCTTGTGCTCTAAATTATAAAAAGCAACTAGGAGAAAAGGTTTAATTATGAAAAAAATAGATGAAAATATTTGTTTAACGAAATATAGTCATGGCTCAGGCTGTGGTTGTAAAATATCCCCCGCCGTTCTTGATGTTATTCTCAAAACACAGCTGACACCCCAACTGGATAGCGCGCTGCTGGTAGGGAACAGTTCCAGGGATGATGCTGCTGTTTACGATCTGGGCAATGGCACTGCAGTTATTAGTACCACTGATTTCTTTATGCCCATAGTAGATGACCCCTTTACATTTGGGCAAATTGCAGCGACCAATGCCATTAGTGATGTTTATGCCATGGGAGGTAAGCCGCTGTTAGCCATTGCTATCTTTGGCTGGCCCATTGACAAACTGTCTCCTGAAATTGGGCAACAAGTCATTGAGGGTGGACGCAAAGTCTGTCAGGATGCAGGAATTTCTCTGGCGGGTGGTCATAGTATCGATTCTCCCGAACCTATCTTTGGACTGGCGGTAACAGGAATTGTTGATATTGACCAGCTCAAGCAGAATGATACCGCAAAGGCCGGGGATCATATCTATCTCACCAAACCACTGGGCATTGGCATACTCACTACCGCGCAAAAGAAGCAGAAGCTTAAAGCTGAAGACTTAAGTGTCGCCACAGAAGCTATGTGTCAGGTAAATAAAATCGGTAGTCGTCTGGCCGCCATCCCGGGTGTGAATGCGCTTACGGATGTCACCGGGTTTGGGCTGGCAGGACACCTGCAGGAAGTCTGTGCAGGCAGTCATCTTCATGCACAAATCAATTTTGACAGCCTTCCGTTACTGCCTAACGTACATGAATATCTGGATATGGGCTGCTCCCCTGGCGGTACGCAACGTAATTTTGATAGCCATGGAAAATATTTTGGGGAAATGACACAACGTCAACGTGAAATTCTTTGTGATCCGCAAACCAGTGGCGGTTTGCTGGTCATGGTGAATGACGACAGCCAGGACGAGTTTCTGAAAATCGCTCGCGCTGAGGGTCTGGATCTAAAACCCATTGGGCAAATGCTGGAAGCAACGGACAGCAGTCAGGATGTACTTATCACTGTAATCTGAATCCGTGACTCTCGGACAGGCTCCTGGCACTGCACTCCAGATCTTATTTTGGACAGGTTCTAAATCCTGAAATAATGTCATTACGATAAGGTTGGAAGAAATTTCTGTATTTATTAGTTGCCAGCCTTGTTCGAGTCGCCCAGGCGCCACCTTTGAGTACTTTGCGATATCCAAACCAGGGAGCCGAATATTCTTTATAGGGAAAATCAATTTCAAAACCTGGCAGCGGATAAAAAGGATCTGCTGTCCACTCCCAAACATTTCCAAGCATTTGCCGACATCCAAAGGCACTATCACCTTCTGGAAATGCGGCAACGTCAACACATCCCATTAATGCAGAATCGAGATTTGCATAATTTCCATCATTGCTTCGATCTCCCCAGGCATATTTTCGTTTAAGCTCAGAGATTCCTTTTCCATCACCCGCTGGTTCTCCCGAAGCAGCCAAATCCCACTCTGCTTCTGTTGGAAGTCTGCGATTAGCCCAATTACAATATGCTTCAGCCTCATACCATGTAACATGAGAAACCGGATGGTTCGGTTCGAGCTCAACGTAAGTATCAAAATTTCGACGCAACCAATTATTCTGACCTTTTGACCAATAGATTGGAGACTCAACACTATTTTTAGTACGCCAGATCCAACCCGGGGTACTCCAAAATTCTTTTCTTAAATATCCCCTATCTTCAGTAAATTCTTTGAATTGTGAATTGGTCACTGGCGCGCGTGCAATTTTAAAAGGCGCGACCTCAACAGGATGAACCCATTTTTCATTGTCAAAGACAAAAGAATCATCAGGCTTTGCACCCAACATAAAGGTTCCTCCGGGAATTTCAACATCATCTGGGAGATCGCCTGATGGTGAAGCCTTTGAGTGCTCATGAATTGGTTTAGGATATGCTAAAGTTTGACGCATATAGGTGAAGGCTTCCGCATGCATGTCTTCATGTGAAACAGCCAGCAAGTAAAGATAAGTTTCTTGAGCAGATGGGTCATGCGAATCTAGTCTGTCGATAGTTTTATTAAAAACCTTCGACATATAATCCAAAATTCCATCACGATTTGGCAGATCCAGGCTCCATCGGTCAGAATGATCAACTTCGAAGGAATTAAACAAGTCATTCCCTCCATCCATCAGAGGTGGTATTCCATCAAGGGTTTGGCAAATAAAAGCATCATAAAAAAAAGCAATATGCCCCAATTCCCAACGAAATGGATTAACTATTTCTATTATAGGGACATTCAATTGGTCGTCGCTCAAATCTTCTATAAGAGACAATGTTCGTTTTCGTGTCTCTTTGACTTGTTCAATCAAATCAGAGCTTGGAAGGATGAAATGCTTGTCTATTAATTGTTTCATACCACATCTCCATGATTATTATGTGACGCCAGGTAGGAAGAAGAAAATCTAAGCTCAAGTAAATAACGATACCTTATATAGAACCTGGCATACAACAGGCTGGCAGGAATATTATTCAGTTGTGTAGACAGCAACTTCAACTTCCTTGCCTATATTCAGAATATCGCTGGCATGTTCTACTTCATCATGAGTACCATGAACTATCAGTAGGTATTTTTTCATTTTGACAGCAGTTTCATAATTAATAATGCTGTTTCTGGGAACACCAATACTGTAAAGAGCAGCACCAAAGGCAGTAAGACCCCCGGTAAATATCGCCGTACTCAAACCACTGGCAATTGTGGTAAACAGAACTCCGCCAGCAGTCAGTGAACCAGCACCGGGAACGCACATAAAAGCAGGATTAAATATCACCCCCCAGAGACCACCCCAGAAGGCACCCCGTTTACCCCAGAATTTTACCCTGTTAATGCCGTTATAATAACCGATGACATTTTCTTCCCGCTCATAGCCTTTACCAACAATGGAGAGTTTTTTCATATCAAAACCGGCTCGTTCTAACTCCATAATGGCTTGCTCAGCCTCCTGATGAGTCTTGAAAATGACAATGCAACTATTTTTATTGCTCATTATATCGTTCTCCTTGGTTTTTGCGTTACTATATATACGGTGTGAGATAACAGTATTATCCATTATTTCAAATGCCACCCATCCTCCAAATATTTTTCACTTTTGGGTAAAAATTTTTAATTTTTCGCAGGCCGTCATCATGCCATCCACCCCGTTTTAACGTGGTATCTCCTCTAAATTTATGCTACTATATGCGAATTGTCGAATAAAGTATATAGTCAGTCTTTTCCCTTCATTCCGCTGATAGAGGTCAATATGATACAAATGGCATTATTCTTACCGCTGGTCTTTGGTGGAGTCGCTAGTGCTCTATGGCGGGAACAGAATCGAAAACAGAGGGCATCTGTTGTACTCTCACCTTATTTCCCACAACCTGTTCTTCCCAGTGACCAGGAATCTTCAAACGAGATTAGCAAGGAAGTAACCATTATAGATGATACTGCTGAGGTTTTACACGGTCAACGGGTTTCACTCATGGCATTGGCTTTTTCAGGTTCTGGTGCTCTTGTCTTTTCACCTTTCACACTGGCAAGTATTCCTTTATTGAGCTACAGCACATACTATTTTCTTAATACAATTCATCGATCTAATGCCAAGCGTAAAAAATCAGCATTGACTATTTTTGAACTTGCCAGTGTTGCAGGAACAATTGTGACAGGACGCTATCTGTTGTTATCCACTTTACTTGCTTTCTCTTTCAGTATACGTAAATGGGCTTTACAGGCTGGAAACTTAACATCTATTGGTATGGGTAAGGCATTTGATCCGAGTTTTCAAAAAATCTGGGTATTACGTAATGAAACCGAAGTAGAAATTGACAAGTCTGAATTGCAACATGATGACATTGCTGTATTGCATACAGGGGATATTATTCGAATGAATGGAGAGGTTGTTAAAGGGGAAGGAATGGTAGAACAATTTGCCATGACCGGGTTTTTACAGGTTGTGCCAAAACAGAAGGGTGATCCTGTATTTACTTATACAAAAATTGCTGCTGGTGATCTTTTTGTGAAATATAGTTAACCCTGATCCAATATCAGTTATACGTTACACTGATATTGCTCTTTTCTTGATTTGATCTTCTCTTCCCTATAAATAAATCAGGTAGTTTCAGAGTCGGATAATTTATCATCTTTTTGTTGTTTTTTCTGTTTTATCTCTTGAATCAACTCACTGGCTATTAGTTTTCCTGCTTTGAGCTGCTCACTGAAATACTCTTTTGCTGAGGCTGGTTCAAAATCATCTAAGGTTCCACCTTGCTGAAAATGCCTGATAAAAACCTGTCCCACTGCATAGCTAATAGCACCCGAAATAATGGAGACACTGCCACTACCTGCCAATGATCCAATCCCTGGTATACTTTTAATAACGCTACCTAGTCCAAGTATGGAAACAGCAGGTAATGAACCAGAGATAAGAGAAGTAATCAGTGACTTATTAATATTGTCAGCTGGAATTTCATAATGTTCTGCCAGGGTCTGAATCATATGAAACTGAATATTAGTCAGACTTATTATGTCAAATAGAGGAACAGGGATTAATCCAGATGCCATAGAGATAATGACATTAGTTTCTACAATATTCTGAGCCTCAGACAGTCTTAGCGCAGATGCTACGGTATACAGATTAGTTTCCAGTTCATCAATCGTTTCGGATAGCTTAGCAGTATCTTTATCCATAAGTTGCCTCCAATCATTAGCGGTGTTTATAAATTATAACAAGTTTAGAATTCTTTTGGGCTGATGGCAGAAAGCATCTGCCAGTTTTCATTATCCAATACCTGAAAGAAATACGGCTTTCCCTGAATATTTCCTTCTTTATTAAAGCGATACATTCCTGAAATACCTGTCCAGGAAGGTGAGAAACGCACAATAGATGCCAATAAGGCAGGCTGGGTTGACTGAGCTGTTTCTACCTTGTCAGCAAAAAGCATCACTGAATCATAGCCCTGGGCAGCATCAGCATCAGGCAGCTGATTGTATTTATTACGGTAATGAGCAACAAAAAGCTGATTAATCGGGTTTTTTGCCTGTACATTATAAGGCGTTGGAACAATGGTGTTATTTCCCGCTACACCTGCTGATGTTTTAAATATTTCAGAATCAAGTTTTCTTGAACCCATGACAGGGATAGTTATCCCCATTTCCCTTGCCTGTTTAGTTAACCTTGATGCCGTTTTTGCTCCACCAGAGAGAAAAATCACATCAGCATCGTATTGTTTTAAATCCGATAAAATAGAGCGGAAGTCTAGTGCTTCACCGAAAAATGCTTGATCAAATACCAGATTGAAATCATTTCGGACAGTCTCTTTAAATAGTAGGGCAAATTTGCGATGTTCATCTGCACGGGCATAGAGTACGGCTATTTTTTTGAAACCCAAAATCTTGCCTAGACTGCACATCTGTTTCACCAACTGTTTATCATCTGCTAGCAGTCGAAAAGTATAGCCAAAACCATGTGAAGTCAATTCTTCTTCAGTAACAAAAGGAGAGAAAAACAGTATCTGGGCTTTTTCATAAATAGCAGAAGCGGGCATAGCAACCACGGCACTTCGATGACCCATGACGGCGGACACTTTTGGGTTGGAAACGATACGGCGAATGGTTGGCTTTACCGCTACAAAATCAGGACTATCCTGTTCAACAAGTAATTTAAGAGGTCGACCTAATAAACCCTTTTGTTGATTAATCTCCTCAACAGCCAGCATAGCTCCCTTGATATAAGGACTCCCGGCAGAATCCTGAAACGCCGCAATAACAATTTCTCCCTGATTCTTCTGAGCATATTTAAGCCTTTGTGATGCCATTGTTTCATAGTCAACATTACAGGCAATCAACAAGCAACAGCTGATAATTAATAGAAAAGAGCTTCTAAGTAACTTCACTGCACAGGAGCCTGATTAAATTGCTGGTAGGCTGTTTGTGAAGAAGATGCGGGGATGTACGAAGGACTGGAAGAAAGCGTCTTCATTGGTTTATTGTTATTTTGAGCGGCTGAGCCGGCTGTCGTAGTAAAAGCGTTATCTCCGAGAATCAGCGGCAGGCCATTCTTCCCCGAACCAATAACAACAATCTTGGCATTCTGTGATTTTGCCAGCTCCTGAGTGGCTTTAATACCTTTAAATGCCAGTATTTCAGGTGTCAGTGATTCACCGATAATACGCTGTGCCTGATTAATACCTCTGGCTTCGCTGATTTTACGCTGGGCTTCCTTTGTCGCAGTTTTCAAGCGAAACTCGTAAGATCGCATATATTCCTGCTGAGTCAGCTTGTCTTCTATCGCTTTAACAATATTGTCTGGCAAGGTGAGACTGCGGATAATGACATCATCAACTACAACATAATTACGCCCTACCTCGTTAATTGCCAGAACAATAGCCTTGTTCAACAAGCCTTTTCCATTGGTATAAATCTGATCCGCATTATAGCTGCCAAGCTGCCTACGCATGACGGACTCGATTTGTGGGAGGACGATGCGCTGCAGGTAATCAGGACCAATCTGCTGATGTAATGTGGTCAACATATCATATCGGGGACGATAACGAATGGCTATAGCCAGATGAATACGCAAACCTTTTACCGATAACACATCAAATTCATGTAGAGCGATCTGGTTGCGGGTTTCATAGATCGTCATGATATCCAGGGGACTGATGAAATGGACACCCTCTTTATATATTGTATCAATCTCTGTACCGCTAAAACGACGGAATAATACGCCCGCTTCACCCGCATAAGCAGTAATCACCATACGATGCCAAAGCAAAACCGTTAATATCGCGAGGATTAACAGGAAAATAATCAGGTAGTGTCTTTTCTTCCTCGGCCAACGATATTGCATAGACCCTATACCTTTAAAAATATTATTTATTTTCACAGTCAACTCTCATAGAACATGAAATTATCCACTGTCTTATATGAGGCTTTAATGTTCTCATAGCAACAGCGGATAATTTCATTTTGCTGATAGCTCTTAGAATGCCGGATAAAAATAAGCTGGATTTGTATGAAGTACATAAGCTTTGATAAGTAGCAGATATCGTTATACCCTGTAAATAAACAAGCTCCGAGGTTACAATACGAGGCGACAAATGAGCTATAAACGCCTGACTCTTAAAGTGAGACATTATATAGGAGTTGAATGAAAAAAGGGAGTGTCAAAGAAATAGTTTGCCGAATTTCTCGCTCTTAATCCAGTCACCCTATCCAGAGAATTAAAGCGAAATACGCTGTTATCGGAATAATCAGACCAACTGCAATGAAGATCGAACAGGACGTACATTGACAAATGGTCTGTTTTAGTCATTTGATAGACGCTGGTTTCTATTTATATGGCTTCAGGAGAATCAAACGGCAAGTTTTGTTCCCAATACTAATGATGATACTTAAATCAATCTAGGCAGGAGCATCTTCTTCAGACTCAGATTCTTCAGCCATATTGATTTCTTCATCTTCGTCTTCATTTAACCAGTATTTATTAACCACATAATAAGCGCCAACACCAATTATGACGCCCAGACCAATCGGATGAGAGCTGACTAAAGCCTTAATATTTGAAAGGATACCTTGAGTTTGTGCAATCATAGATTTTTCCTTGTTTGGTAGTGTTATTTTAGAAGCATCGAGCTTACCATCCGAATGAATGTGCGTCAAGCTAATATATATGTTTTCAGTAATGTTTTGATTCTGATTAGCAATACAAGTACAATGATCACGGTTCTCGCATTATTAGCTTATAGTAAAGCAGAAATGGCCTGTCTCACAGTAGACTGGATGGTTTCTTCAATCAGATCAACCGATTAGTTATCAGTAAAACATATGTGTGATGCCAGAGGAACAAACAAAACGCTTCGATGAGTATAATATGTTTATCACTTTATTACGACTACTAATCATCTGCCTGCTATCTGGCTTATCTGTCCGTGGCATATGCCAGGAAATACCCCCGCCACCTGCGGGTAAAATTCCCATTATCCATATTCATGCCGAAAACCTGTCCCCTCTGGATATCGGTGTGGAAGTTGGTCGACAAAGCAAACAGTTATTTGCAGATATTGAATATCGCTATGACCGCTATTTAATGGCAAGCCTTAACCAGATGGGCTTTAATGACATACTCAGAGATCGGTTACCCAAACTTAAAAGCCATATAGACAATGCCTATCAGAAAGAAATGGAAGGGATTGCAAGCAGCTGGACACTTATTCATGACAATAAACTTGGTGACGGCTATCTATCATGGGATGAATATTGGGTATTGAATCTGTTGGCAGACATTGGTCTGCCTGCCAACGGCACAGGATTTGCCGTATTAAACACAGTGTCCAGAGAAAAAAGCACGATTATTGGACGTAACCTGGATCTGAAAAGCACACCTGAATTGCGCACTTTGCAGGCAATCACAGTTTATCAATACAGTAGCCATGCTGTCGTTAATATTGGTTTCGCTGGTATTATCTCTGTACTTAGCGGTTTTAATGACAGCGGCTTGTTCGTTGCCCATTTTAATGCGGCTTCAGATTTATCCTATCAAAACCCATATCCGGCAAGACAAGAAACAGGCAAAGCCATGCAGGCATATGGTTTTGCCATGCGAAAAGCCCTGGAGACCATGACCTCTGTGCGCAAGGCAACTAACACACTGGCAAAAAATACATACGGTATCAGCAGTAATATACTCATTGCTGATAAAAAGAATATACAAATACTGGAATACTCACCAGTGGGAAAAGCGCAAATACGAAGCTGGAACAGCGAAACACATCCAAATAAACAATGGAATAGTCCCTCACAAATGGCAGTAGTTGACTGCCATGTATTGAACAGTCGTTCAGGCAGCTGTGAAAGAGCCAAAGACACATACCGCTGGGAACGGTTACGCACACAGGCAATATTTACTAAAAATAAAAAGGCAGGGGTGCAGGATATAGCAGGGATAATGCTGGACTCACATAATCAGTATTATGAAATACTGGCTTCCGATACCTTACAGTCAATGATTTACCTGCCCGGCACCGGGCACTTGTACCTTTACACAGCACCTGTTCACATGACTAAAATACCACCTGCTTATAAAATCTATTATCAGGATATATTACCCGGCAAATTCCGTAATCTACAGAATGAAAATTACTTCTGGTGGATTGCCGGGTTTTTGATCCTGCTGGCAATTGCCTTATGGCTAATACGGAGATCAATCAATGAGAGAGAAAACAGTCGTGAATAATATCGCTCTCGATAACATTAAATACAAATAGCCGAGTCTAATATTACAGAATATTGAGAAGCGCAAATATTAACCGCATCTCCATGGTAACTTCTGTCATCGAATAGGATCCTAGACCGGATGATGAAAGACGTAGAGTTCAAAAAAAGGAGAGAAATGATTCTGGAAAAGATACCGGACAAGTACTATGAGGTAATGGGTATAATTGTTGGCCTTTTTGCATCGGTGAGCATAGGAACACAAGTTATTGCTGAGTATTCCATTGACACCCCATCAACAATGTCACCATTCTATGCCATTGGATTCCTGTGTATATTCATGTTTTGGACCATATATGGAATCAGATTCCGCAGAGTGGCACTTTGGCTAACGAACGGGATAGCTGTTTTTATGCAAACCCTTCTGTTGGTGATTATATATTTGAAATAAAGCTCAGAAAGATTCTAAAAAAATATTGAGGTGTGAATAGGTATGCCATTTTAGATCGATAATACTGTATACATAATCAGGCACAAATTGTTAAATTATTTGGTTTGAAGATCTTTTTGAAGATGCTATTTAGCAATAGGAAATCTTTGCTAGAGCGATTAACCGAAAGTATTTATCAAGTGGAATTGTCATGCCTGGTAATGTAAGAAATGTATATAGACTAATTGATTTTAATCATATAGACTATGAAACTCTTGGGAACAAAGTGGGGTGCTGCAATCAGCTAGTCCCCGATTTATTAACTCACTATATCCCGGCAAGTGCAGAATACCTGTTCAATAGAAAACAGGTTGCGCAATAACATGATTATTATACCGTTGTGTATGGAAACCATGTATTTACGAATACGGTTTTAAAAGTCAGGATTACTTTACATGCTTGAAAATAGTGTTATTCAGATAAGCACCGTTAAACTATTGGGTGCGTCATTATTGCCCAGCTCTATACTGCTGGTTAGTGGAATCATTATCTGGCGAATCTGGCGTAACAAGCAGTCACATTTACAAACTAAAACAGATGTGTTGAATGATGAACTCAGACAGCTCAAGAAGCAAATGGCTGATCTGCAAACGGCAAACGATAAGGCCGAATCTGATGAGTCCATGCAGACAGTAAACACGTCTTCTGCTGTTGCACCACAAACTCGTCAAAAAAGTGGTCAAAGTCCCGGGGGAATTGGACTATTTGAATACCTGATTGAAGATAATATCCAATTGCGGCAATCGACTTCTTAGGTGTTTATTTCTGGATAACAATGTATGTTTGATAAGAGCCGTCAGCAAATAAAATTACCTTGCAAATAAGTAAGACAGAGGTAAATTTTTATGTTTGATGAAAGATACTTTTGATTAATTATATTTTAAGGTGGTATTGATACAGACATGACAACTTCAACTATTTATCATATTGGTATTGACTTGGGTACCAGTCAGTCTTCTATTGTTACTTCAACAGGTAAACGGTTTTCTACAAAAACCTGTGTAGGTCATCCCAAAGATATTATTTCACAAAGGCGCTTGAATAAGAGTCATTTGTTGGGTGAGGAAGCCTTAAAAAACCGCCTTTCACTGAATCTCGTCTGGCCACTGGCTGATGGAGTTATTTGTGATGATGCGGTTTCGAAAGAAGCGACACAGTTGATCTTGAAAGACTTGATCCAGCATACGTTACCCAAGTTGAAGAAGGAAGATAAGGTCTATGCCACTGTTGGTGTGCCTGCCTTGGCAAGCGTGCAGGATAAGAAAACCATTATTAGTATTACTGAAGACTTTATCGACAAAATATTAGTTGTAAGCGAACCTTTTGCTGTTGCTTATGGTATTGACCGTTTTGATGAATGCCTGATTGTAGATATTGGTGCAGGAACCACTGATTTATGTCGCATGTCGGGCTCAATACCTGGCGAGGATGATCAGCGTTCACTAACCGAGGCAGGTAATTTTCTGGATCAGACAATTACCGATGCAATCCATCAACAATACCCTGATGTACAGTTAACTCCACAAATCATCAAGGGAATTAAAGAAAAGCATGGCTATGTCTCCGATAATAATGACCCTGCTATTGTTAGCCTGACCAAAAAAGGGCAGCCCGGTTCATATGATATTACTGAAATACTCCACAAGAGTTGCCTGAAGCTATCAGATGCCATTGGTCAGGCAGTGCAATCGCTGGTAGCTGATTTTGATCCTGATTTTCAGGAGATATTACGCCACAATATCATTGTGGCTGGCGGTGGCTCTCGTCTGATGGGTATTGAAAAAGCAATAGAAAAAAGCTTGGACAATTATGGCGGCGGCAAGGCAAACTGTATACAGGATGTTGAATTTTGTGGTGCCAATGGATGCCTGAAGATGTGTCAGGAAATGCCTGAAAACTACTGGGACAAGATCTAAGACCGACGATTATTAGTGACTGTTAATTATAGTGTAACAGCAAAATAAATAAGGCAACATACTATATGGCACACACATTCAAAATATTGATTAATAATGACCTTTCTTCTACCCTCAAGAAAGTAGAAAAAGCAATTATTGAAAACGGCGGAAAATTCAAGGGTGATATGGATAAAGGGGAATTTTCCGGCAAAATCAAAGGTGAGTATGTTGTCCTGTCTAAAGATAAAGTTGAAATTACAATTACCAGGAAACCTTTTGCCGTACCTGGTAGAAAAATCGAATCAGCCATACGGGAATATTTTACCTGATACCTGCTCCTATCCATGGCTCAGACTGATGCAGAGCGCCGGGTTTTACTCACTTGATCTGTGGGTCTATGCAGATGAATTATTCAGTACCCACCTATTCCGCGCGCAGCTCAATCAACACAGGAAATTATAATGCACACTCAATCGCCCGTTGTTAAGGATCTGGTTCTGGTCGGTGGCGGCCATGCCCATGTAACCATATTGAAACGTCAGGGTATGAAACCGGTTCCAGGCCTACGCATCACTCTAATAACACGTGACATCCATACACCTTATTCCGGCATGCTGCCCGGATACATCGCCGGCCATTATGACTATGATGATTGCCATATCGATCTGGGGCCATTAGCTCAATTTGCCGGGGCAAGGCTTTATCATGCTGAAGTGGACAGGCTGGACATTAAAAATAAAAAAATTCATGCTCCCGGACGCCCTCCTATATCCTATGATCTGCTGTCTATTAATACCGGCTCCCGACCCAGCAGCATTGCAGTTCCTGGAGTGGATGAATTCGCGCTTGCAGCAAAACCCATCGATATCTTTTTACAGAAATGGGAGCGTTTGATTGAGCGCATTAAATCGACTACGGGAACATTTCGCGTGGTAGTAGTCGGCGGCGGTGCAGGCGGAGTCGAACTGGCGCTGGCCACCCAGCATCGATTGCAAAAAGCGCTAAAAGACACCGGGCAGGATCCAACGCGTCTACACTATACCCTGCTGGCAAGAAGCAACGGCATCATGTTTACGCATAATGATGGCGTGCGCAAACGCTTTGAACGAATCTTTGCTGAACGCAATATTACAATTAAAACCAGAACTGAAGTTACCGAGGTTAAATCAAACCGGGTAATCCTGCAGGATGGCGAGTCCATGCATGCAGATGCAGTCATCTGGGTGACCACTGCCTCTGCACCCGGTTGGCCAGCTGAAGCCGGGCTGGCAGTCGATGATGCGGGTTTTATCAAGGTGGATGCCAATCTGCAATCCCTATCGCATGAAGGTATATTTGCCGCTGGCGATGTTGCATCACTGCCTGATCCAAGGCCTAAATCAGGTGTCTTTGCGGTGCGCCAGGGTCCGGTACTGTCTGACAATGTTCGAGCCGCCGCAACCGGTCGCCGCTTGCGACCCTATCGCGCGCAGAAAAACTTTCTCGGTCTGGTCAGTACCGGGGATAAATATGCCATCGCATCGCGTGGCAACTGGTCTTACGAATCGGCCTGGCTATGGCAATACAAGAACTGGATCGATGTACGCTTCATGGCAAAATTCAACGAACTGCCGGAGATGGAAGAAGGCGGCGAAAGTCCACAACTGGCTTCCGGTATTGCCGACGCGGATGCCATTAAAGAACTATCGACACTAGCCATGCGCTGTGGCGGCTGTGGTGCAAAAGTCGGCGCCACCATTTTATCCCGGGTCATGCAGCAGTTACCCGATGAGCAACGCGAGGATGTATTAATTGGTCGTGACTCGCCGGATGACTGTGCCATGCTGGCGGTTCCTGAAGGCAAGGTCATGGTGCAAAGCGTAGACTACTTCCGTGCATTTATTACAGACACCTATACATTTGGAGCCATAGCTGCCAATCATGCGCTGGGCGATGTCTTTGCCATGGGCGCGGAAGCCCAGTCGGTGCTGGCCATTGCCACCGTACCCTATGGCCGAGAACGCGTGGTCGAAGAAACCCTGTATGACGTTATGGCAGGTGCCATGTCCATTGTTCAGCCAACTGGAGCCGTGCTCGTCGGCGGCCACTCCAGCGAAGGCGCAGAGCTTGCATTCGGACTCACCGTAAACGGCATTATCGACCCCAGCAAGGTATGGAGAAAAAGCGGCCTGCAGCCTGGTGATGCTATTGTACTGACCAAGGCCGTTGGCACTGGTACTTTATTTGCGGCAGAGATGCGAGGCAAGGCCAAAGGTCGCTGGGTAGACGCCGCCTTACAGTCGATGCTGTTATCCAACCAGCAAGCTGCACAATGCCTGCAAAATTTTGCTGCAACCGCCTGCACCGACCTGACCGGTTTTGGCATCATCGGTCACCTGATAGAAATGACCAAAGCATCCCAGGTGGATGCAGAGATATACATGGATGCATTACCGCTTCTTGATGGCGCCATGGACACTGTTAAGGCCGGTATACTATCGTCGCTGCAACCTGCGAACCTGCGCTTACGGCGTGCGGTGCAGGACATTGAAGCAGCGTCAAAACATCCGGCTTTTCCATTATTGTTCGATCCGCAAACAGCTGGTGGTTTGCTGGCGGGCGTGCCTGCGGACAAGGTTGATGATTGTGTAGAAAAGTTGCGCGCTATTGGCTATGGTGATACGCAGGTAATCGGACAGGTTAAAACCCTGTCGGAGGATCAGGCACCGATCAAGATTTGCTGATTAGATCGATTTTTTCTGAAATTGCTCTCAAGGCAAAGCTAATACCACAACTAGACAGCGCGTTGCTGGCGGAACAGTTCCAGGGATGATGCCGCAACAGCTACAGCCTAACGATCATGGATGCTGTCCGCCCCGATGATGAAAGAGTACTTTCATAGTAAGGCTTAGCGGTATTATTGCAACCCCATAAAGGTCAACAGTTCTCGCCACTGTTGACCTTCCATTTCTGGAACAAACAACTTCGCTCTCTGATCCCCCTGTTGCCTGAGCAAGCCGATAAAATCCGGGTCGGTCTCGGCTTTAAGCAACAATTCACGTAAGGCATCTGTATCCTGTACAGGATAATAGCCGGAAAAGTCATCCCCCAGCAAACCAACAGAGCCTATAATATCTGAAGCGATTACAGGCAGTCCTGCCACTGTCGCTTCTGAAATAACGTTAGCTCCACCTTCCATAATAGAGGGCAACACCATTAAATGACAACGCACATAGGCTTGTCGAATCTGCCAATGTTTTACCTCCCCAAACCAGTGATAACGTGAGTTAATGCGCATTTCTTCCCGTGCCTTTTCGGCCCATTCCTCATTATGTGCCTTGCCATAATGTCTGACCCGGATACGACTGGACTCAGGCAGTTCACGCACAGCATAGGCGGCTCGCAGAGAATCCTTTTCCTCACGTAAGTGGCCGACAACACAAATATCAAAGCTTCTTTGACTGCGTTTATTATTTTGCGTCATGGCCAAGGGCAGGGGAATGGCAGACTGATAAATGACATGAACCTTGTGACGAGCCTCCTCTGGTAAAGCCAGATAAGCCTTGTCATGCAAAACAACCAGTTGATCTGCTGCCTTCACTGATGCCAGTGTCGGCTCTGGATGACTATGGATAAAACGGTATAGATCTGTTCCTGTCATGGCAACAATCAATGGTTTTTGTGGATATTTTGCTTTAAAACGACTAATCGTATCAGCACTACGCCATGCGTGCAGGGCGATCATCAGGTCACAGGGTGTTTCATCCCACTGTAGTGAGATAGTAATCTGATGCCCTAATTGTTGTAGAAAAAAAGCCCAGCGCTGTGCTGTTGCCCGATTGCCCGACAGAGATTTTTGTTTTGCCGGGGTAATAATAATAATTTTCATCATTAACCGCCTGAGAAAGGAATGATTTGCATGAAAGTATAATATACATTTTCATGAATATAATAAACATAATCATGTTATTTCTGAAAAATAGGCTCCAGGAATAATCCTGAATAACTCAGTTGAATCTACTTTGAATACCTAACCCTAATAAATAGGATAAGTCTCTTGTAGCCACTACATCTACATCTTATGTATTTTCTAAATATTTCAGATATTTACTCTATAATTCAACTGAATTCTTGAGAACAATAAAGTAGTATTTGTTGATTTGATTTAATTAACATAGATTAAAGTATTATTAAATATCATTGCTTAAAATACCCAAAAAAAAATAATAAAAAATAAAACCAATAATAAAAAACTCAAAGGACTATATATGAAATTTAAAATATTTATCAGCTTATTATTCTCAGCTCTGATTCTTTTCTCAAACATAGCTTTCTCTGCCTCCCCCAAAACCCTGGTTTTCTCCGCGATACCTGATCAGGATGAAACTCGTCTCAAGCAGCGTTTTGGCGACGTAGCAAAATATCTGGAGAAGGAGCTGGGTATTCCTGTGAAATATGTCCCAGTAAAATCTTATGCAGCGGTTGTTACTGCTTTTCGTAATAAGCAGGTTCAACTTGCCTGGTTTGGAGGCTTGTCCGGTGTTCAGGCACGGCTCAAGGTGCCTGGCTCCCAGGCAATTGCACAAGGCGTTGAAGATCCAAAATTTCATACTTACATCATTGCCAATCACACTACCGGGCTTAAAGAGAGTGATGAGTTCCCAAAAGGAGTCGCTGGAAAAACGTTTACCTTTGGTTCCAAAGGTTCAACCTCAGGGCGTTTAATGCCCCAGTACTATATCGAAAAAGCCATGGATGAAAAGGTGGATAAAGTCTTTAAACGAGTAGGATTCAGTGGCAATCATTCAAAAACCATTGCATTGGTACAGAGCGGAGCCTATGAAGTCGGCGCAGTTAATTTCAAGGTATGGGAAAAAGAAGTGAAAGAAGGCAAGGTAGACACGAAGAAAGTCTCCCTTATCTGGAAAACCCCTGCCTACCCTGATTATCAATGGACTATTCGTGGTGATGTTGACAAAGAGTGGGGAAAAGGCTTTACCAAAAAGGTACAAGCGGCTTTACTGAATTTAAAAGATCCTGAACTACTCGGACGCTTTCCCCGTTCTGGTTTTATTGAAGCCAAAAATGCGGATTTCCAACCTATTCTGGATACAGCAAAAAGCATAGGAATAATTGATTGATATTACTGCAGTCCGAAACCGCCAGCTATCAGGGCGTAAAAACGCTCCATGATATTGATTTACAAGTGTCCGAAGGTGAAAAACTGGCACTTGTCGGGCAGAGTGGTTCGGGCAAATCAACGTTGATCAAACTTATTTACGAGCATTATCCTGTGAATACCGCACTGGTACCACAGGATTACGGGTTGGTCAATAACCTTTCTGTCTATCACAATGTTTATATTGGCTGTCTGGAAAAACACTCGACCTTTTATAATCTTGTCAACCTGGTCCGCCCCAGACCTGAGCAGGTTGAAATAGTGCGTACCATCCTTACTGGCCTGCAACTTGAAGAGTACCTGTTTCGTCCCGTCGGGCGCTTGTCCGGAGGACAAAAACAGCGGGTTGCCGTGGCACGGAGTCTGTTTCAAAAAGGGCATCTTTTATTGGCCGATGAACCTGTGTCATCAGTTGATGAGCAACAGTCAAGGGTCGTGCTGAAACAAATGCTAAATGGCTTCTCAACCGTAGTGCTTGCACTGCATGATATCCAGTTGGCATTGGCATTCTGCGATCGTATTATCGGACTGGAAAAGGGTCGGATAGTCCTTGATAGCCCCGCCGAGGCACTGACGGCAAAAGACCTCTTGAGCCTGTATTGATTGACTCTTTTCAAACATGAATTTTTCACCACTATCCCTTTGCTGGCTCTTTTTATGTAGAAATGCTTGCAAAGCGATAGCGGCGAAAAACTCATTAGCTGAGGACTCCGATGGATAGCGTTTACAAGCACTCACCCGCATGGAATGTCAGTTGGCTGTTTATCTTTCTGGCAGGCTTTAGCCTGTTCTTTTCCGATATTGAAATCATCAGTCTGGAGCCCTGGCAGGAACTAAAAAGGCTTTTTATGGGCCTGCTGACACCTGACTGGTCCAACCTTTCAGAAATTGGCGAAGCCTTTCTGCAAACACTGGCATTTGCTATTTTAGGTGTCGCCGGTGGCAGTTTCATCGGTTTTCTGCTGGCACAGATTTTCCACTGGCGCTGGATACAGATTAGTTGTGCCTTTATTCGCGCCATCCATGAACTGTTCTGGGCACTGATCTTTTTACAAATCTTTGGCTTACATCCTTTGACCGGCTTATTGGCCATCGGGCTACCCTATGCAGCCACCTTTGCTAAAGTGTATGCCGAAATTCTGGAAGAGGGCGATAAATCAGCCTTGCAGGCGGTTAGCCGCGATGCTTCGAGAATTTCCACCTTTTTCTATGCCCGCCTGCCCGACTTGTGGGAACATTTTAAAAGCTACACCTCCTATCGACTGGAATGCGGTCTGCGATCCAGTGCTATACTGGGTTTTGTTGGTCTGCCAACGCTGGGATATACACTCAGCTCCGCCTTTATGGAGGGTCACTATTCCGTCGTCTGGGCGCTGCTGTTACTGTTTTACCTGTTAATTGCCACCATTCGCTACTGGGTTCGCCCCGCATTACTGCCCCTTTATATTATTGCTGCACCTTTTATTATTGCCAATGACAGTACAATATCCTTTGACAACGTACAGCGCTTTTTTACCGAAGATATTATTCCCACACCGATAATGCGTGGTGAAAGTCTATCCGAATCATGGCACTGGCTAAGTGATTTGCTCATTAATCAGGCGTTACCGGGTATTGCCAATACAGTGGTTTTAACTCAGGTAGCGCTGGTTGCATCCGGCATTCTTACCCTGTTATTTTTCCCACTCATATCAACCCACTTTTTTAAACCTGCCGGACGTACTCTCGGGCATGTATTATTGGTGATCCTGCGCACAACGCCTGAATATATACTGGCTTATATTTTGCTCCAGTTGTGGGGACCTTCCATGCTTCCCGCCATCGTTGCTTTGGCTCTGCATAACGGAGCCATTATTGGTCATCTGATTGGTCGCTATAGTACTGAAATTCAATTAAGAGTGGATGCCAGCCGTGGACTGAACCGCTATTTATATGAACTATTGCCACGCTTATATGGGCAGTTTCTGGCATTTCTGTTCTATCGCTGGGAAATTATCATGCGAGAATCAGCCATACTGGGGATTCTGGGTATTGCCACATTAGGTTTTTATATTGATAGCTCAATACAGGAGTTACATTTTGACAAGGCGATGATTCTGATTTTTATTACTGCGTTGCTCAATGTGTTGGTAGACACTTTATCACGCTATCTACGGGCAAAACTCAGACTAAGAACCAATGTCGATTGCCGTGCCAGTAATGACTATTGTACCGCCAAGGAATAACATCCAAGAACATCATATGTCGACAACATATGGATAAAGGTATATATTACTACTTTATTTTTCTTTTAAGTAACTTGAATTTATCCACCATCATTATGTAGAAGTTTATGTTACTACAAATGATGATGGATAAATTCAAGTTTGGCTGAGGGCTCTAGAGTAATAATCATATGACAGATTTCGATAAATTTCAGGACAGAAGCCTATCAGCCGCCGAAAAATGGAATAAGGAAGACTGGCTGGAACATTTTAGTGGTGATGATCTGCTGCCTTTTTGGGTTGCGGATATGGAGTTCAAGGCACCTCCAGTTGTCTGTGATCATCTGCTAAAGCGTGCTGAAAATGGTATATTTGGCTATGAATATAGACGTGACAGCCTGATGGATGCCGTTATTCACTGGTATGCCCACCGCCATCAGTGGCAAATCAAGTCCTCCGATCTTTGTTTCAGTAATAGTGTGATGAATGCCATCAGTGTGCTTATAAACCTGCACACTGAAAAAGGCGACGGTATTATTATTCAGGCTCCTGTGTTTTTTGAATTCCGTCTGACGATTATGGACAACAAAAGAAAGGTGGTTCGAAATCCCCTCAAACTGGTAGATAATCATTATCAAATGGATTTTGACGATCTGGAAGAAAAGGCAGCCAATCCACGCACCAGGATGATGATTCTATGCAATCCCCATAATCCTGTTGGACGAGTCTGGAAAAGAGAAGAGTTACAGCGTGTTTCCGAAATATGCAAAAAGCATCAAGTATTGATAATTGCCGATGAAATTCACTCTGATATTGTTTATCCGGGTCATCAGTATATTCCTTTTGCGTCCCTTTCAGAGGAAGCGGCGCAACAATCATTTAGTTGCCTGTCACCGGCAAAAACCTTCAATATTGCCTCGGTCACAGATGCCATGATTGTGATTGGCAATGAACAGTACCGTGCACAGTATAAAGATTTTGTCAGCCGCTATCTGTTTCACAAAAACAATGCCTTTAGCGCAATCGCTATGGAATCGGCCTATAGCAATAAGGGTGGAGAATGGCTGGATGAGTTGCTGGTCTATTTACAGGCAAATCTGGATTATCTTGAAAACTACCTGAGAGAATATATTCCAAAAGTAAAACTGATCAAAACTGAAGGCACTTTTCTGGCCTGGCTGGATTTCAGGGAACTGGGCATTGAAACCAAGGCGCTGGAGAAATTTATTGCCCAGGAGGCACGTATTGCCATTAATCCCGGTTACTGGTTTGGACGACAGGGTGCTGGTTTTGCCCGCATGACGATTGCCTGTCCTCGTTCTATGCTAAAAGAAGGCTTATCACGACTGGAAAGGGCAATTAACGGGCTAAAAGGCAATGTTATATGATTGATAAGGGAAAAATGCCAAGCAATATAGCCAGTGACTACAGCTTGTCCGAATTCATCTATTCATGCGGCTATAACTTAAGACTTAAATACGCCTCTTTCAAACAAGATACCCTAAACTGGATTACAGATAATTGTGCTGAGTTGGTAAGGGTAGAAAAGCCTAAAATTCTAAGCCTTGGCTGTGGCACAGGAATATTCGACACGGCGTTTATCAAGATTATTCAGCAGCAAAAAACACAATGGTCTTTCACCGGGCTGGATTTTAGCATGACTGATCTTGAACTTTTTCGTAAAAATCTTTCTGCTCTGGACGCAGAAACCCGCTCAAAAGTGACTCTGCAATATAAAAAATTTGAACCCTTAACCGATATGGGAGAACGTTACAACCTCATCACCATGATTCATTTTTTGCATTCTTTTGATGATGTTCTGCCAATTATTCAAAATGCGCTGCGCCATCTGTCATCGGATGGACGGTTGCTTATTATTCAGCAAAACAAACAGGGGGTAGCAGAAATAAAAGATGAATTTCTGGATATATTGCCCAATCAGAAATTCCACTGCAGTGACCACATCAAGCAATTATTGCACGCTGAAAATGTGACTTTCACCGCTCATACGATTGATGCTTCTTTTGATATTTCTATTATGCAGGAAATGTCGCTGGACACACTACTTTTAATGTCCTTCTGTCTGGTTAATGATTTATCGAAGTTAGATACCGATCAACAAGAGCGAGTACGCCGGGCTTTTTTATCTCGTGCTGAAGAAATTGATGGAAAAAATGTTATTTGCGAATCTATGGAAGCTATTGTCTGTCATATATAGTTACATTACGATTGTTAAATAGAAGTTAACCACTATTGACATTTGTTGTTATTAAGTTATCATATTCGGATCAACATATATACTCTAAGCATGAATTTTAAGGAGCTCTTATCAAACATAAACTTGTCCACCGTCCTATTTGCAATAAAGCAAGTTTGCAAAACGACTACGGACAAGTTTATTTACCGAGGGTTCTAATCAAAAACAGTCTTATAGCACCGCCCACCACTATAGCTTGTCCAATTAATTGAGCCGTTTCAAAGTGATTAAATATTTTCAGAATGATGACAGAGGTGGGTCTTATGTTTAACAGGCTAGCGGACTTTGTAGTTTCTGAATTGTTAGGTTTACAGGCAGATACATCAGTTGCTGAAAGCCTTCATTTCTTTATTATGGATATCACCAAGATTTTTTTTATGCTGATATTGGTGATTTATTTAATGGGGCTGTTCCGTTCATTTGTTTCGGCTGAAAAGGTCAGAAACTATGTTCAGGGAAGGGCAGAATGGGTCGCACGCAGCCTGGCGATTCTGCTCGGCGCAGTAACGCCTTTCTGTTCCTGTTCATCAGTCCCTCTGTTTATTGGCTTTGTTGAAGCGGGCATCCCGCTGGGCGTCACATTTTCTTTTCTGATTGCCAGTCCAATGATCAATGAGATCGCTGTGGTCATGCTCTTCGGTATCGTTGGCTGGAAAATAACTGTACTCTATATTTTTTCAGGCATGGTGGTCGCTTTTGTCGGCGGCATCATCATCCAGAAGTTTAAACCCGAACGCTGGGTTGAAGATTATGTATGGAAAATCCGTATGGGAGAAGCTCAGACTCTGGAGCAGGATAATTCATTGCAGGCAAGACATCGCTACGCCCTGACAGAAGTAAAAACCATTGTTGGTCGTATTTGGAAGTGGGTGATTCTTGGTGTTGGCGCAGGCGCCCTGTTTCATGGATATTTTCCACAGGAATGGGCATCAAATCTGGGTGATGCCAATAGTTTTCTGGCGGTTCCACTGGCGGTAATTATGGGCGTACCGCTTTACTCAAATGCCGTTGGTGTAATTCCACTGGCAGAAGCCATGTTATTAAAAGGTGTCGCCATAGGCACAACGCTGGCATTTATGATGAGTATTGCTGCCATTTCAGTTCCAGAACTAATTATTTTGAGAAAGGTGATCAAATGGCAGGCTTTAGCTCTGTTTACGGGCATTGTTACCATATCCATTATTCTCGTTGGCTGGTTTTTAAATAGCATTTTGTGAGGTTATTATGATTGAAGTAAAGGTATTAGGTCCGGGTTGTAAAAATTGTCAAACAACCCATAAGTTGATAGTAGATGTCACCAATGAAAACGGTATAGAAATAACTCTTGAGAAAGTAGAGGATATGGCAGAGATTATGTCTTATGGAATCATGTCTACACCCGGGGTAATTGTTGATGGAAAAATTGCCCATGCCGGAAGTATTCCGGATAAGAAGACTATCTTGTCCTGGTTTAAATCAAGCTGCTGTCCAGCTGATGACAATTGCTGCTAAAACGGTAGGATTTATTTATGAACACAAACCCCTATGAAACCGATGAACTGGTCGCACAATATATGGAATTCCACTATGGAAATAGCTATTTTGAGGTAAAAAACTATCCTGAAAAGTGCGCCCGACTCTGTCTTCAGCTAATGGAAAAAAATAGTAAAAGAAAAGCACTGGATTTAGGCTGTGCGGTAGGGAGAACCTCCTTTGAACTGGCGCGTGAATTCGATGAGGTCATTGGAGTTGACCTGTCTGCCCGCTTTATTGAGTGTGCAAACCAACTAAAGGAAAAGGGCAGCCTGCCGTATAACATCACGGATGAAGGTGAACTAAGCACTTTACATACGGCTCAATTAAGCGATCACCAGCTACAGCAGATAAAAGGCAAGGTGTCATTTTATCAGGAAGATGCCTGCAATCTGGGGGCTCATCACCAGAATTATGAGCTGATTTTTGCAGGCAACCTATTGGATCGTTTGCAAAATCCAGAACAATTTTTAAGTTCGATTCATCACTACTTGTCTATGGATGGAATATTAGTGATGAGTTCACCTTATACACTGTTAGCGGAATATACCCCTCGTGAAAACTGGCTAGGTGGATATAGTATCGATGAAAAAAATATTAGTGTATTAGAGGGTATTAAAAAAGTATTGGATGCTCACTTTATTATGGTCAATAAACCGCTTGATGTACCATTTGTGATCCGCGAAACCAGGCGTAAATTTCAGCATACGATTGCAGAATTAACGTGCTGGAAGCGGATTCGATGAGCACTGAACAGAGTCGCCTTTCATAACCACGAAGCGGGTAAGCTGAGTATAATACAGGGTTACATCTAGAAAACGCAGCAGCCATTTACTACAAGACCCAAAATCACTGTAGCTAAAGGGTTTTCTATAAATTTTGGCTTCATAGAGTGACTACGAACAAAGTCAAAATATCCAGTAAAACCCTCGCCTAAGTTCGCCTGCTTCTGGTTATCTACAGCACTTTTGAACGTTTCGTAACGCCCGAAGGAAGTACTCTTGGGATGCAATATACACTGCCTTTTCCTGGTTAAAGAAGCCAGCCTTTTTATTCCGATGAATTTTGTTAAGCAGTATCATCTTTATTCAGCCAGTATTTATTCGCAAGGCGATAGGCGACAATGCCTATGATAACACCACCGGCTAGTGAAAAATAAACAGGATGGGTGAGAAAAGCAGCTTTGGCGTGATAGGCAAAGCCTTTTGCAACAGGATTAACAGCTGCTTTAGCTACTTTAGCTGCTTTAGATGTTTTAGCTACTTTAGCTAATTTAGCTGCTTTAGCTGCTTGAGCTGCTTCAGCTTGAGCTTTAGCTGCTTGAGCTGCTTTAGCTGCTTTAGCTGCATGAGCTGCTTGAGCTGCTGCTCTAGCCTTAGCTGCTTTAGCTATATCAGCAGAAGTTGCGCAGGCTCTTTTAGTGTCCGCTGCAAGTCTTGCCAGGGCAGCTGCTTTGGCTTCGGGAGTCATGTTATTTTCCTCTTTTGATTGTAAAAATAAATATTACATTTTACTCTGGAGTTTATCAGACCTATATATGTATTAATACATATATTAACAGAAATGTGTCATTTTTCCATCACTACGAAGCAGACAAGCCATTTAGAGAACCCTAATATTGACAGTAAAATTGATTAAACAGACATCATTTTAGTTTTCCAAATACCATTCTTCATAGAAACGGTAGTCTTTCATACAGTTTTAGTCGACATCAACAGGATCTATCGTTTGAGCTTGTAAAAATCCTGCTTTAATAAAGTAAATATTATCAGCTTTTGCTTATCATAGATTTGAGCCGTCTCTTTTTGTAAATAATCAACACCAACATGTTGATCTTCATTATAGAACCAATCTTTCATTATTTAATCCGAGCATTTGATTTAGCTTATTTTGCTTTTATCTATTACCTTGAAATCTTCAAAACCATTATTATCTTTAATACGAAAATCTCGGTTACCATAATTACGATCATCATCAATAAATTCGATGTCTTTTTCACTATATTCTGCATAAACAGTATCAATATCACTAACTAATATTGAGCAAACACCACTGCCTGAAAAAACTAAGGTATTAATACCTTGCTCTTTTAGATAATTCTCTAAAGGCGTTTGATAAAATGCACCCCATCAGATTTTCTAAGTGGTATTTCTTGTTCAGTTTTATTGGTCATCTTTACCTTAAAAGAGATAGCATTGAAACATATAATTTTTATGTGGTTTACCGTAAAATGGGCAATGTGACTAAATCGGAATTATATAACATGTCGAACCATCAACTACTTGCAAATTTAGGCTGGCAGCCTCTTTTTCAGCAACAACTTTCACTTGATGAATGGGAAGAATGTATCCCAGCACGCATCATTGAACAATATCGCTCTGAAATTACTGTTTCTACGGGAGAAAATACACTTAATTTACCGCTTTTGCCATCTATGCCGGAAATGGTGGTTGGCGATTGGATTTTATTAAATAAAGAAAATCGTTTTACACGACTGCTTGAGCGTAAAACCTGCTTTGTGAGGAAAGCCTCTGGTACAAAATTAAAAGAACAGCTAATTTCAGCAAATGTGGATACCGCATTTATTGTTTCTTCTATGAATGATGATTTTAACCTAAATCGTATTGAACGGTTCTTGGCGCTAGTGAATGAAGCGGGCGCAGAGCCAGTTATTTTGTTAAGCAAGAGTGACTTAGCCAAATCACCACAGGATTTTATCGAACAAATTCAATCATTGCATGGATTTATATCTGTTGAGTCGGTTAATTGTTTAAGTAAAGATAGTCTTTTGACATTACAACCTTGGTTAAATCGAGGTAGCACCATTGCAGTATTAGGTTCTTCGGGTGTTGGTAAGTCCACATTGGTGAATACCTTATTAGGTAAAGAGCAGCAAGCAACATCAGGCATTCGAGAAGCGGATAGTAAAGGACGACATACCACCACAAATCGTTCTTTGATAACTTTAAAAGATGGTGGCTTGATTTTAGATACACCGGGAATGCGTGAGATTCAATTGGCAGATTGCAAAGATGGTATTGCAACAACCTTTAAAGATATTGAAGCACTGGCAGCACAGTGTCAATTTAGTGATTGCCAACACCAAACAGAACCCAATTGCTCAGTACAGTACGCAATTGAAACAGGTGAGCTGGAACAAAGACGACTAGATAATTATTTAAAATTACTACGAGAAGAAAGCCGAAATAGCGCCAGCTTGTCGGAACGCAGAGCTACAGATAAAGCCTTTGGGAAATTTTGTAAACGAACGTTAGAGCAATCGAAAAGATTAAAGGGTCAGTAAACTACATCGCTCATACCTAACCTCTCCGATTGTCGAAGTCTTGGTATGAAAAGCCAGTAAGACTCATCAGAGCTGTAGCTTGTTAGGAAAGGAAAGCAGACAATTCCAAAATATAAAAAGAATAAATCCAATTTGTTTTTATAAATTTCTCAACTTGAGTTCAGCTAGCCAATAGCAGTCATCTTAGAGTGAGGTGATCAGGTTATTTCTGAAGTACGCAAACAGGAATCCAGTTTAATTATATTAGATTTAATGCTACCTGGTCGTAATGGCATGGATATAAAGAATTAAGACAGTTTTCTCCAATACCTGTTATTATGACTACGGCTAAAATTGAAGAAATCACTCGCCTACTTGGTCTGGATTTGGGGAGTACAATTTATGGTGTTGATTATAGCTTAGAGTGCTAAAAAAAATTCATAATTTCTACACATTTTCTTCTTATTCAATCCATATTCTCTTGTTATTGTACTTATTATAGTAAAAAAGATAAGGAAATATCTCTCTTATTAAATAACCGCTCTTTAAGGAGTGAAAAATGATTAAACACATATTGGCCGCTATTTTTATGGCACTACCCAGCTTATGTTTATCTCTTGATAGTTACAATCCAAACACGGGTATTTTGTACATATCTCATATTAATGTGGCGGGTAAAAATTATGAAGTTTTTATGCAACACAATAATCAATATTTTAAAGTCACTTCTGCAACCCCGACTTCAACATTACCTTCAAGTGCAAATTCATATAATAGCCAAAATGGTACTGCTTATTTTTCTAGTATTGATGTCAATGGAGAAAAATATCAAGTTAGCATGCAGCATCAAGGTGATTTACAATTTGAGGTTACATCAGTAAAGCCCGCTAATAATTCAGTTTATCCAACAGTTGATACAGGGCAAAGTTACTGTTATGACAGTAGTGGAACTCAAGTAAACTGTCTAGACAGTGGTCAAGATGCCACTTATACTCAAAACCCTCCCAATTATACTAATAATTCAGATGGAACCATAATAGATAATGTAACAGGATTAATGTGGCAGCAAAGTCCTGATACAAATGGGGATAAACAGGTTGATTCAACGGATAAACTAACCCAATATCAAGCTGAATTATATTGTTCAAATTTGACCCTGGCTAATCATAGTGATTGGAGACTCCCAGATATTAAGACGATGTATTCCTTAATTGATTTTAGTGGTGAAGATGTCAGTAGTTATACTGGTTCTGATACCAACGGCCTAAATCCCTTTATTAATAACAACTACTTTGATTTTGTCTATGGTGATACCAGTGCAGGAGAACGTATTATTGATGTGCAATATGCTACTTCAACGTTATATGTAAGTACTACCATGAATGGGGATAAAACCATGTTTGGTGTTAATATGGCTGATGGTCGAATTAAAGGTTATGGCATAACACCCAGAAATAGTGAAAAAACATTTACGGTACAATGTGTACGTCGTAATGATAGCTATGCTAATAATAGTTTTACTGATAACAATGATGAAACAATTACCGATACGGCTACGGACTTGATGTGGCAAAAAAGTGATAGCTCTACAACTAAGGAGTGGGATGAGGCTATTAGCTATTGTGAAAAGGATACAACTGCAAGTTATCACGACTGGCGCTTACCTAATGCTAAGGAGTTACAAAGTATAGTAGATTATAGTCGTTCACCAGATACGACAAATTCTGCTGCTATTAGTGCTATTTTTAATGCGACTTCAATGATTAATGAGGCAGGCGAAAAAGACTGGGGGGCTTATTGGAGTAGCACGACACACAAAAACTCATCAGGTGTTCAAAATAGTGCAGTCTATATAAATTTTGGTCGAGCGTTAGGTTATATGAATAATCAGTGGATGGATGTTCATGGTGCAGGAGCACAGAGAAGCGATCCTAAATCTAGTTCAATTAACCTGGATCGCTCTTTTCAAACGGTAGCTGATAAAAATGGTGAAAGTGCAATTATTCACGGTCCGCAAGGAGATGTTGTTAGAATTAATAATTATGTTAGATGTGTAAGATAATGAGGATAAAACCGTGAAAACAATGACTTACAAAAAAAAAGTATATCTCATTACTTTTTTTGCTTATCTGTTATTTCTTTCTAGCCCATTATTGGCAGAGCTATCATCCCCATTATTATCTATTTCTAGTAATGCAGAAAATCTTACTTTAAATTGGACTGAGGTCAATAATGCGACAAGTTATCAACTTTATTATGTTGTCTATCCTTATAAAAGTGGAGACTTAATTCAATCTGTAGATATGGGTAGCACACTCAGTTTTAATGCCAAACTCTGGGATGGTGCTTCTTATTATGTTGCAATACAAGCATACTCAAATTCTGAGAGTAGTACTTTTTCTAATATTGAATATTTTGTATTAGATACAAAGCATATCTCATATACCAGTGAGGCAGGTAGCTTTAATGGTTTAACACTGATTGCTCCAATGGCTTCCAAGACAACCTATTTAATTGATGACAAGGGTAATAATAAACATCAATGGGAAAGTAGCTTCACACCAGCTCTTTCAGCATACTTATTAAAAAATGGTAATTTATTAAGAACAGGCTCAGATAAGAATGGAAGCTTTAGTGCTGGGGGGCAAGGCGGCTATATTGAAGAAATGGACTGGGAGGGTAATGTTCTTTGGCAGTTTAAATACAGTGATAGTGACAAGGTTTTGCATCATGATATAAAACGTATGGCTAATGGTAATACTTTAGCCTTAGCTTGGGAACTAAAAGAAGATATTTGGACAGAAGTAATTATTGAGATTGAAAAACAAGGGGCTACTGGTGGCAAGATAGTCTGGAAGTGGGATATTTGGGATCACCTGAATGAACTAGGACTTGATAGTAATAGTGCTCGTACTGATGACTGGATTCATCTAAATTCTATTGATTATAATGAAGCAAGTAATCAGATAATGGTGAGTAGTAGGTCCCATAGTCAAGTTTGGATTATTAATAAAAGTGATAGCAGTATTGCTACTATATCAAGTGTAGCTATGACTGCTCAACATGATGCTAAATGGATAGATATTAATGATGCAATGAGTAATATTACTATTTTTGATAATGGTCAAAGTTTTTCCAGAAGTTTGGAAGTTGATAAGGATTTAAAAAATATCATCTGGAGTTATGGAAATGCAACTACTGAAAAGTTTTTTGCTAATCACATTTCGGGTACACAGCGTTTAAGTAATGGTAATACTATCGTATGTAATGGGGTTGATGCGGTTATTATTGAGTTAGATAACTCTGGAAATAAAACTCGTGAATATACAAGTATCTATACTAAAACTACCCCTAGAGGTGAAATAAAAGAAATATTTAGAGCTGAAAAATATGCAACTGCTTATACACCTTATTTTTAACTAGTACCTAAACACTCACCTTCCGTTAAAAAAATTAATTCATCTGAATCTTAAAAATGACCCAAGTTGGCTGATCAAGACAATTGAATTTTTATAAAAAAACACCAAAATATCTCATATTTTGATGCTTTTGATCGGTAAATATTCTTTATTTTCATACTGAACCAATGGCAGCATCGAATTCGCCAACCCCACCATTTTTGCAGTGAAATAAATTGTCAAGCCACCTGCAACCCCCATATTGAATAGAAATACGCCGCCCAGGCTAATGGCACCGGGGATCATTGATGTTAAATAATTGGTGTGCATATTGGCTTCAAAGGATTGTGAAATTTCAAACAGGGTTTTAAGTTTGTTCAAATCACCGTCCATTAATATAATCTGCGCCGTATCGGTAGCTGCGCTTGAAGCACCAGAAAGTGATATCGACACATTAGCCTGTTTCAGGGCAATCGCATCATTTATTCCATCACCGATATAGCCTACAAATTTGCCGCTGTCACGAAGCTCCTTAATCAATTGTGCTTTTTGATCGGGCAATGTTTCAGCATAATAATGGTCTATGCCTAATTCTTCAGCGAGCAGGCGAGTGGGTTGCTCGTGGTCACCAGAGATAATGTACAATGAAATATTCCGGGCTTTTAGATAGCTGATGATTTCTTTGCTTTCGGGACGAATACAAGGCTGTAATTCCAGCACACCAGCCAGACTATCATCGACAGCAATATAAACCAGTGAATGTCCATTAGCATCACAGCGGGTTTTTAATTGCTGAATCTCTTCAGGTAAATGGATTCTTTTTTGCTGCATAAATCGGACACTGCCAGCTTGTACCAGAACGCCTCCAACTTTTACTTCAATACCGTAACCGACCTGATAGGCAGCTTCTTCAATATCGGGTATCTCCAGTCCACGTTCTTTTGCGGCAGCCAGTATGGCTTTGGCAATAGGATGAGTTTGCCTGTATTCAGCCGCTGCGGCATAGCTTAATAACGTTTCTTCATCAAAGGACTGCAGCGGATGGAGTTCACTGATGCGGGGCTGCTCCATCGTTAAGGTACCTGTTTTATCAAATACCAGCGTATCGATTTTTTGCAGCATTTCCAGAGAACGTCCATCTTTAATCAGGATGCCATTTTCAGCCATAATATGTAAGAAATTCAATACACTGATCGGCCCAAACAACTTCATGTTGTAACCAAACCCGGACCACAGAATCGCCATCGCAGCACTGGATCCCAAAAAGGGTAATGTCAAGCCGCTGACAACCAGGGTAGGTGCAATGAAACTATCGGCTATATGTTTTCCTCGTAAACGCAGATCTTCCTTAAATTCCTGTGTATGCAACAAGATATTAGCAATTTTTGCAGCACTGGTATCTGAGCCGGAATGTTCTACCTTAATCAAAAGCCGACCGGATAGTACCAGCGTTGTGGCAAAAACCTTGTCAGCTGTTTCTTTTTCTATGGCTTGTGATTCTCCCGTCAGTGTTTGCTGATCAACACTGGCCAGTCCTTTCACGACAATACCATCAACTGGAATCACTTCACCGGCATTGACTATCACAACATCCTGCGTTTTAACCTTTTCCAGTGGTATCTCAATCTCTGTTCCTGATTTTTTCACCCAGACTAATTGTTGTTTTTGATTAAAGATGTCTGTCAATTGTCGTTGCGAGTGTGCCTCAGTTCGTGCCAACAGTTTTAGGTTCAATAAACCTAAAAAAGCAATGAGTGATGTTAAAAATATCCGACCTGTTATGATAAAGCTAAGAATACCAATAACTTCCAGGAGCTCAGTGGTAATACGTTGCTTTTTCAGGTTAACAAAAAGTCTTTCAAAGACAGGATGAAAAATATACAGAGATCCGGCTGCTGCTATGGGTAACAAGGGTGCAAAGAACCAGCTGCCTAGCTTTGACAATCCCATCAAACCCAGAGAAATTTTAATATTCCTATCGACTGTTTTCTCATCTTCATTGGCTTGATTATCATCTATGGCACCCATTTGTTTGAGTTGCTGCTGGCGTACTTCTCCTCCGCTTATTGAAATGCTGAATACCTTTTTAACCGCCAGAAATCCAGTTTTGCCTTTTTGATATAAACTGGATTTCTGTTTGGTTTTTTTCCTGATTTTTTTCCTGGATTTAGTAGGAAGTTGGTTTTGCTTTAATGCGTTTCTGACGAGTTGCCGATTTTGAAGATATCGGATATTTGCTGCGCCCAAAGCTGCGCCGCCGCCGAGTATTAAAATTTGAATCAACATTGTATGATGAATCTCAGTTCTGTGTTTATCATGTCTAAATCCAGTTAAGTGAGATGCTGTCAGGATCAGCCGTGTTCGCTGAGATATCCGCTGCAGACTTTTGCTGATTTTTTTTGACCTGCGACTTCATCCATAAATAGCCTTCTTCTGCCTGCTGCCGTTTTACTGGAGTGAAGTGTTTGCGCAGGTAATTCTCACCACATAAATCGGCACTGGGTTTTATGCCTACAGGGGTCGTACCTGCCGAGTCTAAAATATCGTTGACTGTTCGAATATACCACTCAACGCCCGTCATATAAAGATGCGCCTTCAACTCCCAGATCGAATTGAAGCGAAATGGGTCAGTAACCCGTTCGGCACGAATGATTGAACCCGTGTCAATACCCGCATCGATATAATGGATAGTAATACCTGCTGCTTGCTGAAAAGCCTCAATATTTTTTTGTGAGGCAACATTTTCAATAGAATGCATGCCTCTGGCATAGGGCAAAACCGCAGAATGACAATTCAGGATTTGTGATTTTGTGATTTCGATCCACCATGAATGCAGGATTTTTGGCAAATAAGTTACCAGCCAGGGCGTTGTCTCCTGACAAATTTCTTTTACACAATCCCTGGAAAAACTCCCGTTAACCTTGTCTCCCAGAAAAATAGTATTGGGATGCTGCGTCACTGCAAATTTTGCTACACCATAAAGCTGGATCATCTTGCGACTCGCTTCATTCAGGGGCTGATAGAGATCAAACCATTTTTTTTCCATTTCACCATTCCAGTCCTTTTGTCCACCATATTCACAGTGGAACAACTGACGTTGCTGAAGGATGTCCTGAGCAGGTTTGTCCTCTGCAACCAGGACACCAAGAAAGTTACTGGAGTGCTTAAACTGATCTATAAATCGGGAAGTGAGATAACAGGACTCATAAGTATTTTCGACAAGCAGGTAAAAATCTCTGGCAAACATTACATATCCCCTTCCGTATATATTATACTTTGTTAGCCGATTTTAACAGTGCATTGCTGAATTTTTACGGATTTCTTTGTTATTTTCATCCCTATATCGAGCATTCCAAACTGACTGCTCACCAGAGGTGAAAAAGAAAAAGCCTGGATGATGTTATTGACTCATGTCACCCCTTGTTCAATTAAAAAAGGGGCAAAGTCTTTATCACTTACTAAGATATGATAAGTCAGCCATTCTTTTAAAAAATCCAGAACTTCCACATTGACCATAGAGTCACCCTCGTCCATTTTTTGTCTTAAATTTTTAACCTGCCTGATCAGTTCAGCATGCTCATGCTTGTGAGCTTCTGTTCCACGATATCCATACTTTTTAAACAACCCCTCTTCATAAGCAAAATGTTTGATGGTATAAGCTGACAAGCCATCAAATATTTGAGCCAGGACAAGGTTTGCATTACCCTCTGCAATGGCATCATTTAATTTATTAAGTAAGTTGATTAATACTTTATGCTGTTTATCTATTGAATCAATTCCGATACTCAATCGATCATTCCACTGGATTAAAGGCATTATTTTCTCCTGAAAAATTTATTCGTTAGAGTAATTAGAAGCTGTTGATCTTTCGTGGTTAAATTATGAGCAACATAAGGATTTAGAGTAATGATACGAAACTACCATGCCAAGAACAATATTAACAGATGAACACTGGGAAAAGCTACAAAGATTAATGCTTTAAAGAAGTCACCTTATCTGGAGTGGGAATTTATCGATAGTAGTATAGTTTACCCATCGAGTCTATCCTAACGGGTGGTGAAGTTCATGATAGTAAAGCTGCTCCAGATTTAATCGAGATTTTACCCGATTCAGACTATATTATTGCACATAAAGGCTATGATAAACTTGAAAGAAATTATGAAAACTTTATTTCCTAACAACACTTAAAAACGAGCTGTGTTTATTCCTGTTTGTCTGTATAATTATTTCCACATGCACCATCAAGAGGTATAAAAAATGCAAAATACAACGCCTTATTTAGGCATTATTGAAGGTTTTTTTGGTCGCACCTGGTCAATGCAGGAACGTCATGACTACGCCGGATTTTTGCAGGCCAACGGCTATCATTTTTATATCTACGCACCAAAAGCCGATGCTTATTTACGCCGCTCCTGGCGACAGGACTGGCCTACTGAAACAGCGGAACAACTTCAGACTCTGGTTAATCACTATCATAGCCTGGGACTGGACTTTGGTGTGGGCTTAAGCCCTTTTGAAATTTATAAAAACTATGATAATTTTGCACGACAACAGCTGCAGGATAAAGTAGAACGCTTAAATCGTCTGGAAATTGATATCCTGTGTGTGCTGTTTGATGATATGCAAGGCAATCAGACGGATCTGGCTCAGACACAAGCGACTATAGTGAAGGATGTGTTGGCTCAAACCTCAGCCAAGAAAGTCATTATGTGCCCCACCTATTATTCTTTTGATCCCAAACTGGAAAAACTGTTTGGTGAAATGCCGGACAATTATTTTCAGGATCTAGGTAGAGAGTTACCAGAGCAGGTTGATATTTTCTGGACAGGTCCTAAAATTTGCTCGACTGCCTATCCGCAAGCGCATATGGAAAAAGCCATTCAGGTGTTAGGCCGCAAGCCCTTTTTGTGGGATAACTATCCCGTCAACGATGGTGCTGATATTTCAAGATTTCTATTTACCAAGGCTTTCACAAACCGCCCGGACTCTTTGGCTCAACTGACCACAGGTCATTCCGTCAATCCTATGAATCAACCCTGGCTTTCTCGTATTCCCCTGTATTCTCTTCCCCTGAGTTACTCTCGGGGTCAGCATTATGATCCTGAAAAAGCACTGCAAGAGGGATTAGCAATGCTGTGTGGAGAAAACCTTGCCCAGCAAATAGCAAAAGATGTTGAGTGTTTTCAGAGTGAAGGCCTGGACAACATAGACACAAAGCAGAGTAAACAGCTCATTCAGCAATACAGTCAATACGACAGCCCTTATGCCAAAGAAATAATAGCCTGGCTGAAAGGTGAATATGCATTTGACAAGGAATGCCTGACGGGTTGATTCTGAAGCTTCTCAGATTAATCATCAAAAGCAACAATATATACATATATACATATAAACATATATATGTGCTAGAATGTCAGCGCATAATATGCAGATATAAATACGCTGAGGAGAAGAGTATGTCGGAAAACCGCAAATCATGGGGGCAGCATCTTGTATTGGATCTTGGTGGCTGCAATGAAAATATCTGCCGCAAGGAAGACATTAGTAAGTTTGTCAAAGAGCTGGTTAAAGCAATCAAAATGGTAGCCTATGGTGAACCTGTTATTGTACATTTTGCCGAACACAGTTATGAAGCTGCGGGTTATTCGCTGGTACAGCTAATAGAAACATCTGCTATCATGGGGCATTTTAGTGACAATAATCGTGATGCCTACCTGGATATTTTTTCCTGCAAAAGCATTGACAAGGATATGGCGATTCAGGTGGTAGAAAAGCATTTTGCTCCACAACAAATCCGTGCCGCATTCCTGGAACGGGGTATTGACTTGCCGCTGCAGTCGCCATTTCAAGATCACAACACATCAGTCAACCCCACTGCAAACACACAACATGCACTTTAACACGCCATGTTATGTTATTGATGAACAAAAATTATTAAAGAATCTGGAGAAAATCCAGTGGTTACGTAAGCACGCAAATATCAAGTCAGTACTGGCATTAAAATGTTTTTCCACCTGGCCTGTTTTTAAATTCATGCAAGCCTATATGGATGGCACTACGAGCAGTTCATTGTATGAAGCTAAACTGGGTTATGAGGAGTTCGGGAAAGAAGTACACGCTTATAGCGTGGCTTTTGCACAAGATGAAATCCACGATTTAAAGCAATATGCCGATAAAGTGATTTTTAACTCGGTTAAGCAGTTAAAAACCTTTTATGCCGAACTGGATACAGTGGATATCGGCTTACGAATAAATCCGCGCATCAGTTATTCTGACTATGATCTGGCCGATCCAGCCCGTCAGTATTCACGCCTGGGAGTCACCGATAACTCATCAGTCATGGCAATAGCACATTTAATCAATGGCGTCATGTTTCATTACAACTGCGAAAACAATGATTTCCAACATTTTTCGCAGCAACTGGATCATATCGGCAAAACCTATCACGATTTATTACATCAACTGGACTGGGTAAGCCTGGGCGGTGGACTCTATTTTACACTGGATGATTATCCTCTGGAGAAATTTGCCGCTAAATTAAAGGCATTCGGTGAGCAGTTTGGAATACAGATTTACCTCGAACCCGGAGAAACAGCAATAACAGATTCTGCCAGTCTGGTGACTACGGTACTGGATATTGTTCACAATGAAATGGATGTTGCGATTGTCGATAGCTCAACAGAAGCACACATGCTGGATTTGTTAATTTATCAAGAGCCCGCTGAAATTGAAAAAGTGCAGCAGACTGAACGACGTACTGAACAAGCTACTAAACAGAGCAGCAAATATCATTACATGATAGCCGGCAAGACCTGCCTTGCCGGGGATATATTTGGTGAATATGATTTTAATACCCCATTACAAACAGGTGACCAGATTCACTTTTCTGATGCGGCGGGTTATACGATGGTAAAAATGAACTGGTTTAATGGTTTAAAAATGCCGTCTATTGTTATCAAGCGTCTGGATGGTCAATATGATACAGTAAAGACGTTCAACTATAGTGATTTTAAGCAAAATCTGGGATAACTATCCCTGTTTGCAATTTATATATGGAATATCTTAAATGAAAAATAATATACTTATTCTCGGTGCAGGTGGTGTTGCTAATGTCGTTGCACATAAATGCGCCCAACACAATGATATTCTTGGTAATATTTGTATTGCATCCCGAACCCTGAGCAAATGCGATACAATCATCGACAGTGTACATCGTAAAAACAATCTGAAAGATGCGAGTAAAAGACTGTATTCCCGCCAGATTGATGCGCTGGATATTGACGCCACTGCACAACTGATTGAAGACACGCATTCAGAGATTGTTATCAATGTCGGCAGTCCGTTTATTAATATGTCAGTATTGCAGGCTTGCCTGAAAGCAGGAGCAGCCTATATAGATACGGCCATTCACGAAGACCCCGACAAGATCTGTGAAAGTCCACCCTGGTATGCCAACTATGAATGGAAATATCTGGATGCCTGTAAAGAAAAAGGACTAACGGCTATTCTTGGTGCAGGCTTTGATCCTGGTGTCGTCAATGCCTATTGTGCCTATGCAGTTAAGCATTATTTTGACACAATTGACAGCATTGATATTATGGATGTAAATGCCGGAGATCATGGTAAATATTTCGCAACCAATTTTGATCCTGAAATCAATTTCAGGGAATTTACCGGACAGGTCTGGACATGGATAGAGGGTAAATGGGTGAGTAAAGCTGTGCATGCAGAAAAGCAAAACTATACATTCCCTGTCGTTGGCGAGCAAACCATTTATTTAACCGGACACGATGAACTGCATTCCCTGTCCAAAAATATCAAGGCGGATACCATTCGTTTCTGGATGGGGTTTGGCGATCATTATATTAACTGCTTTAATGTATTAAAAAATATTGGCTTACTCTCTGAACAACCCGTGACAACCGCAGAAGGTCTGGAAGTCGTGCCGCTAAAAGTGGTTAAAGCCTGTCTGCCTGACCCTGCATCGCTTGCTGAAAACTACACGGGTAAAACCTGTATCGGCAATCTGGTCAAGGGCAAAAAGAACGGCGAAGAAAAAGAAATCTTTATCTATAATACCTGCGATCACAAAGCCTGCTATGAAGAGGTGGAATCCCAGGCCATTTCCTATACTGCAGGTGTACCCGCAGCGGCAACAGCCATCCTGATTGCCAATGAAAGCTGGGATGTCAAACACATGGTTAATGTAGAAGAGCTTGATCCTGATCCCTTTATTGAGCTGCTGGATAAGATGGGTCTCAGTACTGAGGTTACTCAGTCCGACTCTGGAAAAGAGAAAGGGGAAGACTGATATGAAAAACGTACTCATTATCGGGGCAGGAGGCGTCGGAGCCGTCGTCGTACATAAATGCGCCCAAAATAATGATGTCCTGGGCGATATCTGCATTGCCTCAAGAACCTTTAAGAAGTGTGAAGCGATTATCGACAGTGTGCATAGAAAAGATAATCTGAAAGACAAAAATAAACAGCTCTATGCCAGACAGCTTGATGCTAGTAAACAAGAAAATATCGTTACAGCCATTCAGGAAACAGCCTCTGACATCGTGATTAATGTTGGCACGGCGTTTATTAATGAAGTCATTATGGATGCCTGCCTGGAAGCAGGGGCAGCCTATATTGATACAGCAGTCGCGGAAGATATTAATATCATTAATGCGCCATACCCCTGGTATGCTGAATTTGAATGGAAGCGTAAACCACTATTTGCCGAAAAAGGTGTAACCGCTATTCTGGGCGCAGGTTTTGATCCAGGTGTGGTCAATGCCTATTGTGCTTATGCCTTAAAACATGAATTTGACAAGATCAATGTGATCGATATTATGGATGTTAACGCGGGTGATCACGGCAAATACTTCTCTACCAATTTTGACCCGGAAATCAATCTGCGGGAAATTCTTGAAGACGTGGGTTACTGGGAAGACCGACAATGGAAGGAATGTGAACACCATGAAATATCCAGGTCTTATCCCTTTCCTGTGGCCGGCGAGCAAAAAGTGTATTTAATGGGGCATGATGAAGTGCATTCCCTGTCCATCAATATGGATGTTGATACGGTGCGTTTCTGGATGGGTTTTGGAGAGCATTATCTAAACTGTTTTCAGGTGCTGGAAAATATTGGCCTGCTCAGTCACGAACCTGTGACCACAGCGGAAGGGCAGCAAGTGATCCCTTTAAAAGTAGTCAAAGCCTGCTTGCCTGACCCCTCATCTCTAGCCGCAGGATATACCGGGAAAACCTGTATCGGTAATCTGATTAAAGGTGAAAAAGACGGCAAGGAAAAAACCATTTTTATCTATAATATTTGTGACCATCAGGAATGTTATAATGAGGTTGAATCACAAGCTATTTCCTATACAGCAGGAGTGCCGCCTGTTGCAGCAGCCATATTAATTGCAGAGGGGGTATGGGATGTCAAAAAAATGGTTAATGTGGAAGAGCTTGATGCTGATCCTTTTCTCGACTTACTAAAAACAATGGGCTTGCCCACTTCAATAAGGATTGAGGAATGTTAGTCAATGGACTATTGCTGCTGAGCGGTATAGGAAGCAGCTTTCTAACCTCTGCACTGGTGCATAAAAAATATCATAAAAAAATCAATTACAAAAAGTTTATCTTTTCCCTTACTGTGCCTGATAACACTTTACTTGGTAAGAAGGGAACCAAAAAGAAGGCGCTGCTGCCTGATAAGGAAGCTCTTCAGGAAACGGATATAGCGAGTGTTGAAGAATGGATTGACGGGCATTTAACACTCTCCAGTATTGCCATGGGAACGACTCTTGTCGGCATCTGGCTGCCACCCTTTTCACTGATTAGTATCGCCACACTCGCTTATCTGACCATTCCTATGGTGCAGCGTTCTTATCATGGTATTGTTCATCAGCGTAAACTCAAGGTCGATATGGTTAACCTGGTGACCCTGCCCTTGCTGATAGGCTCAGGCTATCTTCCCGTTGCAGCATTTGGTTATTGGCTCTATTATATGGGTCTCAAGGTGATGGCCAAGGCTAAAAACAACTCACATAATCAGTTAACGCATATCTTTCAGGAGTGTATGAGTACCGTCTGGATAGTAAAAGATGGTATCGAAATAGAAATAAATTTTGAAGAATTACAGGTTGGTGATATTGCGGTGATTCAGGGAGGAGAAACCATTCCTGTCGATGGCACGATCATCAAGGGGTTTGCCAGTATTGATCAACGGGCCATGACCGGGGAAGCCCAGCCCGCAGAAAAAGAAACAGGTGAATCCGTGTTTGCATTCACCCTGATGCTTACTGGAAAAATCTGGGTAAAAGTTGAAAAAGCAGGCGATGAAACCGTTGCTTCTCAAATTCAGTTACTATTAAACGATACCACCGATTATACCGCTTCTGTTGAGCTGCGTGTTGAAGAATTATCAGACCGACTAGCGTTCCCTTCGCTCGTTTTAGGTGCGCTTGCACTACCTGTTGCCGGTTATACCAGTGCTTTAGTAGTACTGGATTCAGCTTTGATTGATCATCTTAATATCACAGGTAACCTTAATGTATTAAGTCACCTGTCCAATGCAACACAGCATCGATTGCTGATTAAAGACGGACGTGCTTTGGAGCATCTGAAGAACATCGATACAATTGTTTTTGATAAAACAGGAACGCTCACTCAAGAGATCCCCCATGTAGGAAAGATTTACGCCAATCACTCTTTCACTGAAGAAGAGGTGCTCATCTATGCTGCCACAGCCGAATATAAACAAAAGCACCCGATTGCCAAAGCCATATTAAAAGCGGTTGAAGAACAGGTCTTAACATTGCCCATTATTGATGATACTCAGTATGAAATAGGTTATGGGATAAAAGTGACTGTCAACAAGCAGACCATCCGGGTGGGCAGCGGCCGGTTTATGGCACTTGAAAACATATCGGTTTCAACTGATTATAAAATTCTGCAAGATGATGCCAATCAACAGGGCTATTCATTAGTTTATATTGCAGTAGATCAGCAACTGGCAGGAATCATTGAACTCCACCCCACTATTCGTCCAGAAGCAAAGGATATTATCAAACAGTTAAAACAACGTGGTTTGTCACTGGCTATCATTTCGGGAGACCATGAAAAACCCACTCAGGCACTGGCCGGGGAATTAGGTATTGACCTCTATTTTGCCGAAACCATGCCGCAAGACAAGGCTGATATCGTTAAGCAATTACAACAGCAGGGAAAATCGGTTTGTTTTGTTGGCGATGGCATCAATGACACCATCGCACTGAAACAAGCGGATGTTTCTATTTCATTGAACAGTGCGTCTTCAATTGCTGCTGATACTGCACAGATCGTATTAATGGATGATAACCTGCAACAATTTCCCAAACTCTTTGAATTGTCTGAAAGTCTGGAGAGCAATTATAAGAAAAGCCTGCTATGGGACATCATTCCAAACATGATTAATATTGGTGGAGCCTATTTCTTTCACCTTGGCGTTTATGGCGCCCTGGGTATTTACAGCATTGGCCTGGCAGGTGGTGTTCTTAATGGAGTATTCCCAGCACTTAAGGCAAAGAAAAAATTGCCAGAAATCTAACACGGATGAATTGGATAAGTCTCTTATCAGACATAAAACCTTACCCCTGCCTTATTTGCAATGTAATTTATGTTTGCAAAGCGACAGCAGTAAAATTTTATTTGCTGACGGCTCCTATACTTAAGTCTTAGTATTTTTCATAATCATATTAATTTTATTTTTATTTTTATTTTTATTTTTATTTTTGAGTATATTTGTTGCTAAGGCAGTCGTTGCAATCATCCAGACTATAACGGCTCCGCTTGGTAAATCTAATATTGATGAAAGGATTAATCCTAGCCCATAACCGAGTGTACCAATAACAAACCCAATGAACAATGACTGAATGCCAGAATAGTGAAGGCATCCGAGAGCTGGAATGATCAAGCTGGCAAAAACCAGATAGACGCCCACAAGTTGTACTGAACTCGTTACAGCTATTGCAAATAAGAAATAAAAGCCAATCCTTTTTTTCAAGTTAAAAACAAACCACATAAGCAGAACAAAAAATGTCATCACAATTAAAGGTATCAACTGTTCCCAGGTAATCCATAAGATTTGTCCGACCAGTAAGTCCTTTAACTGTTCACCCCCATGAGGATTATTGGCTAATAAAATAATACTCCCCGTTGCAGCCAGAATAAATGAAACTCCGATTAAAGCCTCTTGATTTTGTGCATGATATTTTTCCAGATAACTCAGGATGCCTGCACCCAAAATGGCACTACCTACGGCAATGACTTGCACTTCCCAGCCATGGGCTTCAAAGCCAAGTCGGGCTGCCAAAATAACTCCAAAAGCAGCAATTTGAGCAATGGCGAGATCAATAAAAATAATGCCACGTTTTAAGACTTCCTGTCCTAATGGTACATGAGTTGCCAATACCAACAGACCAGCAATAAATGCCGGCCCTAAAATAGTGATTTCCAGTCCAGTCATCATTTCTTTTCCTTAACCAGACGATCAATAAGTTGTTGATACCAGTCAAATAAACTTTCACCTTCATCAGGGCTTATATTCAGCATCACAGTTGGTATCCCTGTTTTTTGTGAGAGCCATTTAGCAGCTTTGCTATCCTGGTAACTGGCATAAATAATCATATCTGCGGGAGTTTGCTTCATTCTGACAAGTAATTGAGTCAGATGTGAACTGGTGGGTGGAATACCTGGCTTGGGTTCCAGTGCTCCTACTTCGTTTAGACCTAACCATTTTTGTAAATAAATCCAGCTTCTATGATAAACTACGATAGATTTGTTTGTTAGTGACAGGGTTTGTTTACGCCATTTCTGACCCATATTAAGCCATTTCTGAGTAAATGAATTCAGGTTGATTTGATAATTTTCTTGATTGTCAGGATCAATGGCAATTAATGTTTGACTAAGAGCTTGAGCTACTTTCAATAAACGTTCAGGATCGAGATGGACATGAGGATTACCTGCAGCGTGTACATCTCCATAACTTCGATCAAGTGTGGTCGCTTTATCAAGCAGTGTGACATAATCAGAAGCCATAAAATAACCGGGCTTTCCAGCCTGAATGTCAGGATTGCCTGATTTTCGCAACAGCAATGGAAGCCAGCCTGCTTCAAGCTCTGCACCTGCACACACGAGCAGATCTGCTCGTCTTGCCTTGGCAATCAGGCTGGGACGAGCCTGAATATGATGAGGATCCTGCTGATTGGTCGTTGCCTGATAAACGTTCACCTGTTTACCGCCCAATGAGTTGACCAATGATCCCCATTCAGGTTCACATGCCAACACCTGTATTTCAGCTTTAACCATTGTGCTCATGGATAACAGTAAGTTCATGAGTACTACTTTAATGGTTGTTTTCATTGTATTACTCCTTAATAATTATGAGTGCCGTGACTACCCAGACTATGGGTATATTGCAAAAAGAACTGATTATCAGCCTCTTCATAAGATTTATCACGATTATATTGAAGACGTATACGACTGTATTCGCTGGGCAGCCATTCCAGCATGGTGCTATAACGTTTAGGTGTATGTCCTTCATCATCCAGTCCGGCTTCTTCAAGAATATCACTATCTGAGCCTGTATTGTCACTATCTAATTGATCATAGCGAAAGCCTGTACGCCAGTGAGGCATAAATTGATAAACTGCCTGTGCATACCAACCAGACTGATCGCCGTCATATGATGAAGTTTCCAAAGGTTCGCTGTTAAGCATGGTTATGCTTCCATCTTCATCGCGAACAAAGTACTCAAACTGAAATTTGAAGTTATGATTTTTGGGATTCCCATTGGGAGACCATTTATACACCAGATCCAATGCCGAAATTTTACTTTCACCTGTAAATGATGGTACTTCTTCATGTTCTTCATTTCCATGGCTATGACCGCCACTGGTTCTCCCATCAATATCATCGGCTTCCCAGTGACTCAAACCAAGAGACCAACTATGTTCAATTCCAATATCTCCACCAAGATCAGCAAAAGCAGTCCATGCGCCAATACCATCACTATTACCTCCTGCAGGAAATTTATCTCCACTTAGAAGCTCAGTACCCAATTGAAAAAATAGATCGGTTGGAGCTATATAACTGATTTGTAAACCATCATCTAATAATTTATTCCCAAATAATCCCCGATAGATTAATGGTGCATCAGCAAAATCCCAGGCATGTTCATGTTGTTCATTAATATAGCCCATTGCTGAAAAAAAACGTCCTGCCTTTATGGTCATTCCATTACCAAGTCCTAAAGTTTGAACAAAGGCCTGCTCAACTTCTACTTCAGTTTCATTATCATCCTCATGAATGGCTACAGTTAATTCACCATAGAATTGATCATCAATATTAGCACTGGCAGTTAATTCCGTATGACCAATTGAAAAACCTTCCTTTCCTAATCCCGCTTCACCTCCCAAAGAAAAACCAGGTAGCTCATAGGCATCTGGATCATTATCAAAATCAGCATATCGACCATCCAGAATTATGCTGAGAGCAGGATTAAAACTGTTATCAGTTCTATTACTCGCAGTACTTGTTAGCTCAGTCTGCTCTAACTTTTGGGCAGCATTTTGTGCTGTACTATTGGCTTGTTGAGCCTGTTCTTCTGTTTTTTTTAGTCTTTGTTCCAATGTTTGAATACGTTGTTCATAATTCTTTTTGAGTAGTTCAATTTCTTGTCTTAATAATTCATACTCGTTATTTGAAAATGCTGGGTTAGAATAAGAAATAGCAATGGTAATGCTCAACATAAGTAGTTTTTTTTGCATTGAAAAGTCTCCCATAAAAAAAATACAACCCTCACAATCTGATTAGGTTATTTAGATTTTTTTGAATAAATAATTATAAATTTGTTTGGTATTTTTTAGACGTAAGGAGAGGAAGGTGGCGCACGTATACAATAATGACTTAATATTAAGCTGAAAATAACAGGATTGAATTTCAGCGGATGATTGAAAGGGGTCATTGACTGGCTAAATAGAGAACAATCAGAAATTAAAGCATTTTCAGACTTCTCTAAAGCAGTATAGGCTTGACAGGATTCAATTTTATTATGAAACGGGTGTTCTGCAGCATGGAGTTGTGCAGCAAAAGATCCCATCAAAAAGATGGTAATCATTAGAGCAATTTGTATGTGCAAACGCTGATTATGAAACATTATTTTTCCTGCATGCCACTTAGGAATATAGCCCAAAACGAATATTAGCACAATTCTAAAAAAATTAAAAAAGATTTAAGTAAAAATAAACTGAACAAGCTCGGCAAAAACAGGATTTACTAAAAGATAAATATTATACTGCTTTCAATCTAAAGGCATCTGCAGTAGATTTAACTGAGTTTATCACCTTGAGTTTATTTTCAGCAAGCATTACCCAGTTACTATACACGTGCGTACTTTGAATAGTTTGTGGAAACACTGAGCAAAGAAGGCATTGTTCGTGTTTTCTACTGCACGAAAGTAGGAAAATGAATAGCCATGCTACATGTGTTCATTAAAAAAACTCAGTGGAGGTGTACTTAATGGAATATTCCAAGCACTTAAGGCCAAGAAAAAATTGCCAGAGAAATGATCCTGCTCGAATGCAGAATTTTTAATCCAAGACTCAGCTAAAGTGCTAAAAGACAATTGCAGATCAGAACTGCTGACTGGAAAACAGCTTAAACCGGGTTGTATACTAAACCACTTACTTCTTCCAGCCATCCAGTGCGAAGCTTAGGAATCGAATCCAGTAGAAGTTCCGTATACTCATGATGGGGGGGCGTTAATACGTTTCCAGTTTTGTTGAATTCGACTATCTCACCATGACGCATAACGGCCAGGGAATCAGCGAGCTTTGCCACTGTGGACAAATCATGAGAGATAAAAACATAGGCAATACCCAGACGGTTTTTTAAATTGATCAGCAGCTCAATGATTGCTTTTGAAACCAGCGTATCAAGAGCAGACGTAATCTCATCGCAGATAATTAATTTCGGCTCAGCCGCCAATGCACGGGCAAAATTAATGCGCTGTAACTGCCCACCGGACAGTTCTCGGGGAAAACGGTCAATAAATTCAGCTGACAATTCAACCAGATCCAGCAGTTCGACTATACGCTCTTCAGCAGCCCTGCCAGTCATGCCAAGATAAAACTCCAGCGGTCGCCCTAAAATCTGGCGGATGCGATGGCGCGGATTCAACGCAGTTTCCGCCATCTGAAACACAAACTGTATCTGCCTTAAATCTTCACGCGAGCGTTGTTTACAGGTATTATTGAGCACTCTACCCTGGAATTCAATCTGTCCATTCGATGGCACCATCAGGCCACTAATAACACGACCCAATGTGGTTTTCCCCGAACCTGATTCTCCAATGATACCGATGGTTTCACCTAGGTTTACCTTCAGTGAAATATCTTTTAATACAGTAGAAGTATTTGAACCATAGGCTGCAGTGACATTGGAAAGTGTCAGTAATACATCGCTGTTAGCCTCTTTCCGCACAGTATTTTCTAACCTGCATTTCTCAACAGGATCTGGAGTGAGCTTATCGGCAGCGGCAGCGGCAGCGGCAGTAAGAGGTTGGTGAGAGATGTGGGGTAATTGCAACTGCGGCACGGCATCCATCAGCATACGGGTATACTCCTGACAGGGATTGTCAAGAATGTTCTGGGTAGACTGTAATTCAACCATTCGCCCATCCTTCAACACCAGAATATCATCGGCCATTTGTACGACGACAGCCAGATCATGACTGACATAAATAGCCGCCACCTTCTGCTCACGGATAAGTCGTTTAAAAGCCTGCAAGACTTCGATCTGAGTAGTAACATCCAGCGCAGTCGTCGGTTCATCCATAATCAGTAATTTTGGATGGCACATCATTGCCATAGCCGCCATCAGGCGCTGTAACTGTCCACCGCTAACCTGATGCGGATAAAGTCTTCCGATAGTCTCGGGGTTTGGCAGACCCAATTGATTATACAGTGACACGGCACGCAGATCGGCTTGCTGACGTGTCATTAATCCTCTGAGAACTGCAACCTCAGTGACCTGCGCACCAATGGTCAGTGCCCGGTTAAACGCGGCGGCGGCACTTTGAGCAATATAGGCGATATCGCTTCCTCGCTTTTGCTGAATCTGTGACGAATCCAGGTTCAGCAAATCCTCGTCCTGCAGTATTACCTTTCCTTTGCTGATTTTGCAGTTGGGACGTGAGTAGCCCATGGTGGCTAAAGAAACCGTGGTTTTTCCCGACCCGGACTCCCCTATCAGGGAAGTAATCTGGCCGGGCGCTATGGAAAAACTGATATTACAGACAATCGGCATCGTTTTGCCATGCCGGTCAATGGCATCGACGCATAAGTTCTGCACCTGCAAGATATCATTATTAGAATTCACTGGGCAAGGCCGAATCCAGTTGCTGTAAATACCAGTCAATGAAAATATTAATGGTGATAGTTATCAGGGAAATAGCCAGAGCCGGGTACAGCGGCGCATAGGATCCAAACAATAGCCCCTGCATATTCTCACGGATCAGCAGCCCCAAATCAGCATGTGGAGGCTGCATGCCCAACCCCAAAAAACCCAATGCAGACATGAATAAAATAGTATAGGTAAAGCGGATACCAAACTCAGCGGCCAGTGGTCCCAATGCATTGGGCAAGATTTCATGCCATATGATCCATTTCAGACCTTCTCCGCGAACCCGAGCCGCTTCAACATAATCTGATGCCACGATATTCATCGCCAGAGCACGAGCAATACGAAATACCCGGGTGGAATCGATCAACGCCAGAGTTACAATTAGTACCGGCAGACTGCTGCCGAGCGAAGCGATGACGATCAGCGCGATCATGATGGCAGGCAAGGCAATTAATGCATCTATAACCCGGCTTAAAAGCGTATCAAAAATCCCACCGAGCACTGCGGCCAGAAAACCCAGCAGACAGCCGGTGAAAAATGCCAGAACCGTTACGACAAAGGTCACGCCCAGTGTAATCTGCAATCCGTAAATGAGTCGTGAAGCTATATCGCGTCCCAGATAATCCCCTCCCAGCAGCATCGAATCAGACATCAGATGATAGCTTTCATCAGTCAGGATTTCAGTAGGCTGATAGGGCGAGACCCAGGGGGCAGCAATTGCCAGCACAATCAAGATGATTAAAATTGACAAACAGATAATAGCGGTTGGAGTGAGATTCTGCAGCAGATCCCGAAAAGGACTGGATTTAGACTGAATATTTCTCATTTAGGATGCCGAATACGCGGGTTTGCTACGATTGATATCGTATCAGCAAACAGGTTTAATAACACATAGACGGCACAAAATAGCATAGCACAGCCCTGCACCAAAGGGATGTCCCGTGTTGTTACCGCATCCACCATCAACTTGCCCAGACCGTTTATGTTAAAAAGAGTTTCGATCACTACAACGCCACTGATCAGGTAGGCCAGGTTCAATGCAATCACGTTTACGATTGGCGCAATGGCATTGGACAGTGCGTGCACCAGCAATAAACGGGACTTTGGCACACCTTTCAGAATAGCCATTTCAATGGCTGGTGAGGTGAGTTCATTGAGCACCGCCGTACGGGTCATGCGTGCCATATGTGCAATGACCGTGAAAGAAAGAGCCGTTACCGGAAGCACGAGCATACGAGCCAGTTCAAGAAAATTAGAATCGGGGCGAATTGTGGATAGTGCCGGTAACCATCCCAATTGTACTGAAAAAATGGACACCAGAATCACCGCTACCAGAAAATCAGGAATGGAAATGAGGGTCAGAGTAATGGCAGAGATAGTTTTATCGATACGACCATTGGGTCTGGTGGAGGCAATCAGACCCAGCAAAACGGACAATGGAACCGCCACCAGAGCCGTCACACCGGCCAGAAGAAAGGTGTTGCTGCTGCGCTCGGCTATCAATACCGAAATCTCGCGGCCAGAGACCAGCGAGGTGCCCATATCGCCATGCAGCAAGTTGCCAAACCAATGCATATAACGAATATGTGCAGCCTGATCCAGTCCCAGTCGAGCTCTGATATTAGCAATTGACTCCGGTGTAGCACCCGGTCCCAAAATCGCCTGCGCAACATCGCCGGGCAGAAGCTCGGTGCCGGCGAAGACCAGTAGCGATACAACCAGTACAGTCACCACACCGATTGCCATACGGCGGATTACAATCAGCGGCAGATCCATCAATGCCTTGTACCACACTGAAAATACATCAAGCCAAATTCCAGTGATAGTGGGACAGCTTCATCAGGGACACGACAATGACCTTTAACCTAAAAACCTCAGATGATTCGTAGCGAGGATGACTAAGATGCTGTAGATTAAGCGTTTTACTGTTCATTTTGGATTTATTCATAGTCACTCTATGGGTGAATTCAAAATTAACCGAAAATGCTTAAGGTGCAGTAACTTAGACATCCACAGTAGATTTAACTGAGGTTTTTAGGTTTAACTATCAATCCATGCAGTTGTTGCAAATTGATTAAATCCCAGTGGGCCGGAAGGGTGTGGTGTAATCCCTTTGACCTTTTTATTGGCTGCATCGAGGGTATCGAGAAATGCCATAATGATGATGCCGCCATCTTGTTGCAGCATATTTTGCATTTCACCATACATGGCCTTACGCTTATCAAAGTTTGTCTCAGATCGGGCTTGTAGTAATAATTTATCAAAACGATCATTTTTCCAGACGGTTTCGTTCCACTTTGCATCACCCTTGTAAGCAATACTAAACATCAGATCTGGTATTGGACGTGCGGGCCAGGTGGTTGTGCACATTGGTTTTTGCATCCAGACAGAAGACCAGTAAGAATCTGCTGATACCTTATGTAGATTAAGATTTACACCACCAGCCTTAGCAGTTTCCTGAAGAATTTCACAGGAAGGAATAGAACCTACGCCAGTCACTGCAGAGGAGTATAGATCCATTGATTTGTTTTCCATTCCCGCCTTTTTGATGTAAAACCTGGCCTTGTCAGGATCATAAGCACGTTGAGGAATGTCACTATTGTAATAGGGGTCGAAAGAGGAGATAGGATGGTCATTACCAATATGACCATAGCCTTTGTAAACGTTTTTAAGAATCATCTCCCGATCAATGCCATATTTCATCGCCATTCTCAGGTTTTTATTAGCAGTCGGCTCGCGATCCCGCATCATGACCAAGCCACTGTGCATTCCGCTCTCTGCACGAAGAAGATTAAAATTCTGACTCCGCTCAATCAAATGAGCCGCCTTTGGATCCAGACTCATCATCAAATCGATATCCCCGGACAACAGGGCGTTAACCCGTGCCGTAGGGTCGGCGATGCCGATATACTCAATTTCATCAATATAAGGACCTTCCGATCCCCAGTAATTAGGGTTACGTTCAAAAATATAAGTCGAGCCGGGTTTGAATTCCTTGACTTTGAAAGGTCCTGTGCCATTTGTAGTCGTAGTAAAATCTGTATAACCATCAGCAATCATATGTACTCGTGTATCACTAAGAATGATGGGGAGCTCGGCATTTGGTGAAGTCAGGGTAAACTCAACCGTATGTTTATCAATCTTTTTCATCTCCTTTATCTGACTTAAATAGGCCTTGGCCGGAGATTCGGATTTTTCACCGAGATGATGCTGAAGAGAATAAATGACATCTTCTGCACCAAATTCTTTGCCATTATGGAATTGCACTCCCTTTCTCAATTTGAACACCCACTTCGAGGCATCCGCATTAGACTCCCATGACACGGCTAATTGAGGTGTCGGTGACAGGTCAGGTCCTCGATTGACCAGCGTATCGTATAGTGCAAATCCCCTTAATAGATCTGAGTCGCTATAATATCGAGCTGGATCAATAGAGTTACTCTGTTGTGAAGACTCCACGCCTACTGTGAGACGGCCTCCACGTTTTGGTGTCTGTGCATGGGCATTACTGCTTAGCAGGAGTCCCAGCGAAGTGCTGGAAATACCGGCAGCTGCTGCAAGCTTGATGAATTCACGGCGTGGTAAAACGCCATTTTTTAATTCGTTCTGGTATTGCTTTATTTTATTAGGCATAGTTATTTTTTCGTTTTTTTAGTAATTTATTATTTAAAAATGATTTAGTGCTTATCGAAGATTTTTTAAAGCATCTTGCCAAACACTACCCCCCAACCAACCTACTGCATTCAATATTCTATTCTCTAATTTAGTTTAAAGTTTTTATGGGCTTAAAACAACCACAAATGCTGTTGAATTAAGCTATAAACTGTTGATAAGAAAAGAGTATAATGAGCTAAATCTATTGTTTATTTAGAAGCCAAATGTTTTCGCAATGGACAAAACGACTCGTTCATCCGCATCGTAGTAATCAGCAAGATTGCTTGTATCTTCCACTGCCAGATTGAAATCTATACCTTTCCAGCTTGTGGTATACTCAGCGCGAAAGTGATCATAAGAGTCTTCGTTTGATCCACCCCAAGCAAACTTATCTACATCATAGGATTTTGAATGCTTATAAATAAATCGTACATTGTGCCCTTCAGCTACTTCAAACTTATGCGCAAGCACCACTACAGAATTACCAGCACCTAAGCCATTATAGTCATTTGTATACCAAAAATTCAGCTCACTATCACCAAGTGAAGAGTTATAACCAAATTTGGCTAAGGCTTCAGGGTAGTTATAATCGTCTGAATATGAAGCTCCATCATAGGCGTAATAGGCGAGACCCGTAGTTAAACCAATTTTCTCAGTGAGCTGCCAATATTTGCCAAAATAAACATCTATCTCTTGACTGGTTTTATCGTTCTCCCCAAAATCTACATTAGATGTCCATGCACCTACATATAAACCATTCTCTCCAGCCCAATCCAAACCCACTTGTAGTGCAGGGTCACTTTGCGTTTGACTAATACCATTTAAGGTATAATCTGTAACAGCTGTAACAGTTAAGGAAACATCTGCTTGAGCAGAATGAAGCACTGAAAGTAGACTGCAGCACACCGCTGCTGATGTAAGTGTTTTTTTCATAGACTTATTACTCCTTTATAATACAATAATTAATAATATTTTGCCAAGCGAATATACTACACTCAAAAGCTCTATTCTTTAATCTAGTTTAAAGTTTTTTATGAGCTTAAAACAGCCCCCATGTTTTACCAATTTTTAGCTTAAAGACTGCCGAGAGAGTGGTGCAAGGTATCTTATATGATTGACACTCATACAAGATACCGTTGCTACGCAATTATTTTACGAGTGGATGAGCTGAGGATATCTGGGACATCTGGAAAAAGAGTTTTCGTGCTGCCTCTATGCCTATGTACAAACCTTTGTCGGAAATTCTTTGAGGATTTGCAGACAAAATTCTACATCTTGCAGATGTGTTCTATAGACGCAAACTGCCAGCCGAAGATAGTAGTTACCTTCAATAGTTGTAGTTGAAATATATAAGCTGCCATCCTTGAGCAGAGCTTTTACCAACATCCGGTTGTATTCGTTAGCATCTCCCTCTGCGGGTACATATCTAAATAAGACGACTGAGATATCGGGAAACGGTCCCACTTCAAATCCCGGGATTTGCTGAATACGCTTATGAAAATAACGAGCCAGATAGACTTTTTCCGTTAATGCAGCTCTGAAAGGTTTTAGCCCAAAAAGTTTTAAAGGCATCCACATCCTCAATCCACGGAAATGTTTGGAGAGTTCCGGGGACAGGCTGGCAGGATCAAGTTCATCGTCCTGTAAGGCATCCTGCATATAATTGGCATGGTAGCTATTGGCAGCTAAAATATGGCGTCTGTCTCTTACAATGACAGCACCACTACCATAGGGAAGAAATAAGCCCTTATGTGGATCGATGACAAATGAATCGCTTCTTTCTATTCCCTTTAGTTTGGCTGCGACTTCTTCACATAGAATATAAAAACCACCATAAGCAGCGTCTACATGAAACCAGACTTTGTTATGTTCACACACATGAGCGATTGTATCCAGTTTATCTATAGCGCCCACTTCCGTTGTACCGGCAGAAGCAACAATCATAAAAGGGATCAAGCCTTTTTTTCGATCATTATCAATTATCTCAGGCAATTGAGCCGTTTGCATATGGTAAGCTTTATCAACGGGTAAATAACGTATTTCTGCCTCGCGCATGCCTGCCACTGTAAGGGCTTTGAGTACCGAATGATGTGTTTGGCTTGAAACATATATTACAGCTCGATGATAATCTTTGGCTTTTAGCTGATAGGCCTCGCGAGCAGCAGTAATGGCAATCAGATGAGCAACAGAGCCTCCTGATGTCATGTTTCCCGCTGCAGTTTCCGGATAGCCCATTAAATCTGCAATCCATCGAATCAATTGATTTTCCAGGCGAACACTGCCGGGACTGGCAAAAAAAGAACCCGCATATTTATTACTGACAGCAGCCAGAAAGTCTCCAAGTGCAGAAGGATATAAACCTCCCCCTGGTATATAGCCGAAATGACGTGAGGAGGTAAGGTCTATTCCTGGAGGATCGATAGATTTTTCTACCAGCTTTAATACTTCATCTATATTCAATGAATTTTCTTCGATAGGGCTATCGAGCAGTCCTAAGCCATTATCAGAGCTGTCTTCATATGCCTTTCGGCTATTTCTTTTATGAATAAATGACTCTGCGTAAGCATTTGTCTGAGTATGCCAATACGCACGCGTATTATCTTCCGGCTCCAATAGCCTGCTTTCTTTTTCCAGTTGCCGTATTTTGTCGAGTTCGTTCATTGAAATAGTGATTAGATTAAGTAATGAGTAAATGCTATTAAGGGTATGAGAAATACAGACTAAGTTCTATCGGGAACAAGCTCAGGTTCGGGCTCACTTTCGATGGGGTCGCACACCGTTTCAACAGGGTCGTCCCCCGTGTCATCATTTACCTTCCAGGTCGCTGCATCCTCTGACATTTCATCCTTGATCAGGGGCATCATGCAATTCGTCAGTGCAAAAATTTCTGAGGTATAATAGACAAGCAAGGCTCCGACCAGACCCATATGCAGCATAAATACCCCGGTTAGGGTAATCACACCGGGGATCATCGAATTCAGATAGTTGGCCTGCATATTCTTTTCGAATGCCTTGGATATCTCAAACAAGGACTCGATTCTCGCCAGATCACCATCCATCAGGATAACCTGAGCCGTGTCCGTTGCGACTGTGGAGGAACCGCTCAAAGAGATAGAAATATTCGCCGCTTTTAAGGCGATGGCATCGTTTATTCCGTCACCAACATAACCCACATGCTTGCCATCCACACGCATTTTTGCGATCAGCTCGGCCTTTTGTGCGGGTAGTGTTTCAGCATAATAACTGTCTACACCAAGCTCGTGGGCAAGCCGACGGGTGGGTTCTTCCTGATCTCCCGAGATAATTGATACTGAGATGCCTTCTGCCTTTAAGTATTTGATTATTCGTTTAGCCTCTGGCCTAACACAGGGATCCAGCCTCAACACCCCGGCGAGATGGTCATCGACTGCAACGTATACAAGTGAACTGCCTGAGGCAAGAGCTTCACTTTGTATGACGCTTAACTCAGCAGGCAAGTGAATGCCTTTCTGTTTCATAAATCGAACACTGCCAACCTGAATCAGCTTCTCATTCAACGTCACCTGTATACCGTAGCCAACCTGATAGGCGGCCTCCTCGATGGACGGCAACGCCAGACCACGCTGCTGAGCAGCGTTCAAAATGGCTTTGGCGATTGGGTGGCTCTGACGATGCTCCGCGGCCGCAGCGTAGGTAAGCAGGGTCTCTTCATCATATGAAGCAAGTGGGTAGATCTGCCCAAGCTTGGGCAGATCGACGGTCAGGGTGCCTGTCTTGTCGAAAACCACTGTATCCAATTGCTGCAGCGTTTCCAGTGAGCGGCCATCTTTAATCAATATTCCATTCTTGGCCATGATGTGAAGAAAATTCAGCACGCTGATCGGCCCGTATAATTTCATGTCGTAACCAAATCCGGACCAGAGAATGGCCATGGCGGGGCTGGGGCCAAGGAAAGGTAAAGTCAAGCTGCTGACGAACAGCGTTGGTGCGATAAAACCGTCAGCAATCTTTTTCCCTCTCAATCTCAGATTCTCTTTGAAGTCCTGGGTTTGCTCCAGGATATGCCCGATCTTCCCTGCATTGGTATCAGAGCCTGTATGCTCCGCCTGAATTAATATGCGACCTGACAGCAATAGTGTAGTGGCAAAAACCGCTGCTCCGTTTTCTTTTTCGACCGGTTGCGATTCACCCGTTAGGCTATGTTGGTCGATAGTCGCGATTCCTTCCACCACCATCCCGTCGACCGGAATCACCTCACCAGCATTGACGACGACAAAATCGTTCTTGCGAACCGCTTCCAAGGGTATCTCGACTTCTGTGCCATCAACGAACACCCATATTGAATGCGATTTCTGACTGAACCTGTCAATCAATTGTTTGTGTGAGTGTTCTTCGGTTCGTCTTAGAATCTTCAGATCCAGCAGGGCAAGGGAGCAGACGACTGTGGCAAGGAAGAAATACCCTGTTACGAGGAGGCTGATCTGGGAGACGATTTCCAGGAGCTCAGTCGTTATACGCCCTTTCCTCAGATTTCTGGACAGCTCTTGAAAGACCGGCAGGTTATTGATGAGGGTCACCATGCCCGCTACACGCAACAACGGAGTGTAGAAAAAAGTCCCGACCGCGGCGAGACCAACTAGGGCAATGGAGATATTGAGTCTCCTGTCAAGCTTTAGATTCGCCGCGTTAGTGCTATACTTGCCTTGCTGCGCAGTTAATCGCTGAAATTGCTCATCACGCTCCTGTGTCCCGCCCATGGAGATTGCAAACACCTTTCGAATGGCGAGAAACTTCTTTTTTGCGCCCTGGAACAAGTCCCGTGAGCCTTGTGAATTGGGCGCTGGCTCGGCATTGAGATTACCCATTGGGTAGCGTTTGCGCCTTAGAGTCCTGGACTGACGCCTAAAGGCCAAGCTGCTTCCGAGTGCTACAGCACTGCCTATTGCTAGAACAACATGAAGCATCGACGAATTCCCTCCGGTTTCTGGTGACGCATGGTAGCGGTAATAACCTCTCTAAACAATGGTGAACAGTGCGGGTCTGAGGGTGTCGGCTTGATCTCGATGTCAGTTCGTGAGTATAAAAGTCCTACCCACAGATGTCAATAACTTAACTTAACTGATCAATCACTCTATTCTCTGAAGCAAAGAATATTATAAAACAGTTAAAACTAAAAACCTGGAATCAAAACGAAGATGGCTATGGATGATAACCTGCAGCAATTCTCCAATCTCTTTGAATTATCTGAAAATCTGGAGAACAATTATAAGAAAAGTCTGTTATGAGATATAATTCCAAACATAATTTATATTGGTGGAGCCTATTTCTTTCACTTTGACGTTTATGGAACCCTCAGTATTTACAGCATTGGGCTGACTGGTGGTGTTCTTAATAGTATATTCCCTGCACTTTAAGGCAAAGAAAAAATTGACTGCGAAATGAACCTGATCGAAACTAAAATTCCTTATTTGGACAAACACTATCCTGTATTAAAAAGACTGGAACATTCTGACCGTGAAATTATCTCCTGGTATGCAGAAAAATATAATCAGTTTTCCTGTGAATTCAGCTTTCCCAGTCTGTATTTATGGGATGATATTTATCACTATAAGTTATCATTTTTTAATGACTGGTTAATAGTGTTTGATACCCGAAACGATTATATTTTGATACCCATGGGTAAGGAGATTAGCCTGTCGGGTCTTTTAACCTTGTCGATAAGTCTTAAGCAAGATGGATACAGTGGCGATATTTCCAATGTTCCACCAGAGATCATTGCAAGACATCCTGAACTTGGTCACTATTATGATATTGAAAATGAAAGGGGGCTAGCCGAGTATATTTATTCTACAGAAAAGTTAGTTGCACTTAGAGGGAAAAAATTGCGCAAGAAAAAAAATCATATCTCCCAGTTTTTACAAAACTACCCTGATTATCAAGTCAGGCCAATGGATCCCACTGTTCGCAAGGATTGCCTGGTGATGATCGAAACTATGCTGGCAGAAAATCAGACAGTAAGTAACAGCATTCGTGAAGAAGCTATCGTTATAAGAAAAGGCTTTGAATCCTTTGACAGTATTCCGCTGGAAGGGATTGCTATTTACATTAAAAATGACACAGAGAGCAAACTGGTTGGTTTTTCAGTTTACAGTCGCCTAAACAAGGATATCTTTACAATTCACTTTGAAAAAGTAAATTATAGCTATCGTGGAGCCGCTCAAGTCATTAACTGGGAAACTGCTAAAGTGCTAAAAGACAAATGCAGATACATCAATAGAGAGCAGGATTTGGGAATCCCGGGCTTAAGAAAGGCTAAACTCTCATATGAACCTGAGTTGATTTATCCCGCTAATTTTTTACGTTTTAAAAATTTAACCACCGATATAGCAGGTATATAAATATTATTACGCTACCCTAAGCTTGGGAGTTATTGAAACTATGGACACATATTCAAATTTCCAAGTCGGTTCTGGTCATTAATATAAGGTTCAGCTCTCATACAACCTGTTGATAATGATTGTAACGTTTTATAACACCAGATAGGTAAACCTGGGTGTAAACGATAATGAATCCATAAACCGCTGCGGCGATCCAGAAGCATCTCATTTTCCCGTAACACAGCCAGATGCCTGGATACTTTGGGCTGAACCATTTCCAGAATATCAGTCAAATGACAAACGCATAACTCATCTTGCTGAAGTAGTAACATGAGAATGCGTAAACGGGTTGGATCAGCCAGTGATCTGGTAAAGGATTCAGGTGAAATCATTTGTAGTGCCTTGTTCATAGTAAAGATATTAGTATATACTAATAATATACATTATTTGACTTTATTCACAGCACTATAAAGCTATTCACCCAGATATTCTATTAACAGCTGATTTAAATCAAATCATCGGCTGCCGTATGATGATTTATTACGCTTAACAGACAAATGTGCTATAACATCATTTTAAATTGAATTTTAAACTAACCGGCTGGAACAATTATGAAAAATTCTAAAAAGAAGCGATCCGGCTTTGTAAAGGGTCAAAGTGATTTTACTCAACTTCCCACTAAGTTTGTTTATCTGAATAATGGAACTGAAGGCTCCATGCCGGTCAGTGTTATCAAGGCTCTTAACAAAAATCTGAAAAAATGGGCAAATGATCCGACCACCTCTTATGAAACCGATCCAGTGCTGGGGAAACGGCAGAAAAAAAACCGGCAGGCAATGGCTCAGTTTCTGGGGGTGCAGCTGAATAACGTATGTCTGACGGATAATACGACCATGGGCTTGAGTATGGTCATGATGGGTCTGAACTTTAAAGCTGAAGACAAGCTGATTATCACTAATCACGAGCATCCATCCATCACCTCACCAACGTGGATTTTAAAGCAAAAGCTGGGAATTCAGGTTGAGGTTAGAGACTTTCCACAGCCGGCAGAGCTTAGCCGGATGAATGCCGATCAATTGATCGATTATTTATTTCCAGACATTCCTGAGTTGCGCAATGCAACAGCATTATGCATTTCCCATACCTATAATACGACCGGTGTTCGCCTGCCCCTCGATAAAGTAAAAAAGAGAACCGACAAGCTTAATATTCGCTATCTGATCGTGGATGGCGCTCAGGGTCTGGGCATGGTTGATATGAGCAAGGCGGGAAACCGGGTGGATAACTGCGATTTTTATGCTGCTCCCACCCATAAATGGATGAATGGACCACCGGGGACCGGTGTGCTTTATATAAAAAATCTACAGCTGTGCCCACCTGAGTTTTATCCACCGCTGAGCCAGAAAATGGGCGCCTATATGAGTGGAGATGAAGCACATGCATGCATTCCCATGGTTGAAGCCCTTACAGTTAGGGGCTGCAGTATGATCCCTGCAAATGTAGCCCTGACTAAACTGTTGAAGTTTTTCGACAAGATAGGGGGGCAGGCAAAGGTAGAACAGCATATATTGGGTTTGTCCTGCACAGTAAGAGATTATATTGCATCACAGTCTCCTGACAGCCTGATTTCGCCTGCTGATAACGAGTTGCAATCCGGCCTGGTCTCTTTTTATCCGTTTAACTGGGAGCATCCGCAAAAGTGCTTTAAAGATAAAGATGGCGTGATTGCTGTGGTCGATAAGCTGTTGGAAGAAGGGGTGCAGGTACGCTATGTCCCTTTTCCAACTGTAGATTTTTCTGATGAATGCAAACTTCAGGGACATGCACCGAATTTGATCAGGGACTGTTCAGGAGAGCCAGTAGAGCAAACCTTTGCCATAAGGGTTTCAACGGGATATTTTAATACACCAGAGGATGTTAAGCTATTCATGAAAACCCTGAAAAAGGTATTAACCGTTTAACAGGCACTGCTCATCACTCTCTTTTTCAGGGGCGACGAATTAACCATAGAGAAATATCATGAACCTATATCTTCTTTTGATTTTCATCCCGGTGACATTATGTCTTGACTGGTTCGAAGCAAATCCAACCCTTATTTTCGTGTGCTCAGGTCTGACCATTGTACTGTTGGCTGATTTGTTAGGTAAAGCAACAGAGAGTATCTCCGCTTTTATAGGCCCAACCCTTGGAGGTTTACTCGCCGCCACGATGGGCAATGCGCCTGAACTGATTATTTCGCTATCTGCACTAAAAGCAGGCCTGTACGAGGTGGTCAAGGCAGCCATTACCGGATCCATCGTCGGAAATCTGCTGCTCGGGGTGGGGCTTGCGATATTTTTAGGCGGCCTGGGCAGGGAAAAACTTGAATTTAATCGAACCTCAACCGGGATGAGTTCAGGACTCTTGATGCTCGCCAGCGTCGGGCTAATTGTGCCGGCCATTTCCCATTTTACAACCGGACAGAAAACAGAACTCAGTACTGAAATTGCGATTGTGCTGTTTGTAGCGTATCTGTTGAGCCTGGTGTTTACCCTGAAGACTCATAAGCATTTATTCCAGGCCGAAGTTGCAAAGCCTGCTGATGGGCGCGTAGCGAAGGAAGTGGAAGAAAATCTATGGGGGAAAAAACAGGCTATTGGTATTTTAGTGGCCGTTTCAGTCGGCATTGCATTTATGAGTGAAACTCTGACCGGGGCTATTGAGCCTGCTGCAGAAAGTCTTCACTTCACGCCAATATTTGCGGGTGTGATTTTTCTGGCTTTTTTTGGAAATGCTTCAGACCTGATGAATGCGGTGAGATTTGCCAGAAAAAATCAAATGGAACTGTCAATGGGAATCGCCGTTGGCGCAAGCACACAGTTAGTGATGTTTGTCGTTCCCGTACTGATTTTCGCCAGTTATTTTATCGGTCCTAAACCTCTGGATTTACTTTTTGTCCCATTTGAAATTGCCGCTATTGTAATTGCCGTTCTGATCAACAGAAGCTTGACGGCTGATGGAGAATCACACTGGATGGAGGGCGTGATGTTACTGGGTGTCTATCTGATATTGGCCATCGGGTTCTTCTTTCTTCCTGTCTGAAGCATCAGGAAGGGTCATGTTTTGGCTTGCACGGAATTAATCATCAGGCAGACTAAAGCCATCAGGAATTTTTTTATGTAGTTATTGCATAAATTTTATCAATACATTGCATATTCTGGTAGCATACTGTTTCCGCAATTCATATGGCATAAAAAACTATGGTCAGTTTCAAAAAAGACAACATTGGTTCAGATTCAAAGCAGTTCATAAAACAGGATATGTATTCCCGATTAAAGCGTGGACTCACCAAAACCCGTGATATTCTGAATACCGATGTAATGGAACTGATACAAAGCCAACAGGAAATCAATGAGGATCTGTTGGAACAGCTTGAAGATCAGTTAATGATGGCCGATGTGGGCGTAGAGGCAACTCAGTACATCAGCGCCCACCTGTCTGAAGTTATGCATGATAAAAAGCTCAATAGCAGTGAAGATATGTACCACATCCTGCAATCCTCCATGAATGACATTCTGATAAAAAGCGAACGACCCTTATCTGTAGATCGTGAAAAAAAGCCTTTTGTCATTTTAATGGTCGGCATCAACGGTGCGGGTAAAACCACGACTATCGGTAAACTGGCTCAGCAATTCAAGGATAGTGGGCTCAGCATCATGATGGCGGCTGGCGACACCTTCCGCGCCGCAGCCACAGAACAATTACAGGAATGGGGGAAACGCCTTGATATTCCGGTCATCAGCCAGAGTAAGGGGGCAGATGCTGCTTCTGTCATCTATGACGCACTGCAGTCCGCTCAATCGCATCAGGTTGATGTGTTAATCGCCGATACAGCGGGTCGTCTACACACCCAGAAAAATCTGATGAATGAACTGGAAAAAATCAAAAGGGTCATCTCCAAACTTGACCCTACTGCTCCACACGAAACCATGCTGGTGCTGGATGCAGGAACCGGTCAAAATGCACTGGTACAGGCCAGGCATTTCAATGAAGCTATCGGCATCAGCGGCATCACCCTGACCAAGCTTGATGGCACTGCAAAAGGCGGTATTGTCTTTAGCATCGCGCAACAGATGAAACTACCGATCCGTTACATTGGTGTAGGAGAAACCGCTCAGGACTTACGGGTATTCGACTCAAAGGAGTTCATAAAAGCACTGTTATCCCATTGAGGATAATATTTTTTTCTGACTTCTGATGAATTATGAAACAGCTTATATCACTGTAAAAGCATTATACGGTAGAAGTTAATAATAAAAAGTCAATAATATCAACCAACCTTCTGACTGAAATAGGGTGACTCATGACAGGCTGGAAAATCTTCTTGCATCCTACTTTGAACAATTATGAATGGCTGGTAACTGGAAGTTTAAGATTGAGCTGAGCTAACTCGTAATAACCGCTTAAGGTCATTAGCTAAATTATTAGTGATGAACTAGATATTTAACAATAATAGCCCCCCTATAAAAGACCTTAATGCCACTTTATACTGTCTAAACATTTTATGTATTTGTAATAATATTAATTTAATTTCACAGTATTCTGTAAGGTCTGCTTTTTTCAAATAACACAAAGTCATAGATGTCTCTTATATTTTCAATGTGAGAACGAAAACTCAACACCTTCCAGTATCATGATGAGTATATATTTCTATGATTATTTTTTAGCCTCTTTTTTAATTTTTTCTGCCAGAAAATCGACAACTTTAAAGACATTATCATGACTTTCCGCTAGAGTACCATTGGTCATATATTTACCCTGAACCACAATATTCGGCACAGATTTAATATCATAGGCTTTCGTCATGTTCTTTGCACGACGTGTTTTGGCTGCCACGGTAAATGAACTCAAGGCCTGTTCCAGTTTCTCTCCACTCACACCATGCGCCTCAAATACTGCTTTCAGGTCTTCTAATGAACGCGCTTTCTTACCTTCGCCATGCATTGCTTCAAAAATAATCGGATGCATTTTTTCCTGAACCCCTAACACTTCTGCAGCGTAATACAAACTGGCCAGTGCTTCCCAATTGTCATTGAAAACAGCAGGAATATGTATAAATTCAATATTATCAGGCTTTGTTTCCATCCATTTTTCAATATAGGGCTCAAAACGATAACAATGCGGACAAGCATAGGAAAAGAATTCTATGACTTCAACTTTTCCATCTGTTGGTGCCGGCTGTGCTTTAGGCAATAATTTATATTCAATGCCTTCATCATAGTCCGCTGAAGCAAAGCTGCTCATACCTAACAGCAAAACAAAAGCCAAAAACTGTCGCATAATATTTATCCTTATTTTGTATTTAAAATTGGGGTGCCACATTAACTCCGTCCCCTTATCGATCTTATCAAACATAAGCCTGCCCACTGTCTTATTTGCAGGTGAAGATGTTCGCAAAACGACAGGGTGCAAGTTTATTGGCTGAGGGCTATAGCTCACCATAAGAGTGTAAGCCAGATAAAAACATATTAACACCAATAAAAGCAAACAGGGTGATAAATAAACCAATAATTGACCACCATGCTAACGGACGCCCACGCCAGCCCTTGGTTAATCTTAAATGCAGCCAGGCTGCATAATTTAACCAGACTATCAGTGCCCATGTTTCTTTAGGGTCCCATGACCAGTAACCACCCCATGCTTCTGCCGCCCACATTGCGCCAAGAATCGTTGCCAGTGTAAAAAAAGAAAATCCCAGTGCAATGGATTTATACATCACATCATCTAATATTTCCAGCTCAGGAAAGCGCTTAATAATAATATTTCTCATGCCTTTGTTTTCAGAGTTACCCTGCGCTTTAGACACTGCAGTCAATGCTGAATCCTTAATCAGATAAGCAACGCTCAGCATTGCCGCTAAAGCAAAGGCACCATAGCCGACAAAGTTAGCAGGGACATGAATTTTCATCCAGTAACTTTGTAATGCAGGCACTAAAGGCTGTATTTCACTAGCCCCCCTGGCACCAAAACCATACCAGAGCAAAAAGGCAACTGCCGAACTAATCACTAAAAGGACAAAACCACCCATCGAATAGGTTTTATTTTTACCTTCATAATATAAATAAAGCAGCGCAGTAATAATTGAAAACAGAATGAAAACTTCATATAAATTACTGACTGGAATATGACCGACATCCACATGGATAAGATAAGACTCACGCCAACGCACCAGCAGACCAACCAGCCCCATGACTGTTGCTGACCAGGTCATCGCCGAAGCTGTTTTATTAGCAAATTCAGAGCCGGAAAATAAACCTGAAAAATAAGTCACAGTGGCCAAAACATAGAGAGCCGACATCCACATAATGGCAGACTTCCCTGAAATAAGAAACTTCAGAAAAAAATTCGTTTCACCGAGCGCCAGGTCATTGCCATAAAGAGAAATAGCAAACAGGCTGATCAAAGTCACCGCAATTGAGTAAGCACGAACGGGTTTCCACAACCAGCCCCAGGCAACCATCGCTATAATACTGGCGAATAATATAGCCACCTCATAAACATCCATCAAGGATGAATACTGTTGCCATGCGTACACACCACCGGCCAGCAGTGCAATAGCCCAACTCCAGTCAAATAAACTGAGTGAACGCCAATAACTGCGCTTCTCAAATAAATTATCCATATCCTGAATTGTTGCTGAATTATCTTCTGACATGATTCTTCCTAATAATTTAATTCTTTCGTGTAAATTTATCACTCTTTACCATATGGTATAGATATATGGGTCTATTCTTCTTGTAATGCAAGCAATCTAAATTAATGCCTGTCTACTGAAGTACTATGAGAATCGCTTATCTAATAATTGAGACAATGCCTGAAACTCCTTTGCAAAGTCTTTTTGGTGACGATCACCAGAACCGGCAATCAATAACTTCGCACCTTGCTTATCCTCATCCGTATTATAAGGCTCAATAATAATCCAGATACGTTTATGCGCCACATAAAACATCAGCACAATACCGATACATAATAAAATACAACCCAGATAGACTAAATCTTTCCCTGGTGCTTTGGTAATCTGAAAGCCCGAAGCCTGTTTATGCTCAAATGATTTAATTTGCAGATAAACAGGTGAATTATAATTAGCAAGCACGCCCATCGTATTAACCATATCATCATAATATTGTTCTTGAGCCGGGGTAATATTGCTGCTGATATCCACACCCTCCTGCTGTAAAACTTCCAGATAGACTGTTCCTAATATCGTCTGTAAGACTTTAAAATAAGAATCCATAACTGACTCCCGCTTATCTTCAGGCACTTTATCCTCAATATCAGCCACCACTTGATCAAAACCACCACGATTGAATAAGTCAGCTAACCTCTGCATAACAATAGCCACTTGACTACTTGCTTCAGAACTATTTCCTTTACCTGGAGACAGAGAAAGTGCTGCAGTTTTTTCAGCAATACGCTGCATTTCCTGCTCATTATTAAGCAGGGCACGAATACTAAAAAATCGTTTTAAGCTCATTTGATCATCAGCTGGAATAAATAAATATTGAAAGGGTTGCGAGACGCTGCTGCGAACACCGCTTAAAAAGAAATAACGACCTTCCTGCTCAACAGGATTGACATAATTGATAAACTCAGTCGCCTGACCGGAACTATCACGTAGACGAAAAGTTAAGGTTGAACCCATATTTTTGAATTTACGCCCGGTTTCTTCCGCCTTTGGATTAGGTTGGATATTAAATAATTTAAACTCACTCAGTTCCAGTTTAAATTCACCTCTTGATGTTGGTAATATTTTCTTTTCACCAACCACCTGTTTAATTGGCATTATTTTCTGCTCTTGTGCATCCAGTGACCAGGCCTGCATATCCATAATAGATCCACCATCATCAAAGGATGACTGATAAATAGCAAAGTCCTTATAAACTAGTGGATGATTCACTTCAATGGTTTTAGAAATTTTTTCACCACTTTCTTTATCCTGAATTACAATATCACTTTCAAAGGATTTGGGCATACCAGACTCATAGTGTTCTATACGAAAATCATTCAGTGTAATGGTAAAAGGGAGTTCCTGAACTAAAAATCCATTACGCATCTGTAAAAAAACCAGCCCGGTGGTTGAACCTTCAGGTACGTTGGCATTGCCTCGAAAAGCATGATTTTCACCTGCCTTCAAGCGGCTGATATCAGGTACCTGAGAAGCAAACAAATCACGTGTTTCAGGTTTTAACTGGCCGGCAACTTCACGCAGTTTCAGATTAAAGTTGCCGTCGTAAAGTGCACTTAAACAAATAACAATAATAGCACCATGGGTAAACAGATAGCCCAGTCGATTGATTGAACCTTTCTTTGCTGCAATAGTAATAACACCCTGCTCAGTTTTACAACGTGATTGATAGCCGCCATTGGTTAATTTTTCCTGCACAAAAGCAAAGGACTCTTCCACGCCTGAATGTGAAATCCAGCTGCCTGATGAATGCATCAGTTTTAATGATTTTGCTGAAATATTCAGACGGAATCGATGCCATTCACGTACAACAACAGGAAAATAATGATAAATACAGGCACTGGTTGATATCAGCAAAAAACCAAGTAAAACAACAAACCACCATGAACTATAAATATCATAGAGCTCTAAAGAACGAAAGACTTCAAACCAGAAGGGGCCGAATTTAATAATATAAGTATTATAAGCCTGATTTTGCTGCAAAATAGTGCCTATAATAGAAGCTATACCAACCATGACAAATAAAGTAATCGCCAGTTCCATTGAACCAAGGAAACTCAATAATACTTTAAGAACACCATGTTCCTGACGACTTGAGCGTATTCTTTCAATTTGTTCAGATTGTAGATGATTGTTTTTAATATTCATTTCCTGATGGTTCTTATCTAACATGAAATTTTTCACTATCTTACTTTGCTATAAAAAATGTTAGCAAAGCGACAGCGATAAATTTCATTTGGCTGAGGACTCTCACGGCTCTTTAAACAAAAAAAGAGGGACAGCCATAAGACCATCCCCCTCTATTATAAAAGCTAAAGCATTATTTAAAAACCACATCTTCCATAGTAGAAAGGATCGGTCAGTCAATAATTTTATTAGATTTAAGGCTGTAAACCCTGAATATATTGTGCAACAGCTTTAATTTCCGGATCACTCATTCGTTTAACTGCATTACGCATCATTTTACTGGCGTCATTAGTACGACCCAAAGCAGCATCAGCTGGATTTTGTGCAGCCGTTCTAAAGTCTTTTAACTGTTTCTCGGTATAAATCGATTTCTGACTGGCTAACTGAGGAAAACCTGAACCCGGGTTACCACTACCTGATGGTCCATGACAAGCCATACAAGCCGGAACACCTATTTCGGCAATTCCACCCATATAAATTGCCTTGCCAGACTCAGCCAAGCCAGGATCTGCCTGACCCGTTTTCAATTTTTGTGAAGCAAAGAAAGCAGCAATATCCTGCATTGCCTGAACATCAAGCGGCATAATCATAGCGTCCATAGTTGCATCTTTACGTTTGCCTGCCTTAAAGTCTTGCAATTGCTTGAAAAGAAAAGATTCACTTTGTCCTGCAAGATTAGGAAAATTAGGCGCAATAGAATTTCCATCAGGACCATGACAGGCGACACAGGCAGCAGCTTTTGCCTTACCTGAGTCCACATTACCTGTCACAACAATTTTAACCGTATCGGTCACTATTACCACAGTCTTAGCGTCAGGTTCAGCCACAACCTCAGTTTTGGTTTCAACCTCAACTGTACTCTCTGCCACAACTTCAGTAGCTGGCGCTTCAGAAGCTGGAACATCTGCTGTTGCAGGAGCTGCATCACCTGATGCTGCATTGGCCATATATTCAACAACTTCACGAATTTGCGCTTCTGTCAACTGAGTTCCACCATTTGGCGGCATTGCACCCTTGCCGGTAATCACTGTTTTTACCATTGCATCAATACCAGTTGCAATGCGTGGTGCCCATAATTTTTTATCTGCAAATTTTGGAGCACCGGCAATGCCTACATCATGACAAGCAAAACAAGCAGTTTTATAAAGAGCTGCACCATCAGCAAAAGAAACTGTTGATCCTGCCAGCAGAACTGAAGCCACCAGCAACCTGATTGAATTTTTCATTATTTAAGTCCTATAATGTTATATTTTTATTCCTATAGAGCGAGTCTGAAACATTATAATATCGTGCTTCTATTACATATAAATTGCACAGAAATTAGTTGGAATATGACTCATGTCTATAAAGACAGGAAAAATTTTGGCTTATTTTACACAAAACAAGTCCACTTGACCAACATTTGTTTATAATAAAGTGCTAAAATAGTCATCTATTTTAATTAAAACCGACTTATATCAATAATCAGTATTCGTATAAACAACCATAAGCAGACTGAATCATTACTTAATATGTCAAACAACTTAGCATCCGGAACCATAAAACAGAATCATTCTGAGTTTAATCCCTATCGTCAGGCGACATTTTTACTCAGTGTTAACAAGTTGGTACAATTACCCTCTGATGAGGCCATTGAAGTGGCTTTTGCAGGCCGATCTAATGCAGGAAAATCCAGTGCAATTAATACCATAAGTAATATTAAAAGTCTGTGCCGAACCTCAAAAACACCGGGTCGTACCCAGATGATCAATTACTTTTCCATTGATCCTCATCGCCACCTGGTTGATCTACCCGGCTATGGCTATGCCAAAGTCCCTTTACAGGTAAAAAATCACTGGCAGAATTTACTGCAGCGTTATCTGGTTGAACGTTCTTCTCTAAAAGGGCTTATTCTCATCATGGATGTACGCCGACCTTTAACCGACTATGATGTGCAAATGCTGGATTGGTGTCACCAATCAAAAATGCCAACTCATATATTACTGACTAAGGCAGATAAGTTTAAACGCGGAGCAGCACAAAACATTCTACTTAAAACCCGGCAAACTTTAAAAAAATATTACCCCGGCACGACAGTGCAGCTATTTTCATCACTCAATAAAACTGGTATAGATGAGGTAAAAGGTGTATTAAATGAGTGGTTTAATTTTTCAGTTCAGGATCTTCAGATAAATGAATAATGTTAAAAAAATACTAGCTGATTGTTTTAAACTGATTAAAGCCCCTAAATATTTTTATACCGGCATCGGTATCTTAGTCACCATCTTTTTATTCCTGCCTATCCTTAAACTCCTGGCTATCATTTTGGCTATTCTCCTTATTTTTATCAGCTTTTTCCCTGATCACATGATCAGTCAGCATTTTAATGGCTTAATAGAACGCTTTAAAAACTGGTAATATTGTTTTAATTAGTCTACAACTATAGTATTAAATCATTCTATAACAGCAATGAGATAAACAATAATGACAGCCACAACCATAATGAGTACCAATGTGGTCACTCTGAAACCGGATGACAGCATCATGTCAGCCTTGAAGCTCATGTGTACCCATTCAGTACACAACTTACCGGTTCTGGATAAGGACGATAATTTTTTGGGCTTATTCAGTCTACGGCGTTTATCACGAGAACTCCTCCCAAAAGCGGCAAAACTGGATGAAAACAGCCTGCTGATGCATATTAACTTTATGCCGGATGGTACTGATGATCTACTCCATCGACTGCATAAGTTAGGCAAAAAGCCAGTTTCAGATCTGCTGGAAAAAAGTAATAAACTACGTTTTTGCAGCCCGGATACAGCCTTGCCGGAACTCCTGCAATTATTATTTGACAGTCCAACCAGTCTGCCCGTTGTGGTTGTGGAAGGCAAAAAGAAAAAGCTGGCAGGCATGGTATCAAACTGGGATGTGCTGACTAAATTGACGGTCAATCTTCTGGGAGAGAAAAAAAGTCCCCCCTGTATCAAAAGTAAAAAAAAATAAAATAATAACACATTGAAATAATGTTTCAGACAAGGAATATTAAGTGAATAACCATGCATCAACAGTAATATTTGGCTGGGATCCTCTATGGGTATCCAGCATCATATTTATTATTACCTATGCGGTCATTGTTACCGAAAAAATTAACCGTTCCATTGTTGCATTATTAGGTGCGGGTCTAATGATCAGCCTGGGGATTCTCAATCAGCAAACTGCTATCAACGGCATCGATTTTAATACTTTGGGGCTGTTGACTGGGATGATGGTTATTGTTGCTATTGCCCGTCGCAGCGGTGTATTCCAGTATATTGCCGTGTGGTCAGCCAAAAAAGTAGAAGCTCGACCCTGGGGAATTTTATTAATGTTATCAATCGTCACTGCCCTGTTTTCTGCTTTACTGGATAATGTCACCACCGTTTTATTAATAGCACCTGTTACCCTGTTAATTACCGGTGAATTAAAGGTACACCCCTACCCTTTTCTTTTTGCTGAAATTTTTGCATCAAATATTGGAGGTACAGCTACATTAATTGGCGATCCACCCAATATTATGATTGGTTCTGCCGTCAATTTGACATTTAATGATTTTTTAATCAATCTTGCCCCCATTACACTGCTGATATTCCCGATCACATTATTTATTATTTATTTGATATGGGGTCGCCACATGCATGCTTCAGATGAAGCACGGGAGCGTATTATGCAGTTCAACGAAAAACAGGCTATTACTGATGTTCCCTTACTCAAGAAATCCTTACTGGTTATATCACTGGTGATTGTCAGTTTTCTTTTTGCTCATCCTCTGGGTCTTGAACCTGCAACCATTGCCATGACGGGTGCTGCTTTATTATTATTACTGAGCACTCTTAATGATGATGCAGAAGAACAGAGTGAAAATGTTCATAAAAGTTTTGCTGAAGTGGAGTGGATCACTATTTTCTTTTTTGTCGGGCTATTCATTATCGTGCATGGTATAGAGCATGCCGGCCTTCTGGATATACTGGCCAATAAGGTGTTATCTCTTACTGGAGGTGATCTCACACTGACTGCCATGGCAATAATTTGGGCCTCAGCAGTTTTTTCTGCTATTGTCGATAATATTCCCTTTGTTGCCACAATGATCCCGATCATCAAATCAATGGCACCTACATTTGGCGGTGCTGAGCAATTAATGCCTCTCTGGTGGTCTCTGGCTCTTGGTGCCTGTCTTGGAGGAAATGGCTCATTGGTAGGTGCCAGTGCAAATCTCATCGTAGCGGGGTTTGCTGAACGTTCTGGTTATCGGATTCATTTTTTAGAGTTTATGCTCATAGCCTTTCCACTGATGCTCGTCAGCATTTTGATAGCCAGCCTATATGTTTATTTAAGGTATCTTTGATATGACAATAGATATACAAAGAGTTTTAATTCCAACCATTATTGTTCAACAGGGAATGAGTGTGCGTGATGTCTTTACAGAATGTGGAAAACTACATATACATGCCCTGCCTTATAGCGATAAAAAGGGGATTATATGCGGCAGAGTGACCCTGAAAAATATTATGAAATTTTCCTGTCTGCCGGAACATATGATAGAACTGGCTCATTTATTGGGAAATCAGATGTCCTGTATTGAAAATGCCGAGGAAAAAGCACGTGAAATCATTTGCAACCCCATTGAACCCTATGTGAGAAAATTAAGTGAAACAATCACTTCAACAGAACCCTTAATTAAGGCTCTGGCCATAATGGAAAGAAATGAGACCAGCTATATTTTTGTTGTTGATGACGGTAAATATAAAGGACAGATCACTATTCAGGGCATAGCTCAGGTCATGTCCAACCTGGAAAACAGATGTACATCTTAAAGCTGACAAAAAGACAAAAAAAAGCCCTGACCAGCAGGGCTTTTTTCTCAGAAAGCTAAAAACTTACTGTGGCTGAACTTGAACAGCCTGCAGACCCTTAGGTCCTTTTTCTACGTCATAGCTTACGGTTTGACCTTCTGCAAGGGTTTTAAAACCTTCACCAACGATTGCACGGAAATGTACGAATACATCTTCTCCGCCATCATTTGGGCTAATAAAACCATATCCTTTAGACTCGTTAAACCATTTAACTGTACCGGTACTCATTGTATAAAATCCTCAAACTTACTTAAAATTACTAAATATTAATGTGTTGCATATGACGCATGATGATTTAGATACACAATTCACAGAAGCAACAACGTATTGCAGATACTAATGAAGGGTATTTCAAAATAGACAACTTGTGCCAATGCAGGCTTTTCGAACTATACCTTACTTTTTTATAAAATACAAAGAAAATTATGTAATTAATGTCATTTTTTGTACTATATCTTATTTAATTACCTGGATTTGCAGATTATTGCTCATCATTCAATTTTAAAATGCGCCACTAATTCCTGTAAACGTGTAATTTCGCCCACCAGATCAATTAAGGCAGCTTCAGTAAATGAAACACCTTCAATAGTCGTGTCAGTTGTTTTACTGATATTTTCAATATTACTATTAATTTCAATGGTTGAAGAAAGTTGTTGATCAGTAGAGTGTGCAATGCCTGTATTCATCTCATAAATGCTGTTAATGGTTGTTAGAATCGAACTAAGTGCTTCTCCCACCTTACTGGCATGCTCAACACTACTTTCAGCACCAGATCGACCATTGGTCATTGCACTCACTGACTTTTGTGCCATTTCCTGTAATGCAGCAATCATATCCTGAATTTCATTAGTTGCATCCTGTGTTTTATGCGCCAGATTCCTGACTTCATCTGCCACAACAGCAAAACCACGACCTGATTCACCTGCCCGTGCCGCCTCAATGGCTGCATTTAATGCCAGTAGATTGGTTTGCTCTGCAATCCCTCTGATAGTATCCAGTATTGTTCCAATATTATCACTTTTTTCTTCCAGTGACTGAATAGTTTCTTCGGCATTAACGATTTCTAATGCCAAATCTTTGATTGATTTTAGATTAGCAGCAACAACAATGCCGCCCTGCTCGGCCTGTTCATTTGCCTGCTTAGCTGCTTTAGCAGCATTGGCTGCATTATTTGCAACCTCCTTAATAGAACCCGTCATATTTTGTATGGACTGCTGAACTTTATTTTTCACCTCAGCCTGTTCATCAACAGATTCTTTGGTTAAATCATTAACATGAGTCACTTTCGTCACTGCTTCAGAAATAATCCCTGATGAATCAGTTACCTGTACAACCATATGCTGAATTTTACTGGAAAATAAATTAAACGCCCTTGCCAGAGCACTGATTTCATCACTGCTTGAGGAATTAAGACGATGGGTTAAATCTCCCTCACCTTCAGCAATATCATTCAGGGCATTAACCGATTCATCTAAACGCCTGGAAATTGAAAATGCTAACATGATACTAAAGCCCATAGCAATAACACCAACTATAATGAGCAAGCTGATAATTAAATTCCTGGAAACAACTATTTTTTCCTTAAAATCTCCTGACAGCTCATTAATACTCTGATTGGCCGAAACCACTTCAGTGCTCAAAGTTTCCACCTTATTCAGACTGGTCGATAATTTTTTAATATTAGTGACTTCACCACTGATATTATCTGTAAATTCCACCAGTTTCTGCACTGTTTCCGATAAGCCAATTAAGGCTTCGCGACGCATAATTTCTTCAATATCCCCCATGCTGTCAGTCATATCCTGAAGCTCATAGAGTAGGTCGCTTTCAGGAATATCTGCAATCATTTCTTCTGTGTTTTTGTTAAATTCACCCAAATTAGCTGATATTTGTTTTATTTTCCGTTCAAGAAGTTTCATATTCTGATTAGTGTGACTAATTTCATCAGCCACCTTAGACATTTTTTTGCTTATCTTTTCAAGATCCTGATTCACTTTAGAGATATTAGACTTAGTCGTTGTCGAATTGCTGACCCCTATTTCTGATTTTTTAATAATATCAATAAAACCATTACCTAAGGTACCGAAAGAAAGTGTTGACACTATCATCAGGCCAACCAGCATAACACTTAATATTATGCCTCCGCCTAAAAGTTTATGTTTGATTGTCATTTTATTTTGTACTCCTAAACCCTAATGAACAGGATCCATCTATAGTCTCTATAGAAACATATCGGCATCAATAAAAAAAACTTTAACGGGGAATTAAGATTAATATAATGGGGAAACTTATTGTATTATCCCGGTTTCCGCAACAAGCAGCTGAAGAATCCGGAATTATTATTTGAAAGGCAGTTAAATTATTTTGCAGCCTCTTTTTCATACATCCCAACAGCTTTATTCATATTTTTTAATAAAGGCAGATTGGTATTGGCCAGTTCAATAATTTTATCTTTTGGTATTGCTGCTGTTTTGGGATCAGAAGCAAATGCCACGATGGGTTTGAAATTTTTCCAAAGTCCATCAACCACTCCGAGTTGATCTCTAATCACTGCTGATTTTGTACCGGGTAAGCCCAATACATCATCACCATCCAGCAATCCTTTTAAAGTTCTTTCAAACAGGGTATGAGTTTCTAATAAGCTGAGTTTATTGTTTTCTACATCATGACCATAGGCAATAAACAAAAATTCCTTACTCATCTTTTGCGTTAACATGCGCTGTTTGCCCGCCAGATTAATGGTAGCAGCCAGACCCGGAGCAGCTTTTAGACCACCTTTTTTAGCATCTTTTTCATACATGCCAACCGCTTTATTCATATTTTTTAACAGGGGAATATTATTATCAGCAAGAAAAGCAATATTCTCTTTACTCACCGCTTTATTTTTCAATACATCCTGAACAACAGGATAAAATGCAACCCAGATTGAATCAATTTTATCCAATTGACGCAAAATACGTTTGCTGGTCGTAGGGGGCAGCTTTAATTCATCACTACCAGTGCGTAAGCCCTTTAATGTTTTATCAAATAAGCCGGATGTTTTTTGTAAATTAGACAGATTTTTGTCTGCTTCAACATTCAAGGCAATTAACATAATTTCCTTGCTCATTTTTTGCGTCAACATGCGCTGCTTACCCGACAAATTGAGCACTACACCGTATTGGGCAGAACTAGGACCCTCTGAAGAAAATGCCGGAGAGGCTGAAACAGCAAGAAGTAACAGGTAGGAAACCAGCCATACAGAACTGATGATAATATTATTTTTTACAACACTTATTTTAAACATAATTAACACCCTCTTGGATAAAGAAAAGACCTGCCAACATCATAAAACAATTGTTTATTAATATGCAATTATTTTTCAGTTATTTATAATCATTTTCATATAAATCATTCACAGTTGCTTCAATCCACTCTTCTGCACGCTGGTTAATCTGTTTGGTTTTTAAATTCTCCGTTTTAATAACAGAACCAATCACCATTTTAATCGTTCCGGCTTTTTTAACATATTGTCCTTTGGGCCAGAATTCACCGGCATTATGAGCAATGGGCAACACATCAAAACCTGACTGGCTGGCCAGCATGGCACCACCAATTTTATAATCAGGCTTTGCACCGGGTAGTGTCCTTGTCCCTTCCGGGAAAATAACCACCCAATTTCCTTCTTCTAACCGTTTTGTGCCCTGAACAGCAATCTGCTTTAAGGCTTTTTTACCGCTGCTTCTATCAATGGCGATTGACTTCATAGTCGCCAGAGTCCAGCCAAAAAACGGTACCCAGAGCAGCTCTCGTTTTAATATCCAGACTTCCGGTATGAAATATAATTGCAGTACCATGGTTTCCCAGGTGGATTGATGCTTGCAAAAGATAATACAAGGCTTATCAGGAATATTTTCCAGGCCGCTGATTTCATATTTCAGGCCGCAAAAGAATGTCAGTACTGACAGACAAATCTTTGACCAGACTGCAATAATTTGAGAACGATATTGATAGGGTACTGGATAGAGCAGCAAAAAAAGTGCTGTAGCAAAGGGAATGCTTAGCCACATAAATGCCAGAAATAACGTCGAACGAATAAATCCCATAATAGTCCTGTTTATGTTTGGATAAGAGCCGTCAGCAAATAAAACTTTGCCACTGTCGCTTTGCAAACATATCTACCTGCAAATTAAGACAGTGGTATAGTTTTATGTTTGGATAAGAGACAAATCAGCCACTTGCATAAATTGCCCGCGCAATTGATTAAGCAAAGCAATTCGGTTGTTTTTCAATGCCTCATCTTCTGCCATCACCATCACATCATCAAAGAATTTATCCACCACGTCTCTTAACTCTGACAGCTGAGTTAATGCCTGTGTATATTGAGCATCTGCTAATAGGGGAGTGACCTGTTCAGTCACATAAGAGAGCTGCTCAGCAAGATGCTGTTCGGCCTCTTCCACCAATAAATTTTTATCAATCTGTTGCGGCAGTTGCCCTTCTATCTTTTTAAGAATATTAGTAATACGTTTATTGGCTGCTGCCAATGATTCGGATGCTTCCAATTGTTTAAATTGTGCAACAGCTTCGATGCGACGAGAAAAATCCAGCGGCTGCGCCGGTGCCAAAGCAACAACAGAATCAAAAACATCCGCTGCAATAGACTGATCTGAAAAATAGCCTTTCAAACGATCAAGCATAAACTGATAAACTGCATCACAAGCTTTATTTGCCTTCACTTCCTCTGGAAAAAGATCAGCCGACTGCTGTAATAAGCCCGGTATATCCAGAACCAGTTTATTTTCAATAATGGTTCGCAATAAACCGAGTGCAGCCCTTCTTAATGCAAAGGGATCTTTATCACCTGTCGGGATCTGGCCTAAGGCAAAAATACCCATCAGGGTATCAATACGTTCAGCAATTGACAGTACCTGACCATTCACAGTGGATGGTGTATTATCACCTGCAAAACGCGGCATGTATTGCTCATCCAGAGCTTGAGCCACAGATTGATCCTCTCCGTCATTCAGGGCATAATATCGCCCCATAATACCCTGCAGATCAGGAAACTCATTGACCATTTCGCTCATTAGATCACATTTAGCTAATTGCGCTGCCCGTTTAGCCTGCACCACATCTGAATTTAATTGACCAGCAATAATTGCAGCGAGTTGTGTAACACGCTGAGTTTTATCATAAACAGTGCCTAATTTATTTTGAAAAACAACACTTTTTAAACGTTCTAATTTGCTCTGCAGAGGTGTTTTTTTATCCTGTGACCAGAAAAAACTGGCATCGGACAAACGCGGACGGATCACCCGCTCATTACCTTCTTTAATTTGTTGCGGATCAGAACTCTCAATATTGCTGATAGTAATAAAATAAGGCATCAGCTGACCATTATTATCCACCAGATGAAAATATTTCTGATGTTTTTTCATGGCTGAAATTAAGGCCTCTGACGGTACCTCAAGAAAATGTTTTTCAAATTCACCAACAATAACCTGCGGCCATTCCACCATACTGGTCACTTCGTCCAGTAAATCAGGATCAATCACTGCTTCTCCACCTATATCATCAGCTGCTGCAACAATTTGCTGGAGAATCAGGGTTTGCCGCTTATCAAAATCTGCAATGACTTTACCTTTTTCCTGCAACAGTGCTTCATATTCCGCAGGTGCTGAAATAGTAATAGAATGAGGATAGTGAAAGCGATGCCCCCTTGTTTTGTTGGAACTGGTCACACTGAGAATCTCAGTTTGAATCATTTCATCACCCAGCAATATAATAGCCCAATGCACAGGACGCACGAACATCGCGTCCAGATCTCCCCAGTGCATACGTTTAGGTATAGGAAGTTTGTCCAACGCAGTCTGAAAGATAGTCGGGATTATTTCCCGACTCTGTCGGCCTTTTTCACTCATAGTATAAGCCAGCCATGCGCCCTTATCTGTTTCCAGTTTCGATAAATTTTCCACCTCAACACCGCAGGATTTTGCAAAACCGATAGCAGCTTTTGAAGGGCAGCCTTCTTCATCAAATGCAGCTTGTAGAGCAGGCCCGCGTCTTTCTATGGATTTGTCTGCCTGAGTGGTATCTAACTGCTTAATAACAATCGCTAAACGACGCGGAGTTGCGTAGGAGTTTATCTCATCATAGTTTAGAGAAGCCTCAGCAAGCCCTTTGACAATTCCCTGACAAAAGGCTTTTAACAGCCCTTTTAATGCCGTTGGTGGAAGTTCTTCAGTTCCTAATTCAATTAGTAAATCTTTTTTATCTGCAGCATTGGTTGACATAATTTGTTATTCCGGTTTTTCTATATTAGGCATCTGTTTTAAGCATAGGAAATCCCAATGCCTCACGGCGTTCATAATAAGCCCGGGCAACTGCTTTGGACAATCCTCGTACACGACCAATAAAGCGCGCACGTTCTGTCACGGAGATAGCATGACGGGCATCTAATAAGTTAAATGCATGAGAAGCCTTGACCATCATTTCATAAGCAGGTAGTGGTAAATTTTCCTCAATCAGACGTTTACTTTCTGCTTCCAGATGATCAAATTGATTAAACAGTTCATCAACAGGTGCCTGTTCAAAATTATACGCTGACATTTCCACTTCATTCTGATGGAACACATCGCCATAAGTCACTTTGCCCAGAGATCCATCCGTCCATACCAGATCGTAAATACTTTTTACATTCTGCAAATACATAGCAATTCGTTCAAGACCGTAGGTGATCTCACCCGTAACCGGTCTGCAGTCCAAACCACCAACTTGCTGAAAATAAGTAAACTGTGTTACTTCCATACCATTGAGCCAAACTTCCCAACCTAATCCCCAGGCACCTAAAGTCGGTGATTCCCAGTTATCCTCAACAAAACGAATATCATGCACCAGAGGATCAATCCCCAGCATTTTTAAAGATCCCAGATAGAGATCCTGGATTTCCAGAGGAGAGGGTTTAATAACTACCTGAAATTGATAGTAATGCTGCAGACGATTAGGATTTTCACCATAGCGACCATCAGTTGGACGACGACATGGCTGTACATATGCCGCACTCCATGGCTCGGGACCAATAGAACGCAGGAAAGTTGCCGGGTGAAAAGTACCCGCGCCCATTTCCATATCATAAGGTTGTTGTAATACACAGCCTTTTTCAGCCCAATAGGTCTGAAGTGCAAGGATGAGTCCCTGAAAGCTTGAAACATCAAATTGGCTGGATGCAGTATTTTTTTCCGGCATTGTTTTATCTTATTTTTATGATTAAGTTAAATGATATTTTCTAAAATAACCTGACATTATACCTTGAAAATTTTTAAAAAAAAGTTTTAAGTTTTAAGTGTTAAGTGTTAAGTTAAAAACAAAGTCAAAAGCCTGTATTTTTACTTAACACTTAACACTTAAAACTTAACACTTAAAACTTAAAATTATGAAACAACAACGCAAGGCAGTGGCATTAATATCCGGAGGTCTGGACTCCATGCTGGCAGTCAGAGTCATCCAGAAACAGGGTATCCATGTTGAAGGCATTAATTTTTTTACCGGCTTTTGTGTGGAAGGCCATACTCATGCGATCAGGAAGAAACATCAGCATAAACAGAAACGTAATAACGCCCTCTGGGTAGCAGAACAACTGGGGATTAAACTACATATTGTCGATGTCGTCGAAGAATATAAGGATATTCTTCTTAACCCTGTACATGGCTATGGAAAAAATGTGAATCCCTGTCTGGATTGTAAAACCTTTATGGTTAAAAAGGCAGTTGAATGGATTAGAGACCATGATTTTGACTTTATTATTACTGGAGAAGTGGTTGGCCAGCGTCCCATGTCACAGCGCAAAGAAACCATGCCTGTTGTCGCTAAAGAGTCCGGCAGCAATGATTTACTGGTCAGACCGTTAAGCGCCGGGCAACTACCTGAAACATTACCGGAACGTGAAGGCTGGCTGGATAGAAAAGGCTTATTTGATTTTAGCGGTCGCAGCCGAAAACCACAAATGGCACTGGCTGCACAATATGGTTTTGAGGACTATGCCCAGCCTGCTGGCGGCTGTTGTATGCTGACCGATGAAAATTATGCTGTTAAATTAAAAGATATGTGGAGCAATCGTCCCAGTCGGGCTTATGAACTGGATGATATTATCATGCTGAAAATGGGACGCCACTTTCGTCTGGCACCCAATTTAAAAATAATTATTGGTCGTGAAGAAGGTGAAAACAATTTTATGCAGGGTTATAAAAATCAATTTGTCAGTATCTATCCAGTCAGTCATAACGGTGCTTTAGCGCTGGTCGATGGGGAATTTAAAAGCGATGAAGAATTACAAACAGCTCTGGCATTAATTGCACGTTATAGTCAGGGGAAAAATGATCCTCAAGTCACGCTTTGCATACGACAACCCAATGCAGATGAAAAAGAATACACTATTCAACCCATGGCGGTTGATAACATAAAAAAACAGTGGATTCTTTAATGGAAAATATGATTCAGTTAGATGCACGGCGCTTGTTGTGTCCCCTGCCGGTTATACGTACTCAGGATGCTATTGCCACAATGGTTCCGGGAGAAACTATTATTGTTACCAGTACTGATCCCGGGGCAAAGGCTGATATTCCTGCCTGGTGTCGTATCAATGGCCATAAAGTCATTGATATTAAAGAAGAAGATAATGAAATTATCATTAGTATTAAAGTTGCAGCAGGATAACAACTCTAATATATTATTAAAAATATAATATTAATACTTGCTAATATAGAATTTATCTAATATACTACCTAAAACTTATCAATGAATTAAGTTTATAATAAAAAAACACACATTAAATAAACATTAATAAAAAGAATACTGGAGAGTATAAAATGAAAAAATTAATTATTGCTGCTGCAATCGCAACTTCTGTTGTTTCTTTATCTGCCAATGCATTTTGGGGAGATGATAGTAATTCAAACACAAACTGGAATGGCCAGGGCTATAACAACATGAACAACAATGCTTATGGCAACGGTTATGGTAATGGCTGGGGTGACGGCAGCATGGACAGCGACATGGATGGTGATGTAGAAATCACTATTAAAGCACGTGGTCGTGGTCGCGGCAAAGGTAACACTCGTGGTTCAGCTTATGGAAATGGTTATAGCAACTATAATGGTAATAACAACATGAATAACCGTTTCAATGGCTATAATAACTATCAGAACTCTGATGGTGGCTATGGAGGATACCGTCCTTACTACCCAGCACCACGTCCGGTAGCACCTGCCGCGGCTCCAACTGCAGCAGCACCTGCCGCTAAGTAAGTTATATTCTGAATAAGTCTGATATCATTATCAGCTTAATCCGGAATTAAAAAAGCCCCTGACATTCAATAATGTGTCAGGGGCTTTTTTGACTCAGTAAACGCGCATAATAACCTGCTCTCAATAAACCGGAATATTCAACTGACAGACTATCTAACGGAACATCCTTTGCCAAAGTATCACGTGAGAGTGCCAATTCTATTGTATCCTCTGCCTTAGTCTCTTCATCAGACAAAATTAAATCAGAAAAATAATGACTAAACGAAGCTGTAATATGCTGTCTTTGTTCAAAAACATTGATTAAGCGCTGACAAATACGACGCAGACATTGGCTTGCCAGTGAATCGGATGAGTATAACAGCAACGGCTGCTGCTGCAATATAGAAAGCGCAACATTTTTATCTGCCAGAACGTAACCTGCCAGATAGGATTTAAGCTGGAGATACTGACTCACCGCATTCTTAAAGCGTTTAAAAATAGCCTGAGCAGATACACGATGCTCAGCCATATTAACAATTACCAGAACCGGCCGGTTAAAATGATATTTTTTTAATATTCTCAGTAAGGAAAACGCATCCGTTAGAGAGGTTGGTTCTCCTGTAATAGTCAGGATCAGATAGGGTGCGGCTAATATTAAGTTAATATTGGTTTCATCCGCACCCGCTGCTGTATCAATCAGTAAATAATGATATTTTTTTTCCAGGGTTTGCAGACCATGCACCAGCTTCTGTTGTTGCGGCTGAGATAAATGGACAAAGTCAGCGACCCCCGATGTGCCGGCGATCATATCAATACCGCCGGATCCCTGAATTATAATATCTTTTAAGGCCAAATCCTGCGTAAAAAAATGTTCCAGGGTATGCAGTGGTGTAATACCCAATAAAATATTAATATTAGCCATATTGGTGTCCGCATCAAACAAACACACAGAATTCCCTGCTTGTGCAAAAGCAATGGCCAGATTAGTGGCCAAAAAACTTTTCCCGACACCACCCTTACCGCTTGAAACAGCTATCACTTTTGCATTGGATGTCAACACAGGTATTTTTTCAGCTAGAACATCGGCATGAGATGCATCCTCAGTTTTTTGTTTATATTGATGACTAGCACTCATAATGTTTTATTCTTCTAACAATTCAGTATTTCTAGCTTATGCACTATTGTGGTGCATAAAATTTGATTTTCAGCCTGATAAGGCTAAGTTTAACCACTCATCTTCATTCAGGCAAGCCTAAAAGCCTGTCATGACTTCTATTGATAAATGATGGTATAATGTTTGCTACCTTAAGATAAAGCAATTAAGCATGAATATAGAATGCGCCCCAATAATTAATAGTATTAACCGAGGAACACAGAATGAGTGGAAATGAATCACGCCTTCAAGCAATTTACCAAATCACTAACCGTGAAACAACACCTGTTGAACAGACAGAATCATTAAAAGACATCTGGGCATGTGACGTCTTTAATCTGGCTACAATGGAAGAATCTCTTTCCAAGAATGCTTATAAAGCTATAAAAAAGACAGTACAAACTGGTGTGGAATTAGACAAGTCCACTGCTGATATTGTTGCAGCAGCAATGAAAGACTGGGCTATGTCAAAAGGCGTTAAGTTTTTCTCTCATATCTTCTATCCTCTGACACATGCCACAGCAGAAAAGCATGATGGTTTTATTATCACCAACTCAGAAGGTAATGCGATTACTGAATTCACCGGAAGCCTGTTAATCAAAGGTGAGCCGGATGGTTCTTCATTCCCTAACGGCAGTATCCGCATGACTAATGCTGCGCGTGGTTATACTGCCTGGGATCCCACCAGTCCGGTGTATATTCAGCACACAGATAACGGCGCTACATTAATGATTCCATGTGTCTTTATGTCATGGACCGGCGAGGCTCTGGATAAGAAAATTCCATTACTGCGCTCTAATGATGCGATGAATAAAGCAGGTAGAAGAGTACTTTCACTAATGGGTGAAAAAGATATTGCTACTTTAAATTCAAGCTGTGGTGCTGAGCAGGAATATTTTCTGATTGATTCAAACTTTGCCAATAGCCGCCCTGACTTATTGTTAACAGGACGTACATTATTTGGTGCACCTTCGGCAAAGGGACAGGAATTTGATGATCATTACTTTGGAGCCATTCCTGCTCGTGTACAAATTTATATGCAGGATGTTGAGGATCAACTCTATAAATTAGGTATTCCTGCCAAAACACATCATAATGAAGTGGCACCGGGACAATTTGAAATTGCACCTTACTTTGAAGCTGCCAATGTAGCAGCCGATCATCAGCAGCTATTGATGACAATTTTAAAAGGTACTGCAAAGAAACATGGTTTTGTCTGTTTATTACATGAAAAGCCATTTGCCGGCATCAATGGCTCTGGTAAGCATGTTAACTGGTCTGTGGGCAATTCTACACAGGGTAATTTACTGGATCCGGGTAAAACACCGCACGATAACCTAAACTTCTTGTTATTCTGTGGTGCTGTAATTCGTGGTGTGCATAAGTTTGGCCCGTTACTGCGTTCAGTTATTGCTTCTGCCGGTAATGACCACCGTTTAGGAGCCAATGAAGCACCTCCAGCCATTTTATCCGTTTATCTTGGTGCACAACTGGAAAAAGTTTTCGATGATATTAAAGAAGGAAAACTAACAGCAAGTGAACATGGTGGTGAAATGGATCTGGGACTGGATCAGATCCTTAACTTTAAACGTGATCCGGGTGATCGTAACCGTACGTCTCCTTTTGCTTTCACAGGTAATCGTTTTGAATTTCGTGCTGTAGGCTCTGCTCAATCTGTTTCTGGACCGTTAGTGGCTATGAATACCATGCTGGCAGACTCATTGAACTGGATTGCTGACAAGCTTGAAACAGAGTTAAAAGCTAATGATCAGACTTCCGCTGTCATTAATGTCCTGCAGGAACTGATAAATCAACATGGCAATGCAGTATTTGGCGGCGATGGTTATTCCAGCGATTGGCATGAAGCAGCGGTTAAAGAGCGTGGTTTAAAGAATATTCCAACTACCGCTGACGCCTTACCTGCATTACAGGAAGACTCTGTTAAAGCACTGTTTAAAAGCACCGGTGTATTAACACCCGCTGAACTGGAAAGTCGTTATGAAGTGTATTCAGAGCAATATATTCTTGCCATTGAAGTAGAGGCAAAACTGGTAATTGATATGGCTAAGACCATGATTTATCCTGCAGCAACACGCTACTTATCTGATATATCAATGGCCAATGCCGGCCTTTCAGAAATGGGCATTGATATGGATAATTCAGTGGCACAAACAGTTGCCGGTGAAACTGCTGCCATGATGGCTGGTGTGGCAAAATTAAGTGCGGCTCTGGAAAAAGAAGATTTTGCTTCAATAGATGATCACACACAATATTTTGCCAATGAAATCCGCAGTTTAATGGATGAAGTTCGTTCTCATGCTGATACACTTGAAGCAGAAGTCGCTGATGAGCTTTGGCCTTTAGCCAAGTATCATGAAATGTTATTTATAAAATAAACGTAAATGCTCACACTTCCCCTTCTGAAGAAGGGGAAGTAATTACATTATTTTGATAATAACGAAAAAAGGCCACTTTTTATAGTGGTCTTTTTTTTAGTAAAACAAAGTAAAAACTACAAATATCTTTACATATACAAATAGTTAGCGCATACTCTTAAGAGATCACATAAATCATAATAATATTACGATTAAAATATGCCGCAAGCACTGAACAAACAATCATTATTAATTGAGCAGGAAAAGCTACCCTCTCTTCCTCATTCCCTGCTTAAATTACTTGAAGCTGTCCGTGATCCGGAGGCTGACTTTAGTCGCATTGCTAAAATTATTCAAACTGACCCGGCTCTGACCAGCCGATTTATGTCTGCTGCACACTCCGCAGCTCATTATCAATTGGCTCAAAACAAAGATTTTAATAGTCTGGTGGTTGCACTAGGCTTAAATAGCGTTAAAAGTATTGCCTGTCATTCAGCGGTTCAACAATTTTTTTCTCAGTTTAACATTGATAAAAACGATGCTCTGGTCAGCTTCTGGAGCTATGCTTTAAGCACAGCAAGTCTGGCAAAAGCATTGGCGCATATTACTGATTATCATAATGAAGATGAGGCCTATATTGCCGGTCTGTTACATAATATCGGTGAACTGGTTTGTCTGGTACACAATACAGATGACTATACACAGCGCAGTAATAGAATACTCACTAGTAATGATCTGCACATGCAGCAGGAATACCAGCGCAACATCATGGAACAGGACTTTATCGGTTCCAGTATACCTGAAATTGGTGCTGCTATTATTCAGCAGTTTGATCCCCTGTTAAGTGATGCCATTCTCTATCAGCGAGAACCTGCTGAACAACTCATGGGGACATCACATCTGGTACAGCTGATTAATGCTGCTCATAAACTCTCAATACTATCAACCTCCAGCTCTTTTGAAAATAAAGAAAACATCTTTAGCGAAGTGTCCAATATTTTTGATCTGGGGCAATCTTTTCTGGAAGAAATACTGCTTAATAGTCATGTAAAAGTACTTGATACAGCAAAGGAAATGGGAATCAGCATCAATGAAGATCAAACCATTCATATTGATGAGGCCGTACAAATTGAGCTGGCAGACAATGTACGCACCATTGCATTATCCAGTTCTCTGCAGCCAGTTAATACTCCTCAATTTGAAAGTCGCCCGGAACAAACACTAATTAAACAAATAATACAAAATCTTAATATTTTGTTTGGCTTTTCTCATTGCCTCTACCTGGCTTTTGATAAAGAAGCCCGGCAGTTAAATGCACAATACGGCAGCCATATTGATGAGCAGCGTCTCAGACAGTTTAGCATTCCATTAAAAGCTGTCAGCACTCTGGCGGTTAAATGCCTGATAAAACAGCTCCCTCTTTCTTCCCAGGATGCATCTTCCGATAAGAATACAGCTCATAGTCAACCATCCGTTGTCGATCGACAATTGCAACGTTTATTAAGTGCAGAAAAAATATTATGTATACCATTAATTGAAGCCGCTGATGGTGAAAAATATGGTGTACTGGTGGCAGGGTTCAGTTCCCTGCAATTAAAAAAAGTCCGGCGTGAAAAGGGACTGCTCTATGAATTTTCCAGATCATCGGCCGCAGTTATCACACAGGACAGAAATACCGCAAAGCAAATACACACGATTGTTGAGGAAGAAAAAGCATTACAGTCATTAGAGATTCGAAAATTAGTACACGAAGCCAATAATCCTTTAGGAGTGATACGAAATTATTTGCAGGTTCTGTCACACAAATTGGCTGACTCCAAGGATGAAAAATTACCGGGACAATTGGAAATTCTAATGCAGGAAGTTGAGCGGGTTGGTCAAATTGTACTCAGAATAAGAGAAACCCCACAGAAAACAGCCATGCTTAATAATCAAATCAATCTGAATGAATTAATCGACGGACTTTGTGCTATTTTTAAAGAATCACTGTTTCTTAAGGCAGGAATTACTGCCAGGCTTCATTTAGATCCTTCAATTCCATGTATTGAAAGCAATAGCAGTACTATTAAGCAAATTCTGACTAATTTATTTAAAAATGCAGCTGAAGCAATGGCTGATGGTGGAGAGATCAGTATCAGTACACGAGATCAGGTTAATTATAATGGCCAGCAATATGTAGAATTATGTATTTCAGATAATGGCCCTGGTATTCCGACAGAGATATTAAAGAATCTTTTTAATCCCGTTAAAACAACCAAGTCAGCAGAGCACTCCGGATTAGGGCTCAGTATTATTAAAAATCTGGTGAATGATCTGGGAGGCACGATCAGCGGTAGCAATAATTCCTCAAACAACAGTTCTGATAACAGCGGTGCAGTATTTGTGATTTTATTACCAAGAAAAATGGTAACTACTCACCCTGCTGCATGAAAAGGGCTATAATTGTATAGACCTCAGCTGGTTATTATTAGTAGATCCTATGAGTAGTTACGAAAATGAATAAAAATACAATTAACATCGAAAAATACTATAGCAATAGCATTTGTGCACAATTCAATTCCAATCTAAAAAAGCACATTGCACCGAGCATTCTTGTTGTCGATGATGAAAAACTGGTTCGTCAAAGTGTTCAGGATTTGCTTGAAATTTATGATCTTGAATGTACTCAGGCAGAAGATGGACAAAAAGCCCTTGAAATCATGGCTGACCGATCTTTTGATATAATACTGCTTGACTTGAAAATGCCCAAAGTTGATGGCTTTCAGGTCATGAAGATTGCTCAGGATCAATACCCTGATATTGATATTATTGTTAATAGCGGTGAGGCTACTTTTGATAATGCTGCTTTATCATTACGTTATGGCGTTAAAGAATTTCTCAATAAGCCCTATAATCCCACTGAACTGATTACAATTATTGATAATTTGCTTGAAAAACGGACTCTTAAACGTAATTTAGATGAAATGCATCGCTGTATTCATGCTTCCGAGAAGCGTTATGGCTTTTTTGTCAACAACTCTCCTGATATGATTTATATGCTGGACAAGGAAGGCCATTTTGCCTTTGTCAATGAACGTGCATCAGAATTACTGGGCTATACACAGGAAGAATTCATTGGCCATCATTATGCAGAATTTATTCATGCTGATGATATTGAAAAAGCCCGCTGTGCATTTAGCACCCATACAACAGATATTGGTATCAAACAAACCATTGAGCTGAGGATGCAGCCCAAACATCCCGGCGCCGATCTGTGTTACTTTGAATCTCGCTCTATTTCTATTCAATTAAACACTGATGATATGCCCGATAACAGATTGGCAGAAGATTTTATTGGTATTTATGGTGTTGCAAGAGATATCTCAGAACAAAAACGCCTCGATGAAATCGCTTATTTTCATTTATACCATGATGCCCTGACCGAATTACCCAATCGGGTATTATTCAGTGACAGAGTAGACTTTGCCATCTCTCAGGCCAATCGACACAACAAAATCGTTGCAATAATGTTTCTGGATATGGATCGTTTTAAAATCATCAATGATTCTCTGGGTCATATTGCCGGTGATAAGCTGATACAGGAAATAGCCAAACGCCTGAAAAGCTGTATTCGTGATAGTGATACTCTGGCCAGAGTGGGCGGTGATGAATTCAATCTGATGCTGCCTGATATTAACTCCTGTGAAGATGTCACCAGGCTGATTAATAACATTACCTGTGCACTGGAATCTTCTTTTTCTATTGAAGGCAATGAAATTTATGTGACTTTCAGCATTGGCACAGCCACTTTCCCGGAAGATGGTGAAAATAGTGAAGCATTAATAAAACATGCTGATATGGCAATGTATGCCATCAAGGGCAAGGGTAAAAATGGCCATAAATTTTTCTCTGAGCTCAATGATACCTTGTTCCAGCACCACTTATCTATTGAAAACGGAATTAGAACAGCACTTCAGGAAAATCAATTTGAAGTATACTTTCAGCCGCAATACGATGTTATCAAAGAAAAAATAAATGGTGTTGAAGCACTTATCCGCTGGAATCATCCGGAGAAGGGCTTAATCACTCCTAATGACTTTATCCCTCTGGCAGAAGAAACCGGTTTAATTAATGACATTGGCGAGTGGATGCTGGATTCATCATGCAAGATATTACAACAGTGGGTAAAACACAACCCGGCTTTATCTCATATTAAACTGGCTGTTAATATGTCAGCCTCTCAGGTTGGCATGGAAAGTTTTGTTGATTTTGTGTTGGACACAATGAAAAAATATGACATTAAAGGTGAACAATTAGAACTGGAGATCACGGAGAATGTATTGATGCAGGATATGGAGCAAGTCGTTATTAAGCTTAAATATCTTGCCAGCCATGGAATTTGTTTTGCAGTGGATGATTTTGGTATGGGATATTCATCACTGAGCTACTTACAGACATTGCCTTTGAATAACTTAAAAATTGATCGAGCCTTTATTTCTACAATACAATCACCCGGCGATAAGAATTCCATTATCACCGCAATTGTCGCCATGGCTAAAGAACTGGGCATGCACATTGTAGCAGAAGGTGTTGAAACGCAGGTACAACTGGATTATGTCAGAGCCATCGGCTGTCCGACCGTACAGGGCTATTGGTATGGACGTCCCATGCCGACTCATCAGGTAAAAGACATTGCAATCGAACAGCTGGGATAACAGGCTTTAAAATCTGCAGAAATTTTGTGTTAGAATAAAAAGCAGAGTCCTCAACAAATGTTGTTGTCGCTGTCGTTTTGCTAACATTTTAATAGCAAAGAAAGACAGTGATAAATTGCATGTTAGATGAAAGTCAGAAAACCGGATAATTGCTTTTATGTCTGAACAACAGAATACATCATACACTGTAAAAGAACGCTATCGTATCACCAGAAAGGTCACTATTGCGGGTGCTGTAGTTAATTTAATATTAGCTATTTTTAAAATCATCATTGGTTATATAGGCCATTCTCACGCCCTGGTTGTTGACGGCATCCACTCTTTTTCTGATCTGCTCAGCGATATCATCGTTGTGTTTGCTGCAAAAAAAGGCAGTCAGTCCCCGGATGAAAATCATCCTTATGGACATGCACGAATTGAAACAGCATTTGCTGCTATATTGGGCGGCATTCTTATCACAGTAGGCATCGGTATTGTCATAGATGCTCTGGATCGATTAAGCTCAGGCGATATTATAACCCCTTCCTCCATGACACTCTGGGTTGCCTTGCTTTCTGTTCTATCCAAAGAAGCACTTTATCAATATACTTTTATTTATGCCCGACGTTTAAATTCATCCATTTTAAAAGCCAATGCCTGGCATCATCGCAGCGATGCAATTTCCTCAATCGTTGTTTTAGTCGGTATTGCAGGCAGCATATACGGTATTCAATATCTGGATGCAGCAGCAGCGGTCATCGTATCAATGATGATTAGTAAAATTGGTTGGGACATCGCCAGAGAAAGTATTGATCAGCTGGTTGATAAGGGGCTGGATCCAAAAAAAGTTCAGTCAATCAGCCGTCATATCATAGAAATTCCCGGGGTCTCTCAAATGCACATGCTGCGCTCACGCCAAATGGGCGCGGAAGCCCTTCTGGATGTTCATATTGAAGTATCTCCTCAACTCAGTGTTTCAGAGGGACACAGGATCAGCGATGAAGTCAGTGCACAACTCACCAATTCATTCCCTGATATTGCGCAGGTGTTAGTTCATATTGATCCGGAAAATGATGAGGCACATTCAAGCTGTTCACATTTACCGCTTCGAGACGAAATTTTGTCCGATCTGGAGCAATGCTGGAGCCAGATTAAGCAGTCAAAATCCATAGAAGCAGTGACACTCCATTATCTGAATGGCAAGGTGAATATTCAGGTCATTCTGCCCCTGTCAATTATAAATACATCAGAAATGAAGCTCTCAACTGAACTGGAAAAGAGTTTAAATCTTTCTTTGCAAAAGCTGGATTATATCGATAAGCTGGAATTACTTTATCACTAGCGCACCATTATTGTGCAAACAAACACATTAACGCACCAATTTAGAACGCAAATAATCACCAGGAGTCCCATATGACTGATGTTTTAACTATGATTGAAGAAAATGGTATCAAGTTTGTTGATTTTCGTTTCACTGATACACAAGGTAAAGAACAACATGTTACAGTTCCTGCCAGAACTGTTGATGCCGCTACAATGGAAGACGGAAAAATGTTTGATGGTTCTTCCATCTCAGGCTGGAAAGGGATTAATGAATCTGACATGATTTTAATGCCTGATCAGAGTACTGCCTATACTGATCCCTTTACAGATGAACCCACATTAATTATCAGCTGTGATATTGTTGAGCCGACAACCATGCAGGGCTATGAGCGCGACCCACGTTCTGTTGCCAGACGAGCCGTTCAATTCCTTCAATCAACGGGGATTGGTGATGAAGCTTACTTTGGACCAGAGCCCGAATTCTTTATCCTTGACGATGTACGCTGGGGATCTGATATGAGTGGATCCTTTGTCAAAGTGGATGCCGAAGAATCTGACTGGAATTCAGAAAAAGTTTATACTGATGGTAATATGGGTCATCGACCTGGTGTTAAGGGGGGGTATTTCCCTGTACCACCTGTTGATTCTTTACATGACATCCGCTCCCAAATGTGTTTAATTCTGGAAGAAGTGGGACAGGAAGTGGAAGTCCATCATCATGAAGTTGCCACCGCCGGACAGTGTGAAATTGGTGTCAAATTCAATACATTAATTCGTAAGGCGGATGAAGTTCAGCAGATGAAGTATGTAATTCACAATGTTGCCCATGCTTATGGCAAAACAGCCACCTTTATGCCCAAACCAATTGTGGGCGACAATGGCTCCGGTATGCATGTTCATCAATCTATCTTTAAAGATGGTGAGAATTTATTTTCCGGAGATGGTTATGCCGGATTATCTGAAACAGCTCTCTATTACATTGGCGGTATTATTAAACATGCCCGTGCATTAAATGCATTTACAAATTCTTCAACCAATAGTTATAAACGTCTGGTTCCCGGTTTTGAAGCCCCGGTCATGTTGGCTTATTCTGCTCGCAACCGTTCAGCTTCCATCCGTATTCCTTATGAGTCCAACCCTAAGGGACGCCGTGTTGAAGTACGCTTCCCGGATCCCACTGCCAATCCCTATCTGGCATTTTCTGCCATGTTAATGGCTGGACTGGATGGTATTCAGAATAAAATCCACCCTGGTGATGCAATGGATAAGGATCTCTATGACCTTCCTGCTGAGGAAGCCTCTGAGATTCCAACTGTTGCCAGTTCACTGGATCAAGCTCTGGAAGCTTTACAGGATGATATGGATTTCCTGACGGCAGGTGGTGTTTTCACAGAAGATATGATTCAGGCCTTTGTAGACTTAAAAATGGAAGAAGTCACACGTTTACGCATGACCACTCACCCTGTTGAGTTTGATATGTATTATAGCTGTTAATATCTTATTGGTTTAATTCTTGCTTAGGTTATTTATATAGATAACTTAAGCAATTAAAGCTAAATGAAAAATATAGAACTACAAACAGACAAATTGGATTTTCTGTCCGAAGGTATATTAGATAGCCTCAATACCGCTGTAGTACTATTAGATGAACAATTATCTGTATTATGTATCAATCCTGCTGCTGAAATTTTGCTGGGTATCAGTTCTAAAAAAATCCGTTCTAATTCAATTGACCAATTGCTTATTGGCGAGGCTAATACAATTAACGCCATCAAAGAGGTACTCAAAACCAATCATCCCTTTACACAAAGAGAAAAAACCATCCTGCTGCATGATCACTCCGTTATTGTTGATTTAACCGTTCAACCTATTCAGTCTAAGAAACTTAAGACACAAATTTTAATTGAGTTTAATCAGCTTGATCGACATTTAAGAATTTCAAAAGAAGAAAATCTTCTGGCACAGAATAAAACTATTCGTGCACTATTACGCAGTATGGCACACGAGGTAAAAAATCCTCTGGGTGGGATTCGCGGTGCAGCACAACTCCTGGAACGAGAACTGAATCAAATACCTGATAGCCCTGACTTAATCGAATATACACAGGTCATTATCAATGAAGCTGATCGTCTCAAAAGGCTGGTCAACCGGATGCTTGGCCCCAATGCCCTGCCTAACCAGACCATGGTGAATATTCACTCTGTCACCGAACGAGTTCGCAGTTTGCTTAAAGCAGATAAAAGTCGCAATGTTAAAATCTTCTTTGATTATGATCCCAGTATTCCAGAGATAAAAATTGATCCCGAGCATTTAATACAAGCAGTTTTGAATATAGTGCGTAATGCGGCACAGGCACTGTCAGAACAAAAAAAGAAAGCTCATTTTAATACAGAAAATGAAAATAGAATTATCATTAAAACACGAGTATTAAGACATTTTAATATTGGCTCAAAACACCATAAACTTGTTGCAAAAATGGATATTATCGATAATGGCCCCGGTATCCCCAAAGAAATGCAGGAGCGTATATTCATGCCCCTGATCACCGGACGGGCTGAGGGCACAGGACTTGGATTATCTATTGCACAATCCCTAATCAATCAAAATAACGGCTTGATTGAATGTACAAGCAAGCCCGGAAAAACAGTTTTTACTTTATTATTACCTATTAACGAACAAGTAGACTAAATGATCACACAAAAGAAACAATTGGATGAACAGGTTTGGATCATAGACGATGATCGCTCCATTCGCTGGGTTTTAGAAAAAGCATTTAAGCACACTGATATCCAGGTAGAAACCTTTGCAAATGCAGAAAGTGTTCTCAATGCATTAAAACTTTCTCAGCCGGATACCATTGTCACTGATATACGCATGCCTGGTATGGATGGCTTTGATCTGCTGGAGAAATTGCAAAATGATTACAAACACATTCCAGTAATTATTATGACAGCACATTCTGATCTGGATAGTGCTGTATCCGCCTATGAAGGGGGAGCTTTCGAATACCTGCCAAAACCCTTTGATGTCGATGAAGCCGTTGAATTAGTACAGCGGGCACTCAGTTTAAGAAAATCTAAAAAATCACGTAGTGATGAACTAATTGCAACAGAAGAAACACCTGAAATTATCGGTGAAGCTGCCTCCATGCAGGAAGTATTTCGTGCCATTGGCCGATTATCCCGTTCTAATATCACTGTATTGATCAACGGACAATCCGGCACAGGTAAAGAATTGGTAGCACAGGCATTACATCGTCACAGTCCTCGCTCAGAAAAACCGTTTATAGCACTTAACACAGCCGCTATTCCCAAAGATTTACTGGAATCAGAATTATTTGGTCATGAGCGTGGTGCATTTACAGGTGCACAGGCACAACGTGTTGGGCGTTTTGAACAAGCAGATGGCGGCACACTCTTTCTCGATGAAATTGGTGATATGCCGGCAGAATTACAAACCCGTCTATTACGAGTTTTGTCTGACGGTGAGTTTTATCGAGTGGGTGGTCGTTCCCCTATTAAGGTCGATGTACGAATTATTGCCGCCACCCATCAAAATTTAGAACAACGTGTTGAAGATGGACGTTTTCGTGAAGACTTATTTCATCGTCTGAATGTCATTCGCATTCATATTCCTCCTTTAAGTGAGCGGCAGGAAGATATTGCATTACTGGCTAAATACTTCCTGCAGCGTGCAGCTCAGGAACTCAATGTAGAAATGAAAACCCTGGATACTGAAAGCGAGTTTTTTTTATCACAACAAGCCTGGCCTGGCAATGTACGCCAGCTGGAAAATGTCTGCCGCTGGTTAACGGTAATGTCACCCGCACAAGTTGTCCATATAGAGGACATGCCCCCTGAACTGCAAACTGCAGTTCAGGACAATTTGACAAATCCCCTGAATCAGAATCAGTGGGAAAATGCATTAAAAATTTGGCTCAGTAGTCAGTTATCGTCCGGAGCAGAAAATGTCCTTGCCAATCTGATACCTGATATGGAACGAATTATGATCGATGCTGCGCTGAAACATACTGGCGGACGTAAACAGGATGCTGCAAAATTATTAGGCTGGGGAAGAAATACCCTGACAAGAAAAATAAAAGAACTGGAAAGTGATACTGATAGTTGATCACTGATTAACTTTATTCAGGCTTTGGATTTATCAAGTTTAATATTTTTTTCTCGCAACTGAGATAACAAAGCATCCATGCCTTCTTCTTTAATAATTTTTTTAAAGCTTGAACGATAAGAAGTCACCAGACTGATACCTTCTATTGATACATCATAAACCTGCCATTGTCCAGCCCTATTATGATACAAATCATAGTCAACATTAACTGGCTCGGCATTACCAGGAGGTTTAACAAAAGAGCGAACCGTGACATATTTACTGCTTATTTTTCCACGAAATGGTTTGAAAGTAATCACATCTTCCTCCAAATCATGTTTTGCTAAATAACCAATCAAACCTTTAGAATAAAATTTAATCACCAGTGCTTTGAACACACGAACAAATTCATGCTGCTGTGCAGGGCTTGCTTTTTTCCAGTTACGGCCTAAAACCCAGCGTGACATCAATTCGAAATTAATTTTTGTGATCAGGGAATCCTGGATCAAAATATGAGCGATTTCAGGATCTTTACGAATATCTTCACTTTTCTCAATAAAGAGTTTAATCATTCTTTTAGAAGTTTCTTCCAATATCCTTTGCGGCTCTGGAACCGAAGCGGCAAAACTGTCTGACAATAGTAAAAAACACATCAAACAGTATGAGATAATAATCTTTGAAGCGATGTGACGATGTATAGAAAAACTCATAGATTAAGAACCTAGGCTTATTTTGACTAAATGTCGTATATTTTCCTTTATATAGAACACATAAACAAGATAAATCAGGTTATAATAGTCGATTATTTTAAACTTTGTTTTAATGTGAGCTAAAATCTTGACTAATATCTCTACTAATTTCTCAAACAAAAAACCTGAATTATTACTTCCGGCAGGTACTTTGAGAAATATGCGTTATGCTTATGCCTATGGTGCAGATGCTGTTTATGCAGGCCAGCCTCGTTATAGCCTGCGCGCCAGAAATAATGACTTTAGCTTTGAAAATATTCAGACCGGCATCGCAGAGGCTCATGATCAAGGCAAAAAATTCTTCCTTGCCTCCAATGTCATTCCCCATAATTCCAAAATTAAAACCTATATGGATGATATGGAGCCGGTAATAAAACTAAAACCGGACGCGCTGATTATGGCTGATCCGGGGCTGATAATGATGGTCAAAGAACGCTGGCCTGAAGCCTGTATCCATCTTTCTGTACAAGCCAATACAGTCAACTACGCCGCGGTTAAATTCTGGCAGTCCATGGGGATTGAACGGGTTATTTTATCACGAGAACTGTCACTGGATGAAATCGAAGAAATACGTCAGCAATGTCCGGATATTGAGTTAGAAGTTTTTGTTCATGGTGCTTTATGTATTGCCTACTCAGGCCGCTGTCTGCTGTCAGGTTATTTCAATCACCGCGATCCTAATCAGGGCACCTGTACCAATGCCTGCCGCTGGGAATATAAAGTCCATGATGCCACTGAAGATATCAGCGGTGATATCAATATTGCACAGGCACCAATCACTGATTTTGATCCATTTTCAGCAATGAATCCAACAGAAGCATTTCCCGATAACAGCCAGATAAAACGTCATCCTGCTGCAGATAAGGCCTATCTGATTGAGGAAGCCGAACGCCCCGGTGAATATATGCCCATTATCGAAGATGAAAACGGCACTTATATTATGAATTCAAAAGATTTACGCGCACTGGAGCATGTTGAACGTTTAATTAATATCGGCATTGATTCCCTTAAAATTGAAGGGCGGACTAAATCTCACTACTATGCTGCACGCACTGCTCAGGTTTATCGTCAGGCCATTGATTCACTGTGTAGAGGAGAGGCCTTTGATAATGAGCTATATGCTGATTTAAACAGCCTTGCCAATCGCGGTTATACCGATGGTTTTTACCAACGTCACCATACCCACGAATATCAAAATTACCTGGACAATCACTCGACCAGCAAGAACCAGCAGTTTGTGGGTGAGGTAACTGACTATAATGAAGCAGAAAAAACAGCTGTTATTGATGTAAAAAATCGTTTCTCTGTCGGCGATACTCTGGAATTAATTGTACCCGAAGGCAATCATGTCTTCACTCTGGAATCAATTCACAATCAGAAAGGTGAAGCAATGGATGTCGCACCCGGCAGCGGCCATATTGTCACTATCCCCATTCCATATAAGGTCAACAAATTCAGCTTAATCGCGCGTAATTTTTGCTCTTGAGTAACAAAAGATTTCATTTAAAGTCATTTTTTATGTTATTAGGTAGAGTTGTTTTTTCTTACTCTACCTTATCCTGTGCTTAAAATAATTCGTGCCAATTTTTTGGCTGTAGGCACTCTTACGGAAACTATCGTTATTATCTACTAATACAATATCTGGAATCTCATAATCAGTAGCTTTGATTTCAATAATTTCAAAAAACTGATTAATAACCTTATCAGGAGCCTGTCCGAGAATAGAAATCCTACCAAAGAAAACCTGATTTTGGCCATTTTTCTCCATAATTATCCTGTTTGATAAGGGGTTACTTAATTTCAATGACCGCATTGGCTTTTAGATTATCAATATAATCAAGTAATTGTTGTTTAATAATTTCCTGCTTGATTTCTAGTTTAACTTTATCAAATGAGGGAGGGGTTAATTCATGCTGATCAACTAAACTGATAATATGCCATCCAAATTGTGTTTTAACAGGCCTGGGTGCAATTTCTCCCTTGGATAATTTTGCAACTGCCTGATAAAAAGCGGGAACCATCTCATCTGCACCCATCCAGCCCAAATGCCCACCTTTTGCCATTGAAACCATATCTTTTGAATTGGCTTTGGCAAGCGTTGAAAAGTCAGCACCACGGCTTAGTTGTTGTAATAATATCTTTGCTTCATCCTCATTGGTGAGCAGTATATGTTTGATATTGAAATTGCTTGTTTGAGGCTTATTTAAATATTCTTTTTCATAATAGGCTTTGAGGGTATTCTCACTTATTTTACTATTTTCTGTTGCAATTTTTGTCATATATTGTCTAACGATATATGTATCGATAAGTTGTTTTATGGAAAAAACCATTGAATCAGATTGTTCAAAGCCCTCTTTTTTTGCTTGCTCTAAAATAATTTGACGATTAATAAGTGAATCAACTAAATTTTTCTTTTGATCAGCATTAAGTGTAGAAATGTCAACATTGAATTTTTTTTCAGAGGTTTCAGATAATTGCCTGGATGTGATTTCTATACCATTAACAGTGGCAATAACAGTTTCTGTATTATCTGCTGTAACAGAAAAGCTGGTTAATAGAATAGTTAATAGTAGTGTCACTGAAAATTGTTTTGTCATGAGAAAATCTATATAGGTTATATTATTTTTAAAAAAAAATAAACAGGCTATTGAAGTACAAGAAAATATAAAGAAACGTATTATACACCCTTAAACATGAAGGACAAACAGTCTGAACTGAATGTCCTTTAGAATTGATATATAAACCTAACTTTTAAAGTTTACATAAAACCACTGCACTACAAACTTTATCCACAACTGTTTTTATTGGAGAGACAGTATTCTTGATAACATTTACTGTCGTCTTCACCGGAGCTATCACCTTACCCATCTCCGTCTTAATGGTACCAGTTATTCCAGTGACAACACCATTTACCTCACTTAAAGCTTCATTTACATCACTCATTGCTGTTTGTAATGAATTTGCAGATGCCTCACATAAAAAGTTAACGTCATCACGCATATCTGTACTATTAGGCTTTCTTAATGCAACACCTATAGGTGTTGCCGCAAGAGCCGAACAAGGATCATTTAATGCAATGTCTACTGCAGTAGGAGCATATTCTTCAAAATCTTTTACAAACTGAGGTTTAATAGGATCTAACAGGAGATCTGGTTTTAATAGATCTGCAGGATAAAATTTTCGTGGTGAAGGGGATGTACCCGAATAAATATCATAACCTGTTGAAGCCTCTGTTACATTTCCTAAAGCCTCAAATGCTTGATCAGGAGTCGGCATTAGTGCTGTATATACTTCTGCTATAACAGGAACTACAGCTTGAGAAGGGTAGGCCAAAGCAGCTATCAAACCATCAAGATCTTCTCCACTAGTAAATAATTGATCATAGCTTTCAACAGAATACAATGGCACTTCAATACAGATTTGATTAGAAACACTCAGCTCACTGCCAAAACCACCATCACCCTGAACAGTTCCATGTACTGTTAAGACTGCATCCCAGCCAACACCAACTTCCGCAGCAACACCAACGTTACGTTCCATTTTGGCACTGGCATCGAAACATAACTGAGTAGTCATTTCGATATTAACAGCAGTGACTTCATGGTGAATATTATCGGCAGTAGCTTGTACTTCAATAAACTTTTCGTCTCGTCTAACCTCTATTTCATCCATTTTAGCTTTAAGAGTTTTATCCATAGTGGTCATCTGATCAGTCATTTCATCCAAATGAGCCCGAATCAACCTTAATTGCAGGGGAATACTTACTTCGTTCGGATCCGGGGGTGGCGTTGAAAAAACAGTGCCTGTTAAAAGAAAGGAAAAGAAAATCCCGATTGAAAAGAAATAGCAGAGAGATGTATTATTGAACTTTTTCATGACCCTATACCCCATATTTTTGTTATCGAAACAGCGGTGACCCGAGCATCTCTAATCTAATATAAAGATCAGCAATTATTAGTCACCTGCTTAATAAGCAATTCATATGTATAGTAAACTCCATGCTATTTTAATGTAAAGAAAAACTCCCTGTTAATCCCGTTAAAAAAGATGTAACCGGTTGTTTTTCTTTAAATTAATTACCTTTAGAAAAACATGAAAAATTTATAAAAACAACTTCTTACAGCATTATTTTTTGAAGTGAAAATTAGAAATTTTGCTTTTTTTTTTTATATTTGGTTATACTTATATACCATTTGACTTGTCAATCTTTGAGCATAAATAATGTTTAGAACCTATATTAAGTTATTATTAATCTTCATTTTATTTACTTTTCCCAATTTGAGTTTTTCCTCAAATCATCAATTCTTTTTTAACTTGTCTCTTAGCTCAGATTATCGTGCAAGAGGCCTTAGCCAAAATAACAAGGATCCAGCGCTGCAGGGCGGCATTGATTATATTAATTTTCCCAGCGGTCTTTTTGCCGGCATCCTGATTTCACAGGTAGATGATTCCGTCACCGGTTATAATGAGGCCAACACCGAAACAGACTGGTATCTGGGGTGGGCACAGCAATGGAAAAAAACCACTGTGAAACTGTTTGCAACTTATTATTATTATTTTGACACCCTGAACAAAGATAATAATACCAGTGAATATTTTCTGGAACTCAAACAGGAATTTGAAAATTTCAGCGTTGAAGCCAGAGCCAGTCATTCTGAGGATTGGTATGGATTTGGTGATGCCAATTATTACGTTGCTCAATTAAATCTGTCATTACCCTATCAAATGGACTTATCCGCTAGTTATGGTAAAAGTGAATTTGCTTTTCCGTTTTTAGTTGATTATGAAGATTATGAAATCAAATTAAGCAAAACAATATCAGCTGTTGATTTAAGTCTCGCTTATATTGATACTGATATGAGTGATAGCCAGTGTTTTAAACCATTTTACTGTGACGAAACACTGGTATTAACTATCACAAAAAACTGGTAATTGGTCGGTGCCACAGCCAAAAATTGTTTCTGAACTAACTATCTGACAGCTGTTGCATTAATTGACATAATTGCTCAGAAGCTTTTGTATTGTCTTTACAGTGTTCCAGTACATAATTGGCTGTGTTCAATATTTGACGAATTCGCGGTCTTTTGGGTAAGGTATCCAGGTGCAGGTATCGATCCAGAGTCTGTGTTCTTTCCCAGCCATCATCATCCATATAAACCTTCCAGAGTTTTGAGTTTTGTGCCAGCTCAATTTTGGTCATAGCAGTTTGTTCAATCCACAGATCCAGCGAATGATTCATAATTTCTACCAGCAACTGACGTTGATTTTGGTATAAATTTTTATCTTGTTCTTTAGTATAATCCTCATTTTGTAATTGTTTTGCAACAGTCTGTTCCTGCTTTAGCTCTTTTTTTAAAAGTGCATTTTCCTGCAGAGCATAATGAGCAGCTCGTACTTTAAGCTGAGCATGTATTCGTGCCAGTAATTCTTCTCTCACAAAAGGCTTGGTAAGATAGTCATTGGCACCAATAGAGAGTCCCTGTACCAGATCACTAAGACGATTTTTTGCCGTAACAATAATGACTGGCAATTGTACTGCTGTATAACGATGGCGAAGACGGCGACAAACCTCAATACCGTTTATATCCGGCATCATAATATCCAGTAAAACCAAATCAAATTGTTTACCTGACTCGATAAGCTCAAGGGCTGCAACACCTCCTGATGCCGTTGTTACCATCAAACCATCACTACTTAGATGGTTGTCTGCAACACGTAAGTTAATCAGGTCATCATCAACCACCAGGATATGTATTCCTTTATTATCTGTTTTTGAAGCAATATCCAGCTTATGGATATTAGTGTATTCTAATAAAAGAGTATTATAATTTTTCTGGACTACAGATTTGTCAATAGCTTTAGTCGTCAGTTTTTTCTCACAAACAGGAAGTGTAAAAGAAAAGGTGCTACCTTGCCCCGGCTGTGATTCAATCACCAGACTGCTGCCATGCAGTTCAATTAGTTGACGAGTAATACCAAGACCTAGCCCAGCACCTTCAGAGTGGTATGATGAAGCTGTATCAATCTGCTCAAAAGGATGAAAAATTGTCTCAATTCGTTCCTCAGCAATACCAACACCGCTATCTTGAATGGCAACTCTAATATGCTGTCCTTTAATCTCAGCCATAATCTGTACAATACCCTGCTGCGTATATTTAATTGCATTACCGATCAGATTATAAAAAATCTGCTGTAGCCGGTCTTCATCACCAAGTACAGCTGGTAAGTGATTATCCACTTGATTAAGTAAATTTAATGGTTTATTGGCAATTAATGGGGTACACATGGTAAGTACTGTATTGATCAGGCTGAACAGATCAACGGCTCGTGTTTTAAGGATCAGTTCCCGGCTTTTGAGACGTGAATAATCAAGAATATCATTAACCAGATAGGCCAGACGTCTACCACTATTTGAGATAAGTAGCAGATCATGCTGCTGACGTTTATCAAAGTTTACTTTATCAGAGTGCAATAATGATTCTGCCAGGCCAACAATACCATTAAGCGGGGTACGTAATTCATGAGAGGTATTGGCTAAAAATTCATCTTTAAGTTGATCACTATTTCTTAAAATAATATTTTTTTCTTCCAGTTTATTAGAAAGTTTCTCAATTTTAAGAAAGGACTGTATCTCTCTTATAGAAAGCGTGTGAGCCTGACTAAAGACCAAAGCATAAAGACTCAGAGGTGCCAGATAGGTTGACACAATAAACCCAATTTCAGATAGCAAAGCAAAAACAGTAGCAATACTGAACACCAGCATTCCCAAAAGAACAGCAGTCGCTCCTTCTCTTCCATGCTTATATGCCCGCATCAAAATCCAGAAAATATAAGCTAATTGAAAAATGGACAGGAATTCATAAAAAGGCAAGAACTTGCTGTAAACATCTGAGCTGGTTAATAGAGCCTGCAGTGAGAATAACACTCCCAGCAATAACCAGAACTTACTGAGTTTGGGGATGCTCTCTTTTGGAAACAGTACTGCAATAAAATTAGTGAGTACCGGAACAGCAAGATAGAAAATAATATAATCCAGGCGAATAAAAAGTTCCCACTCCATCTGTGGCCAGAAACGTAAAACTGAATGTCCACTAACCCCCCAAAATAATATATGCATCCCCCACAAAAGACAGACTGCAACAAACCAGTTCCCGGCAACATCTGTATATTTAATAACTATTTTTGCAGTAAGATAACGACTAAAAAAATATAAGGCCATCAACCATAAACCACCTGCTACCAATAAATCCAGCGTCTGTTCAATATAGAATTGTTGTTGTAGCTGTTCATGTTGTCCAATAGTGATCGCTTCTAATACTCCCCCTCTGGATAGATGAAAATTAGAAACCTGTAATATTATTTCCAGTTGCCGGGATTTTATATTTAAGGGAATAATATAATGATTCATTTTCGGTTGACTATCAATTTCATTTCGTCCAACCTGACCATGTTCTACATAGGATTGACCATTCACCCACAGCTGGTGAGCTGAGGCAATATTACGAAACCTTAAAGCTAGTTTTATTGAGTCTGAAGGAAGGTTGATTGTCAGGCGATAGTTGGCAATGCCATAAGTCCCCTGAGTTTGCCGCTGATGTTTCAAGCCTCCCCATTGGCCTGGCAAATAGGCAAAACGCCCCTGAGTTATTTGTTCTTTATTTGAAAGTTCATCGAAACTAAGTAATTGATTGTTTAAATATTGCCAGTTTCCATTGAGATCCACACTACCCTGTTGGGTAAAATCCCAGTGACTGAGGTCAAGTTTGCCATTGTGTATAAATGGGGCTGAACTTTCCAGTCCACATCCACTGACTAATATAATAATGATAAAAATGAGTGGACGCATTAATAATGAGTTTTATTAAGTGGGTTTGACATGATAAATTCAGACTTTGAAAAATAAGTGGTTAATTTTACTGAAATATTCTTTAATAATTAGTTAGTGACAAACTGATTAGAAGTATTTTATAACAAAATTTCAAATTACATCAACTCATATTGAGGTCAGTGACTAGATTTTTTAGCCTTTTTAGATTAGAAAAATTTTTATTTGATCCATTTTAAATGGTCTTTTTCCGGCAGGGGTAGTCCAAATCAACTAATTAATGAGGATAGATAAGAATTTTCTCTCACTTTCAGTCATTTTAGGGTAAAATTAACGATATTTTTCTTGTCAGAATTTCTATGATGAATTTTAACCGGAGATACAATGAATACCTCAACCGTTTACCCCTATACCCGTAAGCGTCGTATGCGTCGTGATGATTTTTCCAGGCGTTTAATGCGTGAATCCAGTTTAAGTGTTGATGATTTGATTTATCCAATGTTTGTTCTGGAAGGCACAGGAAAGCGTGAAGCAATCACCTCTATGCCTGGTGTTGAGCGTGTGAGTATTGATCAATTATTAATTGAGGCTAAAGAACTGGTTGCATTAGGTATTCCTGCGCTTGCCCTGTTTCCTGTTACGCCGCAAAGTGCAAAATCAGATGATGCAAAGGAAGCCTATAACCCTGACGGCCTGGCTCAAAGAGCAGTAAAAGCTTTAAAAGATACCTACCCTGACTTAGGGGTGATTACTGATGTAGCCCTTGATCCCTTTACTTCTCATGGTCAGGATGGACTGATTGATGATAAGGGTTATGTACTTAATGATGAAACCGTTGATGTATTAATCCAACAGGCCCTGTCACATGCACAGGCTGGTGCTGATGTGGTTGCACCATCAGATATGATGGATGGCCGTATCGGCGAAATTCGTGATGCACTGGAAGAGAATAATTATATCTATACCAAAATTCTAGCCTATTCCGCAAAATATGCCTCCAGCTTCTATGGTCCTTTTCGTGATGCTGTTGGCTCGGCAGCCAACTTAGGTAAGGCAGATAAAACTACTTATCAAATGGATCCCGCCAATAGTGATGAAGCCCTGCTTGAAGTCGCAATGGATATTGAGGAAGGAGCTGACATGGTCATGGTCAAACCCGGTATGCCCTATCTCGATATTGTACGGCGCGTTAAACAGGAATTTGGTGTACCAACCTATGCTTATCAGGTCAGTGGTGAATATGCCATGCTGATGGCGGCAATACAAAATGGCTGGCTTGATGAAAGAAAAGTCGTTTTAGAGTCCTTATTATGTTTTAAACGGGCTGGAGCCGATGGCATCCTGACTTATTTTGGCAAGCAGGCTGCAGCTTGGCTGAATGAGAAGGGTTAAATGAGTAATAGATTATGCACATAATTTTTAATTTGTTCTATTTTATATTTTTTATTCTCCTGGTCTTTGCTGCTATGTTTCTGGGAGGAGTATCAGGGACAGCAGGCACTTTTTATTTGATGATTGAGAAAGGCGATATGCAGCAAAATTTAATTGTCGCTATTTCCGGCTTATGCGTACTTTGGCTCATTATCATCATGTTAAGCAGTCATAATAAAAAGGTGATAAAACGTAATAAACTGCGTGCAAAAAAACAAGCCGAATCAATAGTTCAAAAAAATAAACAGGAAAAACAAACTCATGGCTGATATTTTTGACTTTGACCAGCCTGATCGCTATGCAGTGATGGGCAATCCTATTAACCATAGTAAGTCACCACAAATTCACACGGCATTTGCCCTGCAGACTCATCAAAATATTGAATATACTGCAATTCATGTCGATGTCGGTGGTTTTGCTCAGGCTGTTGCACATTTTCAGGGACATGGCGGCAAAGGACTTAATGTCACGGTACCCTTTAAACTGGATGCCTGGAAATTATCCAATACCCTCAGTGATCAGGCAAAAAGAGCGGGGGCTGTGAACACACTTATTCTTGAGAGTAATGGTTCCATCCATGGCGATAATACTGATGGTATCGGTCTGGTTAATGATATCATTGAGCATCTGGGCTGGTCTATAACACAACAAAGAGTGTTAATACTGGGAGCCGGGGGTGCTTCACGCGGTGTAATTGGCCCCCTTTTGGATAAAAACCCTGCGGCACTATTTATTGCCAATCGAACTGCATCCAAAGCCAAACAACTGGCTGCTGATTTTTCTGCTATAGATGAGAACCATCAGTCAGAACATAGCAATATTGAAATCAATGCAGGCGGCTATAATGATCTGACTGGACAGACATTTGATCTTATTATCAATGCCACTGCAGCCAGTTTACAGGGTGAAGTACCCCCTCTTCCTGAGGGTTTGTTAAATTCATCCTGTTATTGTTATGATATGATGTATTCAAAGCAGGCCACCGCTTTTATGCTCTATGCAAAACAGCAGGGCGTAGTTCATATCGCCGACGGTCTGGGTATGCTGGTTGGTCAGGCTGCAGAGTCATTTAATCTCTGGCGCAATGTTAAACCAGAGGTTGCTAATGTGATACAGACTATTCGTCAGTCTATGTAACTTTTTATTATTTAATCTTTTTCTATATTGGACACTATGGCCACAAAAAAAATTTCAATTGATGATCTGAAAAAAGGGATGTTTATCCATGAGATTGATATTTCATGGATAAAGAGTCCTTTTTTACGTCACAGACGCAAAATTAATACCCAAAACGATATTCTTTTACTAAAAAAGGCTGGAGTAAAAGAATTAGTCATTGATTTGTCTCGTAGCGATATTATTCAACAGAAACCAGTCAAAAAAGAAGCTGCAGTAACGGCCAAGCAAGAAAGTGGACAGGAAAAACAAACAGTTCAGGATTCTGCAATAGAACTCTCTGCTACAACTCCCGATCAAAGCAATATAAAGAAAAAAATTAAGCTAAAAGATGAACTCAAAGTTGCTAAAGTACTGCAGGGAAAAATTAGCAAGCTTGTTAATCAACTGGGCGCTTCAATTCAAAAGGGGATCCCTCCCTCAGTTAAACAAATCACTCCTATTCTCAATGAAACTCGTGAAAGTCTACAGCGCAACGATCAGGCACTGCTGACTATGCTGCATTTATATCGTCAGGATATAAAACTTAGTGATCACGGCTTTGGTGTTTTTGCTGTTGTCCTGCCTCTGGCTATGCGCATGAATTGTTCTGAAGAAGAAATCAATGAACTGGGATTAGCTGCGCTGCTTCATGATACCGGCTGGTCACGTTTACCCATGCACCTGCTCGGTAAAACAACTCGATACACACCCTCTGAATTAAAATTAATCAGACAACATCCTGCTATTGTAGAAAGTGTATTAAACAAAAGTCAGGAGTTTTCTGATCATGTCAAAAAACTGGTAAAACAACATCATGAACTCATTGATGGCAGCGGCTATCCTGACAAACTCAAAAAAAATAGTATTTACAAACTCGTTGAAATTTTTCAGGTGGCCGATTTTTACGATGAACATATTCACGGTTTAACTGATAAACCGGGTATGTTACCAGTCAATGCACTTAAATTATTATACCAGGCTGCTAAAAAAAACCGTTATAATGAATTTGTTGTCAGTGAATTAATTCATGTAATGGGTATTTATCCTGTCACCAGTGCCGTTCAGCTCAATACTGGTGAAAAAGCAATTGTAGAAGAAATAGACAAGGATAATCCTCTATTACCCAGGCTGAAAATTATTTACGAAGCCGATGGACAGGTATGTGCATCAGATAAATTTTTGAATATGGCTGAACAGGATAGTAATAATATTCGTTCCATAACCAATGTCATTGAACCTCTTGATGAAAAGGAAGACCCACTGGGCTTACTACAGGTTGTTAATGTATAAGACTTCAATAGCAAACCAAACCGCCTTTAAGCTCTATCAGAAATTGTCTGATGGTGTTATCCACATTGATACACAGCGCAAGATTATCGCCTTAAATCCAGCCGCTGAAAAAATACTAAAATGGCAGCAAGCAGATATTCTTGGCCGCAATGCCCATACCACACTGTGTGCACTGGAAGGACGTTATCAACACACGGCTGAAAATTGTCCGCTGGAAAATAATAACGGACAAGGACAAGAGCAGGAACAACAAACCCAGGAGTATATCTGGCTTGATAAAGAAGGGGTTTATATACAAATTGATGCAAAAAGAATAGCGCTGGATGCAAACAATCAAGGCGGGAATATTCTCTTATTCCGTGACTGCACTGAATCGGGTTATAGCGAGAGTGAAATAAAACGCCTCTCTCTTTTTGCAGAATTGAATCCAGCACCTATTTTACAATTAGATGAAGACGTTATTATTCACTACGCAAATCCAGCCATGACAGAAGTGATGATTGAATCCGGCTTTGATGAGATGGGTAGACCTAATATTTTACCTGATAATATTGAAGCCTTATTAAAACGCTGCATTCATCATAATGAAACCATTGAAGCCATAGAAAGTGAGTCGGCAGGAAAATGGTATTTGTGGAATCTACATCCCTTTGAACAACATACACATACGCTTGTTCAGGCCTATGCTATTGATATTACAGAACGTAAAAAATATGAACAGAAGTTAAAACAATTAAAAGAATTAGCAGAAACTCATAATGAGCAAAAAAGCAGCTTTGTTGCCAATATGAGCCATGAACTCAGGACACCCATGAGCGGTGTTATTGGTTTAAGTGATTTACTACTGGACACACCTTTAAATAATGAGCAGAAAGATTTTGTCCATAAAATTCATTCATCTGCCACCTCTCTGCTCTTTATCATTAATGACATTCTTGATATTTCCAAAATAGAATCCGGCAAGTTGGGCATCGATCCCATCCAGTTCAATTTTCATGAACTCATTGCTGATATCATTGATCTCATGCAGCACAAGGCAAAAGAAAAAAAGATTGCACTAAGTTATCATATTGATAAGAAAATGCCCCGCTTAATCATTGCTGACAACACTCGAATTCGACAAATCCTACTCAACTTTATCAGCAACTCAATCAAATTTACCAGCCGGGGTTCAGTACTGCTTGATATTCTGTGTCATGATATCACTGAGCAATCCGCTGTCTTCAGCATTCAGGTTAAAGATACAGGCATCGGGATCCCTGAACATAAAATTGATACTGTTTTTGAAAAATTTAACCAGGCTGATTCATCAACCTCCAGAAATTATGGTGGCACAGGGCTGGGACTTTCTATCAGCAAAGAGCTGGCACATTTAATGGGTGGTGAAATAGGCCTGAATAGCATCGTAGGCGAAGGTTCAACTTTCTGGGTCAAATTTAGTTTCCCCATCGGGAATGATCCCGTTAAGCTTAGCAAAAAGACCATTGAACAAAATGACAAGCTGCAATTGCATATTCTCCTGGCAGAAGATAATAAAGTGAATCAGATTGTGGCAAAAAAATTACTGGAAAAATCAGGCTGTACTGTTGATATTGCAGAAAATGGTCAATTAGCCATCGATGCATGGCAGAATAAACACTATGATGCCATTTTTATGGACTGCCAAATGCCTGTCATAGATGGTTATGAAGCGACAAAAATCATAAGAGAGAAGGAAAGTGCAACCCATACACACATTCCAATTATTGCACTCACCGCCAATGCAATGGATGGTGAAAAGGAGATTTGTTTTGCGTCAGGAATGGATCAATACTTAACCAAACCAATTGATACCAGGCTACTACAACAAACTTTGCAGAACATTTCTGTAAAATAGGGCAATTATCAGGCGATGCCATTAGATAATAATCCACTCATATAATAAGTTTAACTTTGGATCAAAAAATGCGGTATCAGCTTTTACATTGGGAATTATTTTAGCCGCCATAGTAATCACCCTGTATCAGGCAGTATATACACAATTACTCTTATACGTTATATTATCTTATATCTAAAATAGTCTCTAATTAATTATTTTTAATAAGAACATTATAAAAAAACAGACCTCTATCACATTTTTATTGTTTATTTTCTTGCGTAAAATTTAGCATAATAATTTGAAAAAAAGAAGCAATCTATGCCTCAAAATTCATCTCTAAGACAATACTTTTTTATTCTTTTAATTATAATTTCCCTGTTAATTTCATTATTTCATCCCACTAAATTCTGGGATAACCGCTTACTGGATTTTCAGTTTAAGCTGCTGCGCAGCAATAACACTATTACTCTCAAGCAGGATGTGGTTTTAATTGGCATTGATGAACAAAGTTATCAGCAGTTTAAAGAACCCTTCGCACTCTGGCATGAACATTTAGGTCATACACTCAAAGCACTGACACAGGCAGAACCGGCTGTTTTCGGCATGGATTTAAGTATGCCGGATCGCTCTTTTAATCCTATTTTACCAGGCCAGGATCAAAAACTGCTCAGCAGTATGCTAATGTTTAAAAAAACCGCCCCTCTGGTGATTGGTTTAACGGTAAATCAGGATGGCAGTACGCGAAAAATTTATCCCCCCTACTTATCAGTTGCGGGTAAAAAGGGGGTCGGCTATGTGCTATGGAAACTGGGTGATGATAGAGTCGTAAGAAGATTTACACCAAAGATCAAACAAAGCCAGCAGCAGGTTTTTACATTATCCGGACAAATGTCTGATAGCCTGGGCATCCAATCCATCCCATCCGGCTTAATTAACTATGCCGTGGGTACAGCAATCAACTATATTTCAATACAACAGGTTATCCAGTGGTATCAGCAGGGGAATATTCAACGCCTGCAGGAAGAATTTAAACATAAGGTTGTGCTTCTGGGTTCAGTATTACCTTTTGAAGACCGGCATTATCAGCCTGTTAATCTGGCCGCATGGGAAACAGAGAATAATAATTTTGTACCGGGTGTTTTATTACATATACAGGCACTGAGAAACATACTCAATAATAATTTTGTTCAGGAGGTTTCATGGCTCTGGATATTAGTGTTGAACCTTTGTCTTACTCTACTCTGGTGGTTTAAAACTAATCCGCTTAAATTAGTCTTGCTCAGTCTGTTCTTAACAGGAAGTCTGCTGCTCAGCCAGTATTATTTATTACCTCAGCTGATTTATATCCCTGTATTATCCAGCATAGCAATCACACTGATAGCATTATTCGGCAGACAATTACTGGAAATGTTCTTTATGGCAAAAGAACGGCAGAGATTACGCAATGCCTTTGGCGGTTATGTCAGCCCAGATGTCCTCAGTGATATTCTTAATGGCGAGCTGCAGCCCGGCATTCATGGAAAAAAGCAACAGGTTTGTATGCTCTTTTCAGATATTCGCAACTTCACCGGTATCAGCGAAAAAATGCAGCCTGAGGATATTATTAAATTTTTGAATATTTATCTGGAAGCTATGACAGAAGCCATCCAGAATAATGAAGGGACGATTGATAAGTTTATGGGTGATGGAATTATGGCCTTTTTTGGTGCGCCTAAAATTCTCAAAAATCCTGCCGCCAATGCCTTTGCAGCAGCACAGGATAAATTAAAAAAATTACAGCTGGTGAATCAGGAGTTTTCACATAAAGATATGCCTGAACTTAAAATTGGCATTGGCCTGCATTTAGGTGATGCCGTCATCGGTAATATTGGATCTGAAAAGAGAAATGAATATACTGCAATAGGGGATGTGGTGAATACTGCCAGCCGTCTGGAAGGCTTAACTAAACAGGCAGGCTATCCTATTGTTGTTTCTGAAGATGTCATAAAAGCACTACCGAATACTGTAGAATTTGATAATCTGGGTGAAATGCCTGTTAAAGGCAGATCACCTGTCCCGGTATTCGGCTGGCCTGCAAAAAATAAATTATAGACAGCAACACTCATTGAAGCTATTATCTTAGAAAACATATTAATAGTTCAAATTCCGGGCATTGGAGACAATATGAAAAAAATAATACAACTCTGTTTTTTCCTAATCATTAACAGTTTTATTACCACTGCTTTTGCATCACCTGCTGCAATGGTGACTGATAAACAGGGAAAGGTTGATATAGCAGGTAGTGAACTGCCTCTATTTTTAGAGCTGGAAACAGGGACTTTACTAAAAATGTCTGCTCAGTCCAAAATGACTCTGGTTTACCTTGATTCCGGCAAAGAATATTCCCTGCAGGGTCCCTTATCAGTGACTATCGGCAAGGACTCTCCCTCTGCTGATCAAAAAACGATTAAAGCCTCCAACGAGTTATATTCTACTGCCATTATTGCTTCGACATCTGATTACAGCCAGGCGGCGATTGTCATGAGAGCCGCTGGTGATCAAGTGAATATATTACAAATTATTCAACCCAGAAACACTAAATTATTGAATAAAAAACCTGAGTTATCCTGGCAGTCTCTAGGCAAGGGCTATACTTATCGCGTTGAGGTCTTATCCGCAGATGGGGATTCACTTTATTTGACAGAGACCCAGTCTGATTCCGTACAAATTCCCAAAACAATTAATTTGCCAGAAAATGATCTGATTAGCTGGGAAATAGAAGCCACCCGAGGCACTAGAACTCATTACAATTCAGCAGATTTTATTATTGCTGACGATAAAACAGCACAGAGAATAAAAAAAGCCGCCCCTAAAAAAGAAAGTTTTTCACAACTGGCATTCTATGCCGGAATGCTGGAAAAAAATGGCTTTAACCAGGATGCAAGAAAGTACTGGCTGAAACTCAATCGACTCAGACCCGGAAATGATGAAATTCAAAAGAAGATCAAATAATACCATTTAGATTATTTTGCAAAGCCTATACCGGAAGGGTCATGACATCTTCAAAGGCTAATAAACGCTTGTTTTTGTCAATACAGATTAATTCAATCACACCAGTGATGGCTGGCTTTGCCGCACCTTCTTTCCAAATATCCTGATGTAAAATAGCACGAAACTGACTGTCCATTTTAAAAGTGGTGCGTACATCCAGCTTATCTCCAAATTCAGCGCTATCTGTATATTTTACATTTACTGAATAAACGGCAAATCCAATGCCTTTTTCATTCCATAACCTGACCAGTAGATCGGTGCCCAGTAATGCCTCGCGAGCACGTTCAAAATATTTGAGGTAATTGGCATAGTAAACCACCCCTGAATGATCAGTATCTTCGTAATAAACCTGTACAGGAAAGTGGTGGCATTGCATTTATCAGCCCCTTTTAAAGGTAATGGGGTTTAAGATAGATAATCATTTTTTAATTTAACATAATGATCCGCAGAGTATTGCAGGCCATCAATTTCCTCATCACTTAAGGCGCGTGCTCTTTTAGCCGGACTGCCCACATACAGATAACCACTTTCCAGCCGCTTACCAGGAGAGACCAGAGCACCTGCCGCCAGAAAGACATTCTTTTCCAGATGCACCCCATCCAAAATAATCGCCCCCATCCCAATCAGGCAGTTATCTTCAATGGTACAGCCATGCAGAATCACATTATGACCTACAGTCACCTGCTCACCAATAATCAGTGGATATCCACCCGGATGCTTCTCTGCATGATCATGCGTCACATGCAGAACACTGCCATCCTGAACATTACTATGCGCACCAATCTTTATCCAGTTCACATCACCACGAATCGTCGTATTAGGCCAGATTGAACAATTATCCCCAATCTCCACCTGCCCAATCACCTGAGCCGACACATCCACAAATACATCCTTACCAATTTTAGGACTAAACTCTTTATAATTTCTAATACCCATTGTCTCACTCAATAAATTGTTTGTGTGTAAAAAACCGTGACTGATGAGGTGCTTAACCAAAACCATTTGCCGAACGCCTATCTCATTGTTACCAGTTCCTCAGCACTGCAAGGATGAATGGCCACGGTATTATCAAAATCTTCCTTGGTCGCACCCATTTTAATCGCCACAGCAAAACCCTGCATCATCTCATCACAACCGGGACCAATGATATGACAGCCAATAATTTTTTCTTTAGCCCCCACACAAACCAGTTTCATTGCAGTCGGCACCTTATGTTCAGTAAAGGCATGAGACATGGGGGTAAAACAGGTACTATAAACTTTCACTGATTCACCATGGGTTTTACGTGCCTCTTTCTCACTCAGACCAATGGTGGCAATCGGAGGATGGCTGAAGACCACTGTAGCAATGTTATTATAATCCAGCTTACGATCCGGCATATTATTAAACAGTCGATCAGATAAACGCCGTGCAGCGGCAATGGCAACGGGAGTCAGTGCGGCCTTGCCATTCACATCTCCCAATGAATATATACCCTTGATATTAGTTTCTTCATATTCATCACTGGGGATAAAACCGCGCTCGTCCGTACTGACACCTGCTGCCTGAAGGTTCAAATCAGCCGTATTCGGTGTTCGGCCAATAGCCCATACCAAAGCATCCACATTATTGACCTGTTGATTATTACTGCAATGCATGGTCAGCCTGTCTTGCGCATCTTTTTCCACCTTCTCAACTTCAGTGGTGGTGAGCAAAACAATATTAGGATCATCCTGAATCACTTTGGCCAGAGTACCATTGAGTATAGAATCAAAATTGCCCAATACATGACCCTTGCGGATTAATAAAGTCACCTGACTGCCCAGACTGCTCATCAGGCCGGCAAGTTCAACGGCAATATATCCAGAACCCACAATAGCGATATGTTCAGGCTGTTCTTTTAAAGCAAAAAATCCATCTGAGGTCAGTCCCAGTTCAGCCCCTTCAATATCAGGTATGACAGGGTATCCACCTGGAGCAACCACAATATGATCGGCGCTGTACTGTTCACCATTTACCTCCAGTGTATTGGCATCAACAAAACTGGCTTTACCTTCAATATAATCTATATCTGAATCTTTCAGATAATTACCATACCAGTTAATAATCCCTGAAATATAGCCTTCACGCTGATCTATCAGCTTACTCCAGTCCAGGCCATTATTAGTCACATCAAAGCCATAATCACGCGCATCTGCCATGCCATGAGCCAGATTAGCAGCATTCCACATTACTTTTTTGGGCACACAACCAATATTGACACAGGTGCCGCCCACTTTACTACTTTCAATAACCGCACATTTTTTTCCATATTGAGCCGCACGTTCTGCCGCTGAAAGTCCACCACTACCAGCACCAATAGAAATTAAATCATAATGTTTTAACATAAAAGAATACCCGAAAGATTGTGTTTGTTTAATTGTATTTTCTAGGTTTAAGAAAATATTTAAATAATTATCCGATAAAGTGGTGATAAATGCTATTATTATTCACTCACTGAATAGTGGAACCCACAAATTTGATGATTGATAAAAAATTACTGCAGATTATAAAAACCACCTTCCGGTTAAACTGGAAAGGTGTACATGGCTTATCTCACTGGGCCAGGGTACGGGTCAATGGCTTGCTTATCGCTCAACAAAATGGCGCCAATCAACGGGTCATCGAGTTGTTTGCCTTTCTACACGATGTAAAACGGGAAGCAGAATTCAATGATCCTGAACATGGTGAGCGGGCTGCCCGATTTATTGAGAATTTATCCAATGATCTGCTTGCTATTAATGATCAGGAAAAACAATTATTATGCTATGCCTGCGAATATCATAGCAAGGGGCTGGTTGAAGGAGATTTAACCGTCAGAAGCTGCTGGGATGCGGATCGACTTGATTTAGGAAGGGGTGGACAACGACCTGACACAAAAAAATTATGTACTGATATTGCAAAGCGGGCTTCATTTTTTGAAAAAGCTTATCAACGAGCCATTTATCAGCATATATCTAAATCCGTACCAGCCACAGTACAAACATGGAAACCTGCGCTTTAAAGAAATATCATTTTATAAAAAAGAATACAGGAAATTAAATGACAGATTTATCCAATAATCCCCTACTGGACTTTAACGGGCTGCCGCGTTTTGCTCAGATTGAAATTGCACATATTATACCGGCTATTGAATATTTACTGGCAGAAAACCGATCTCAGCTTGAACAATTATTAGCTGAAAGCAATAAACCCTTCAGCTGGGATAATTTACTACAGCCTATGCAGGAAATGGATGATCGACTGAGTCGCGCCTGGTCACCTGTCAGCCACCTTAATTCTGTTAAAAACTCAGATGTATTACGTACTGCCCATGAACATTGTCTGCCATTATTAAGTGAATACCATACAGAACTGGGACAAAACTGCAGACTGTTTACAGCCATAAAATCTATTGCCGACAGTCCCCTATATCCATCACTTTCTCAGGCACAAAAAAAAATTATTGAAAATAGTTTACGGGATTTTCATCTGTCAGGGATTGATCTGAATGATGCTGATAAAAAACGTTATAAGACTATAAAACAACAACTGTCAAAATTAAAATCCAGTTATGAAAATAATGTACTGGATGCAACCAACGGCTGGAGTGAAACCATTTGTGAGCCGCTGCAGCTAGTCGGCCTGCCTGATTCTGCATTAGCTCTGGCCAGGCAAACAGCAGCCAGAGATTGTGCAGAAGGGTGGGTTTTTAATCTGGAATTTCCCAGTTATTTTGCCATTATGACCTATGCTGAGCAACGTGAACTGCGCCAGAAATTTTATATCGCCTATTCAACCAGAGCTTCTGAGCAAGGCCCTAATGCCGGTCAATGGGACAATACAGAAAATATGGAAAATATCCTGAAACTTCGTCAGGAATTGGCTCAGTTATTAAATTTTGAAAATTGGGCTGAGTACTCTCTGGCAACAAAAATGGCTGGGTCAGTGGATGAAGTGGTTGATTTTTTACAGCAACTGGCTGAGAAATCAACAAAAATGGCAGAAAAAGATATTTCTGAATTAATGATATTTGCAAAAACACATCTGCACATTGATAAATTACAGGCATGGGATCTCAACTATGTAGCAGAGAAGCTACGTCATCACCGCTACGATCTCTCGCAGGAAATTCTAAAACCCTATTTCCCTGAGAATCAGGTTATTGAGGGACTTTTTTCTATTGTCAACAAACTTTATGCGATTAAAATCAATGCCGTTGCCGGCATAGAAACCTGGCATCCAGATGTCCGCTTCTATGAAATTAAAGATATTCATGGTAATTTACGCGGACAATTTTATCTGGATCTCTACGCCAGGCCTCATAAACGTGGTGGTGCATGGATGGATGAGTGTATTGTCCGTCATGCACAAAACGGCTTAGTGCAAATTCCTGTCGCCTATCTCACCTGCAATCTGACACCACCTATTGCTGATAAGCCTGCATTATTTACCCACGATGAAGTCATTACCCTGTTTCATGAATTTGGTCACGGTTTACATCACATGTTAACGCAGATTAATTATGCCGGTGTTTCCGGTATCAATGGCGTACCCTGGGATGCTGTTGAATTACCCAGCCAGTTTATGGAAAACTGGTGCTGGGAAAAAGAATCTCTGGCTTTAATTGCCCGACATTATCAAACTGGTGAGGTTTTACCTGATGAACTTTTTGAGAAAATGCAGGCAGCCAGAAATTTCCAGTCCGGCATACAGATGCTGCGACAATTAGAGTTTGCCTTATTTGATTTTAATTTACACAGGTATTATCAACTCAATGGCAAGCCTCAGATTCAACAAACCCTGAATAAAATCAGACAGGAAATCTCGGTATTTTTACCCCCTGAAATCAATCGTTTTCAACATGCTTTTTCACATATCTTTTCCGGGGGCTATGCCGCTGGTTACTATAGTTATAAATGGGCAGAAGTTTTGTCGGCAGATGCTTTTTCTCTTTTTGAAGAAAAAGGTATTTTTGATCATAAAAGTGGTGAGGATTTTCTGCATTATATTCTTGAAATGGGCGGTAGCGAAGAACCAATGGATTTGTTTATTCGTTTCAGAGGTCGCAAACCCAATATTGATGCATTGCTCAGACATTCTGGAATATTGTAAAAAAACAGTTACGATGATTTAGCAGCTCTATAAAACAGACCTTATGTGGCTGTATGCTAAGATACCAGGAGCCGTCAGCAAATAAGACAGCGGATCAATTTTATGTTTGATAAGAGCCTGTCCAACTAGCCAATCTCTACCTTATTTCTTCCATTTTCCTTGGCCTTATATAATAATTTGTCTGCAATCAGTATACAATTTGTTAAATCCACAAGATTATCACCCTGCATAGAACAAACGCCCATAGAAATAGTAATGGGAATTTTATGATCCCTGTATATAAATTCTGCAGATTCAACAGCCTGACGTATCCGTTCTGAAATAAGCACCGCTTCTTCAGCAGTTAAATCTTTGAGTAATAAAATAAATTCCTCGCCACCATAACGTCCTAATAAATCATTTTTTCTTTTATGCTTAAGTAAAATGGCAGCAAGTTGCTTCAAAATATAATCACCTGCCAGGTGACCATAGTTATCATTTACTTTTTTAAAAAAATCAATATCCAACATTATCATTGTTAATGGTAAGTCTGTATTTCTAGCATATACTATTTCCTCATCTGCTCTTTTCATAAACCATAAGCGGCTGGAAATTTCTGTTAATGCATCGGTTGCTGCTGCTTTATATAATTCTTTTTCAGTATCGATTTGAGCTTCAGATTTAAGTGAAAATACCAGTTTGCTTTCCCCAATATGAACGACAGATCCTGCAACTGCAGTTAAATTGTTGATTTTGTTGCCTTCAATATATGTCCCATTTGTAGACCCCATATCTTCAATAATAAAGGCATTAGCCTTTAGGGTCACTTTTATGTGGATACGTGATATCTGTTCGTCATTAATAATAAAATCTGCATTACTTCCTCGCCCAATAGTCACTGAAGAGGTAAATGGAAATATTCTACCCTTATCTATACCATGAATGACAGAAATAACGGGTTTTAAAGTTATCTCTTTGGAATAAGCAGGATCTTCTAATATTAAATTTTTATGAATAACAGTCACTTTATCTTTACACATATTTAAACCTAAAATTAGTTGAATATACTGCCCCTGATTTTAATCTACTTTTTTTATTTCTTAAAGACTATAATGTGCTTAAACATAATAAATATGAAGAAAATAAAGACTGTTATGAAATATAATGACTTACGTGAATTTATAGACAAACTGGAACAACTGGGTGAGCTTAAACGCATCAGTTATGAGGTTGATCCGAATCTGCAAATGACAGAAATATCCGATCGCGTTTTACGTGCAGGCGGCCCTGCCTTATTATTTGAGAATCCTGTTGGTCATTCCATGCCGGTTTTAACCAATCTATTTGGTACTCCAAAACGTGTTGCCTTGGGGATGGGTGAAGAACATGTATCTGAATTACGTGAAATTGGCAAACTATTAGCTTTTTTAAAAGAGCCAGAACCGCCAAAAGGTTTTAAAGCAGCTCTGGAAACTTTGCCTATTTATCGCAAAGTCTTAGATATGGCACCCAAAATTGTCAGAAAAGCAGCCTGTCAAAAAATTATCTGGCAGAATGATGAAGTGGATCTGAATCACTTGCCCATTCAGACCTGTTGGCCGGAAGATGCCGGTCCTTTAATTACCTGGGGCTTAGTGGTTACTAAAGGACCGAATAAAGATCGTCAGAATATTGGTATTTATCGTCAGCAGGTGATTGCTAAAAATAAAGTCATTATGCGCTGGCTGGCACATCGTGGTGGTGCATTGGACTATAAAGAATGGCTTGAACAACATCCAGGCGAACGCTTTCCTGTTTCAGTGGCTCTGGGTACCGATCCCGCCACCATTCTAGCGGCGGTTACCCCGGTTCCTGACAGCTTATCAGAATATGCCTTTGCCGGTTTATTGCGCGGTTCTAAAACGGAACTGGTGAAGTCCATCAGTAACGATCTGCAAGTCCCTGCCAGCAGTGAAATTGTTTTAGAAGGCTATCTTGAAGCCGGTGAAGAGGCTGCAGAAGGACCTTTTGGCGATCATACCGGTTATTATAACGAAGTGGACAATTTTCCCGTATTTACCATTGAAAAGATTACTATGCGTGAGGATCCAATTTATCATAGCACCTATACCGGTCGTCCACCTGATGAACCGGCAGTATTGGGTGTAGCATTAAATGAAGTATTTGTTCCGATACTGCAAAAACAATTCCCTGAAATTATCGATTTTTATCTGCCGCCGGAGGGCTGTTCCTATCGTATGGCCGTGGTCAGTATCAAAAAACAATACGCAGGTCATGCCAAACGAGTCATGTTTGGTATCTGGTCATTTCTAAGACAATTCATGTACACAAAATTTATTATTGTGTGTGATGATGATGTTAATGTCAGAGACTGGAATGATGTCATCTGGGCCATGACCACGCGCATGGATCCAGCCAGAGATACCTTATTAATTGAAAACACCCCAATTGATTATCTCGACTTTGCTTCCCCTGTGTCAGGACTGGGATCAAAAATGGGCATGGATGCAACCAATAAATGGCCGGGTGAAAGCAATAGGGAGTGGGGACGAGCCATTGTGAAAGATGATGCTATTGTAAAAAAAGTGGATGAGATATGGGATAAATTAGGCTTGTAATATAAAGACTTAACCCCCTCCCTGAAAGAGGGAAGGAATTTTGCGTGGGCTTATTGAGAGCTTAGCTATCAATTCAGCAATTCTCTGATTTTTGGAAATAAGTCACTCACTATCATGCCATTTTTACCTTCTTTTGCTGCATGGTCACCTGCTTTGGCATGTAAGCAGACAGCAACATGCACGGCATTGTAAACAGATAATTTCTGTGCCAGCAAAGAGCCGATCATCCCGGTCAGACAATCGCCCATACCGGAACTTGCCATACCCTCATTACCATAGGGACAAATACTGATTTCATCATTAATATCAACCAGTGTACCGGCTCCTTTAAGAATAAAGAGACCATAGTATTTTTCTTTTAATTTCTTGATCATTGCAAACCGATCTGTTGATTCAGAAGGACAATGCGGCTTAATTTTTAATAAACGACAGGCTTCACCAAAGTGCGGAGTATAAATAATTTCTTTATTTTGCATCACCATATTATGTTTTGCCATGATATTCAGCGCATCAGCATCAATGACACAATGTACTTTTCCAGTCTTGCCGGACTGATTATAATCGGGTTGTTTTTTAAGAAATTTTAAGACCTTGTCTAATAAGCTGATCCCCCATTGACCGGTTCCCAGTCCCGGACCAATAGCAATAGCCGTTGCATGATTAAGCAGTTGTTCCAAATCATCTCCGGATTCAACTCCGTGAACCATCAGTTCAGGCCGGGCGCTGGTAATGGCATTGACATTTTCAATATGGGTTGCAATACTCACCAGGCCAGCCCCCGATCTCAATGCTGCTTCTCCGGCAATACGGCAGGCTCCTGCCATACCATAATCTCCACCGATAATCAGCAAATGACCATGATCCCACTTATGACTGACCGGGCTGCGATGAGGTAATGCCCTTGAAATTTCAGCCCACTCCATCAATCGTGCATCAGGATCCATTGAACGATAAAGCTCTTCAGGCACTCCCAGAGAAGCAAAGTGAATGGCACCACAATAACGCCGTGATTCAGCTGTATACATGCCTGTTTTTTGCCCGATAAAGGTTATCGTATGTGTTGCATGGACTGCAATACCATAAGTTGACCCCGTATTGGCATCCAGACCTGAAGGAATATCAACAGAAATGACCGGCTTATTACTCAGATTGATTTGTGCCACTGCATCATACCACTCATCTTCCAGATTACGATTCAGACCCGTACCAATTAATGCATCAATGACTAAATCTGTGGCTGAAAAATGCGTATCAACAATGGTATTAATGCTGCCGCCGCACTCTATCCAATCGATATAAGCCTGATGAGCATCACCCGACAGGTGTTCCACATCAAAGACCGAGATTAAATTCACTTTTATATGAGGTTCATTTTTATGCAGTTTTACCAAACGTGCCAGCACATAACCATCCCCTGCATTATTCCCTGCACCGCAAATAATTGTTATATGAGTGATACCGGGATAATTGAGAAAAATAAAATCCAGCAGTGCCTGTGCAGCTCGATTCATTAGCTCATAACTATTGTCCACTATGCCCTGTTCCACCATCAGGTAGTCCAGACTACGCACAGTTTCTCGGGAATAACAAAAGTGCATATAATTATAGCGTTCAGGTTTTGAGTGATGACCAGTTGCAGTAATGCCCCTATAAGAAAATGGCTTGTAATTCATTGAGATATTGAAGACCCCGCTGAGTTAGTTTGGTACAATGAAATTAAAAATAAAGATCATAATATAATAATTGATTTTCATCCCCATCATAGAGGAACTCTCAAGATAAGTAAAAGTTTGCTGTACCTAAACTACTTATCTGAAACATTGTTCGACAACTCTGAAAGTGTTTTATAGTGATTATAACGTTCATCAACATCATGCTGCGATTCCTTGAGCATCTTTTCTGCAGCATCTGGATGTGTTCGCCATAACATACTGAAGCGCGTCTCATTCTTTACAAATTCCTCATAGGGGACTGAAGGTGCTTTGGAGTCAAGTTTTAACGGATTTTCTCCCTTCTCCACCTTTCTGGGATCATAACGCAGCAGCGGCCAATGACCACTATTCACCGCCAGATCCTGCATCTGATGATTGTTGGCCAAATCATTTCCCCAGGCAATACAGGGCGCATAGGCAATAATAATTGAGGTTCCAGGATAGGATTCAGCCTCAATAAAGGCACGCAGAGTCTGAATATCTTTATTACCATAGGCAACCTGAGCCACATAGACATTCTCATAACTCATAGCGATCATCGCCAGATCTTTCTTGGTACCTGGTTTACCTGCTGCAGAGAATTTGGCCACCGCACCTTTGGGGGTCGCCTTGGAAGTCTGACCGCCCGTATTGGAGTAGACCTCGGTATCCAGTACCAGAATATTAACATCCTTGCCCGAGGCAAGCACATGATCAAGACCACCAAAACCAATATCATAAGCCCAGCCATCACCACCGATGATCCATACACTGCGTTTCACCAGATTATCAGCCAGTGAAATAAGGCTTTTTGCCTCAGGACTCTGCTCTCCCTTTAGTGCCTTTCTAATCTGTTCTACCCGTTCACGTTGCTCATAGATTCCTGTTTCACTACTTTGATCAGCACTATAAATTTTTTTGATCAAGCTCTTAGACAATTGTGGTACAAATTTCTGGAGCAGTTCTTCAGCCTGTTCTCGCTGCTTATCAATGGCAAGTCTCATGCCAAGACCAAATTCGGCATTATCCTCAAATAACGAATTATTCCAGGCCGGCCCACGCCCCTCGTTATTGACCGACCAGGGCGTGGTAGGCAGGTTACCGCCATAAATGGAAGAACAGCCGGTAGCGTTGGCTACCACCATGCGATCACCAAACAGCTGAGTAGCAAGACGAATATAGGGGGTCTCACCGCAACCGGGGCAAGCACTGGGGAATTCAAATAGCGGCTGCAGCAGCATCGCCTCCTTAATGACGTTAGTACGTACAGGGCGACGATCATACTCAGGTATCTTTTCAAAGTAGGCCCAGTTCCCCTTTTCACTCTCTTTTAGTGAGGTGTATGGTGCCATATTAAGAGCCCGATGTTGTGGATTTTTCTTATCTTTCGCAGGACAGATCTCCACACAGAGACCACAACCGGTACAGTCTTCAGGTGCAATCTGATAGCTAATATGCCAGTCTTTCGGGAAACCTTTGCCACGTACCGGGACATGTTTGAATGTTGCAGGGGCATCATTGATTAAGGCAGGATCAAAAACCTTGCTGCGGATCACACTATGAGGACAAACAAAGGGGCATTTGCCGCAATGAATACAGAGTTCCTCATCCCATACAGGGATCTCCTCGGCAAGGTTACGCTTTTCCCAACGGCTGGTGGCTGTGGGATAACTGCCATCCAGCGGTAATTGACTCACCGCCAGATCATCGCCCCGACCGGCAATGATTTCCGCCGTCACATCCCGTACAAACCGGGGCGCCTCTGCAGCAACAATTGGCGGCAGACTTTTTCCTGCCACTATCTCTGCGGGGATCTCAATCTGCTGCATCTGCGTTAAAGCCATATCAATAGCATTAGTATTCTGATCTATCATTGTCTGACCACGTTTGCCGTAGCTGTGAATGACCGCTTCCTTGATTGCCTTAATCGCCTGTATCTGCGGTATAATATCTGAAATGGCAAAGAAACAGGCCTGCATAATGGTATTGATGCGTCTGCCGAGATTATTTTTTTTAGCTATTGCATAGGCGTCGATAATATAGAACTTAATATGCTTGTCTATTATCCGCTGTTGAATCTTCATTGGCAATGATGGCCAAACTAGTTTGGATGATACCGGTGTATTAAGGAGAAAACTGGCTCCCTGATCTGCCTTGGCAAGTATATCAAAGCGCTCCAGAAACTGAGTCTGATGACAGGCAACAAACTGTGCAGCCTCATCACCCAGCAGATAACTGGAGCGAATTATTCCAGGAGCAAATCGTAGATGTGATACGGTCACTGCCCCTGATTTTTTGGAATCATAAACAAAATAACCCTGCGTCTGCAGATCAGTCTCTCTGCCAATAATCTTAATAGCATTTTTATTGGCACTAATGGTACCGTCAGCCCCCAGACCATAGAAGACAGCACCAATAACCCCATCTGTTTCACGATAGTGGTAGTGATGATCCCACGTAAGACTGGTATGAGTCACATCGTCATCAATACCAATGGTGAACTGGTTTTTAGGCTTATCTTTAGCGAGTTCATCAAATATTGCTTTAACCATACCCGGGGTGTATTCTTTTGATGACAGGCCATAGCGCCCGCCGATAATTTTGGGCATCCTCTTAATATCCCCTGCAGCATAAGCCTCCGCCATTGCAGTAAGCACATCTTTATAGAGCGGTTCACCATTTGCTCCCGGCTCCTTGGTACGATCAAGTACCGCAATGGAACAAACTGTTTTGGGGATTGCTGCCAGCAATGCTTCAGAATCAAGCGGGCGGAACAGATGAACCTTGACCACCCCCACTTTTTCATTGTGCTTGTTGAGGTGTTCCACCGTTTCGTGAGTAGTCTCTGCCGCCGAACCCATGATGACAATTACCCGTTCAGCATCATTGTCACCATTATAATCAAACAGGTGATATTGACGCCCGGTCAGCTCAGAAAAATGATCCATTGCCTGTTGAATAATCTGCGGCATCTTCTGATAGAAGGTATTAACACCTTCCCGAGCCTGAAAGAATACATCAGGATTTTGTGCAGTACCACGTACTACAGGGTGTTCAGGACTCATTGCCCGTTTGCGGTGCTCCTCAACCCAGTCATTATTAACCATTGCCTTAACAGTTGTACGATCCACCGCCTCAATTTCAGCTAACTCATGTGAGGTTCTAAAACCATCAAAGAAGTGGATTAGCGGTACCCTGCCCTCCAGTGTTGCAGCCTGAGTGATGAGTGCCATATCCATCACCTCCTGCACAGAATTAGCGGCCACTATCCCAAATCCGGTGGTACGTGCAGCCATCACATCAGAGTGATCACAAAAGATAGACAGAGCCTGTGTTGCAATTGAACGCGCTGCCACATGAAAGACTGTGGGGGTCAGTTCACCGGCAATTTTGTACATATCAGGCAGCATTAACAAAAGCCCTTGTGATGCGGTAAAAGTAGTGGTCAATGAGCCTGCTTGTAGTGAGCCGTGAATAGTGCCGGCAGCACCACCCTCACTTTGCATCTCAACAATTTTTGGAACAGTTCCCCAGATATTGGTCTGCCCCTGCGCAGAAAAGCTATCGGCATGTTCCCCCATCGGAGATGCAGGGGTGATGGGATAGATAGCGATGACTTCATTACACAGATGAGCGATTGTTGCTGCTGCTTCATTACCATCAATAACGACCCTCTTTTTATCACTCATTAGCATCACCTCATAAAGTGTTAAAGCCTGAAAACCAGAGCTTAAACCTCATTTGTTTTTTTGTGCCCTTTTCTTTACCAGAATCAGCCGATATTTTCAAACTTTCTAATTCAAAGTTGAAAAACAATCAGATCAGCAGCCTTTTTGCCGGCAATAATGGCACCTTCATGCAAGCCATCATAAAGATAGGCTCCTGCATGACAGGTATTATTATCACCATTATCAGCAATAATTTGATCTCTGTATTTAAAGGATTTTACCGTATACATCGGGGTATGATGTTCGGCACGATAGATGATTGATTCTTTACTAATAAGACTATCAAGATTAAAGGATAAATTGTATCTTGGGCTGGCTTTGAGTCCGCAGAGTCGATTCAGGCAGGCATTATATCCCCAGCCATCTTTAGTCTGGAAAAAATCAAATTCTGAAGCCTGACTGATACCATAATTTTTATAAATCAATAAATCCGTATGAACAATGGTGTGTGCCCTGTTTTCTTGCCAAGATCTAAAATACACCTGTTCTTTTTCAGTTGAATCTGAAAGTAATTTTAGAACCTGATCAGGCGGAACTGCAAATATAATCTTATCAAAAAATTCTGTCTGTTTATTGCCTATACAAATACTGACCCCGCTCTCTGAGCGACTAATATTACTGATATCAGCATTCACTACCACTTCACCATTAAATTGCTGCAGTATTTTTTCTATATAGCTATAGGCTCCACCTTTAATATGATACCAGTCAGCCTGCACATAATGAGATAAGGCTGAAAGTGCCAGTTCTGCCGGTATTCTATTGACCCATTTATAGGGAATAGAGTAACAATACATGGTAAGAAGCTTTAACCAGGAGTTTTTAATACTATGCTCTTTGACATAATATGCCATCGACTGTCCATGAAACTCGGATGATTTTTTATAACGGGCTGTTAACCATAAACCCGCTGCTGATAAATAAACAAAAACTAATTTTATTAATTCAAAAATACGCAATAAACCACGAATATTCTTAGCAATGACCGTGCGTGATAAGTAACGTTTACCCTCTTTATTAAAAATAGATGAGCCGACATTAATAGGTTCCAGTTCAACTTCTAATTCTTTCATCAAGGATAAAAAAGTATGAAACTCAGATGAAAATTCAACCACACCGCCTTCTAATATAATATCGGGATCAAGATTGTTTACCTTAACATTCTTATTCAGGGTACGAATATGACCACCCAATATTGCCTGTTTTTCAAAAACAGTCACCTGATGTCCATTTTTATTAAGGTAGTAGGCTGCCGTCATGCCACTGGCACCACCACCGATAATAGCAACCTTCATAGTATTTTATCACCTGATAATGTTTGATAAAGTTTTGCCCCGGTCCAGAAGGTACCGGCAAAACCGGCAAAACCGGAAGAGGCATTACAGAAATACAGATTATTAAGTGATGTTTTGTGATTTAGCCGCCTGATGTTCATATTTTCAGGTGTCAGGATGGAACCATAGGAATTACCCTGAGGACACCAGCAGAATCGTTTATTGGTCGTAGGGCTTCCAGTTATTTTAAAGACCAGATGTTTTCTAAAGTCAGGGATATAGTTTTTTTCAACTACATCAATCATTGCATTGAGTATTTCTTTCTTTTTCTTTCTATAAGCAGGCTTATCAGACTCTCTGAGGTTTTTAAAATAATCATAATCAGCCACAGTTAAAAATTCTATAATTTGTTCACCAGGCGGTCTGTCTGAACTATCCTCTGTTAAAAATCCCGGCGTACAAATGGCAAAGCTCGGATTGCTATAATCATGCTCCTGATACATGGTTTTAAATGATTCATTCAAATCAACGCTGCCGCTATGAAATACATTCCACTTTCCAAAACCATATTTTTCCAGATCAATATCTTTGACAGCACAATAAGCCATAAAATTAGAAGCTGAATATTCATAATCCAGTTTCTTTTGTATACTATGAGATAACTTTTCCATTCCAATCATATCCGCAGCCAGTTTAGGATCCATATTGCAAATGATATTTTTTCCTGGATACTCATAATCCTGACCACTCATTAAATCTTTTGCTATCACACTGCTAACTGTTTTATTGTCAATAACAAAGTCCATAACTTCCTGGTTGTACACTATCGAGCCATTATTGCTTTCAATGACTTCAACAAGCGAGTTGATCACATGTTCAAAGTGTTTAGTCGGAAAAAAAGCACCTTTTTGATAACCGGTAAATAATAGTACCCAGGCATGGAAGGACAGTTGATTGGGTGGTAATAAAAAATCAGGCCATTGCAGTGCCAATAAAGTTTGCGCTTCTTTAGGCAGGCAAAATAAATCAAAAACCTCCTGTATAGTATTTTTTCGATACTTAAATACACTGATGGCTGCCTGTGGTAATTTAAACAGGTTTCGATTGAAACCTGCTGAAGATAAATGGTCAAATGCTCTACTTACTTTTTCAACTGTTATAATAAAGCGTTTAATATTGTCGCTGGAATCAGGAAAAAGCCGACTTAATCGACTGATCAACAGTTGATTATCACCGGTTATTTCAAGTGAATAACCAGGCATTTTCATATGATCATAACCATTGGGATCATACTGTTCAAATGTTACTTTTTTGTTAAGATTTAAGTGACTAAGAATACGATTGACGGTTTGCCCTTCACCACAGCCCCAAACATAATGCAATTGTGCATTAAATTTATATTTTTTTCCCATTGTAAAAGTATGACCAAATCCACCGGGGAATTCATGTGCTTCAATAATCCGGACTTTTTTTCCTGCCTTCGCCATCAGAGCACCAAAAACCAGTGCCGACAAACCACTACCCACTATTAAATAGTCTGGTTTCATTTTATTGTCCTGGATTTAAATGGGGGTCGTATAATATATACCCAAGCTACTCTGAATCCCTCAAATAGGGTTAAAGAGGCGTATCAACTTCCTCATCTATCATATTATAGTTGTATACACGGTTTCGTCCTGCCTGTTTGGCTGCATATAAAGCAGCATCAGCAGCAGTCACCAACGCTTGCGGCTTATCTGCGTGTTCTGGACAGGAAGCAATACCAATACTGACCGTTAACGAGATTTGCAAACCATTACCAATATCCCATTGTTCACTCGACATCCTTTCACATAGGCGTTGAGCAAACATTGAAGCTGCGGTCGAATCAATTTCCGGCAGCAATATAGTGAATTCTTCACCGCCATAGCGATACACGTGGTCAGCTACCCTCGCCTGAGCTGTCAGACGATTTCCTAATTCCCGTAAAATTGCATCACCAGCTGGATGCCCATAGGTATCATTCACCTGCTTAAAATGATCGATATCAATCATAAGCAATGATACCGGGCGATGATAGCGTGTATACCGCCCAATCGACTCTTTCAGCTCAAGATCAAATTGACGACGGTTGTACAGATCTGTCAGGCCGTCATGTGTTGCCATTTGATGCAGCTTAAATTCATTCTGAGCCATCCGTTTGGCAATACGACCAACAAACCAATAAAAGAATATGATTAAAATAGCCGCTGCGATAACCAGCACACCCGAGCCAATCAGCACAGTTTTTTTAACCTGCTTCATATTGCCGGAGGTGTCAACAAGCATCACCAGGGCACCAACAGGTCGCCCGGATACATCCGGCAATATTTGGATAATGGCATATTGATTGCCCACTATAAAGTGGGACTTAATCGCCCTATATTGTTTATTGAAGTCCATTTCCATAATGAATGCTGACAGCACTTCCGGTAGAAACTGTTTTCCGTGCATACTGACAACGATTTGTGGAAAACGATTCCAGTCCGACACCTTGCCGAAGGTACGCATGCCGCTTTCCCAACCTTTTTGATCGAGGTATTTTTTATTGATCAGTACAAAAATGTCCAATCCAAAAAGATTGCGAATCGAGTCAATCGTTTGATCCACTTCCATGCCCAATTCTACAAAACCAAGCAGTTTTCGGGTTTTTTCTTCATACCATGGCTGGACATAACGTAATGTCAGGGTTCCCAATGGACCGAGTTCAATGCCATAGGCATCTGTCCCACCCTGCTGGGCAGTCAGCGTGGTCTGACGATTAATCGTATCACCGTATTTTTCCGGTTTGTGTACACGTAACAGATTGACACGCTCTGCATCGGTAAAATAAAAATGGGTGATACCATAATGACGATTAATATTTTCATAGATGGGAATAGAACGCTGCAACAGGCTCAAACGGTCGTGCTTTGCAAGGGCAGCACTCAGTTTTGAGTCTGTCTTGAGCACATCCATTACAGTTTGCAGCGCTTTAGCATCCTGCTGAATGCTATTTTGAAAGAGGTTATTTGTGGTTGATTTTAACTCTAAAACACCACTATTAATAGTCCGGTATTCATGAAAATAGACGATGATGATAATGAGTAAAACTGCGAAAGAGAGTGTAATAATAATGGGTGTAAGAAATTTAAAACGCAGCTGGGTAATATATTGTCTAACCTTAGCATCAACATTGTCAGAGGAAAAAATCTGTGCTTCAGCGGGTGTTTTTATCGATTCATTGGGAGGTTGATTATTCATCATACTACCTATCATATTCACATATATTATTTTATAACACAAACACCGCAGTCTGACCATTACTTACTAATAAGTCTAGTCTATTTTTTCAATATTATCATCACTTAAAAGAAATCTTGTGCTTAGATTGTTATTAAGTTTTACATGATATGCTGATATGCCTTTATAAGAAAATAGCTTGTAATTCATTGAGATATTGAAGACCCCGCTGAGTGGGCTTGATATGGTGAAGCTGCCACTGAATTAAATCCAGTGCAATTGCTTTTTGTAATCCTTTTTCAAGATGATTAATCGCCAGTCCTGTGTGACGGGTAAATAATTCAGAACTAAAGCCATCCACCAGGCGACTGGCATTAAGCATAAATTCAAAACAAAGATCATGATGAGAAAGTCGATCCTCCCCATGCATAGTTGAATTTTCCATATATGTAAAAGGATGTTTTTCCTTCCAGCGACGCTTCACCTGCTGTTGCTGAGCATTGGATATTTTTCCATGAGCACCAGCACCAATGCCCAGATAATCACCAAATTGCCAATAATTCAGATTATGTCGACATTGGTAATTCTCTTTAGAATAAGCTGAGATTTCATAATGCTGAAATTTATTTTCAGCCAATAACTGCTGACACTGCAGCTGCATTTCATAAGTTAAATCATCTTCAGGTACCGGCGGCGGATGACTATGAAATAGTGTATTAGGCTCTATGGTTAATTGATAATGGGAGAGATGGCTTGTTTGAAAATTAATAGCCTGCTGCACGTCTATAATTGATTCTTTCAGTGTTTGACCGGGCAATCCATACATCAGATCCAGATTGATATTATCAAAGCCCGCTGCTTGCGCCCGTTCTATAGCCTGACATGCCTGCTGACTATTGTGGATACGACCAATTTTTTGTAATAAGACATCATTAAAACTCTGAATCCCCATTGATAAGCGGTTAATTCCGGCACTGTAAAATTCCGCAAATTTAATCTGATCCACAGTACCGGGATTGGCTTCCATAGTAATTTCTGCCATCGGGGGAACTTTAAGCAATGCTCTGATATGACTTAAGAGTCTATGTAATTGTTCCGGTTCAATTAAACTGGGCGTTCCTCCGCCAATAAAAATACTCTGTATACTTCTGCCCCAGATATCCGGTAATTGCTGTTGTAAATCTATCAGCAGAGCATTAACATATTGTTCATCTCTTTGCCGGGATTCAAGTTTGTAATCAATGGCATGGGAATTAAAGTCACAATAGGGACATTTTTGTACACACCATGGATAATGTATATAGAGTGATAAGGGTGGTAATGTGGTAAAATTTAACATAACTTTATTATCCTAAGCATATCTGGTATCGGAGTCAAATTGTGTTAATAGATTTTACAAAAATGCATGGCCTGGGTAATGATTTTGTTGTTATTGATGCCATTTCTCAAAATATAAATTTAACAATTGAACAGATCTGTTTTATTGCTGACCGTCACTTTGGTATTGGCTGTGACCAATTATTGCTGGTAGAACACTCTGATTCAGCTGATGTTGATTTTAAATACCGAATATTTAATGCTGATGGTGGTGAGGTTGAACAATGTGGTAATGGTGCACGCTGTTTTGCCCGTTTCGTGCAGGAAAAAAAACTGACCTCTAAGAATACAATCATTGTGGAAACCTGCAGCGGAGTCATTACTCTAAGGCTTAATGAACGGGGAATGGTGACAGTAGACATGGGTCAGCCAGCTTTTGATGTCAAACAACTGCCCTTTTTAGCTGCATTAGATGATTCTCAGCAAGATAATCGTTATAATCTCACCATAATAACAAAAACAGGTTCAGAGACTCTGGAATTTTCAGCGGTTTCAATGGGAAATCCTCATATTACCTTAAAGAGTGACGATCTGGATCATTATCCTGTACAGGAAATAGGACAAATATTAGAATCCCACCCCAGTTTTCCACAACGGGTCAATGTCGGATTTATGCAGATTCTTAATCAGCATCAGATACGACTACGGGTTTATGAACGTGGTTCTGGTGAAACCTTAGCCTGTGGTACTGGTGCATGTGCCGCTGTTGCCAATGCAATCAGTCGCAATTGGCTGGTATCACCGGTTGAAGTCGTACTGCCTGCAGGCAGTTTACACATACAATGGCAGCAGGGACAGTCACTGATGATGACCGGTCCGGCAAGTTTTGTTTATGAAGGTCAAATAATACTATGAATGCAAGCAGTGAATTAGAAAAAGAAACAACTGAGATTGAACAGAATAATGCTCAGGACGAACAAACTGTAATTAATTATTTAAATACACACCCGGATTTTTTTAATCATAATCCTTCCTTATTAGCCAATATAAAAATTGCTCATAATAGTGGTTCAGCCATCTCACTGATTGAACGACAGGTTGATATCTTAAGACAGCAGAATAAACAGCAGAAGATTCAACTGGCAGAATTATTTGAAATCGCCAATGAAAATGAACAGTCTAATCAAAAAATTCACAAACTGATCCTCGCATTACTGGACAGCAAAAACCTGAGCACCAGTGAAAAAGCACTCACTAAAGTACTGTGTAATGACTTTTCTGTCGATGCAATTTCTCTAAGAGTTTTCGTTGAACCGAAAACCAAACAGGCACAACAGTTTTTTATTGCAAAAGATTCCCCGGTTGCCAATCAGCTGGACAAACTACTCTACACCCGCAAGCCTCAATGCGGCTATTTTAAAAATCTGCATCTAGAGGAATTATTTGCAGAGCAGGCAGAATCGCTGGCTTCATTTGCGGTATTACCACTATTTGTAGAAAAAAATAATTGTTTTGGTGTGTTAATTATGGGCAGTCATAATATTCGACGTTTTAGCGCCGATATGGGGACTTTGTTTTTAGAACGGATGAGTGAAAGTATCAGCCATATTTTAATTTCTTTTGTAAAGAAATAATTTTAGCAGATATGAATGGGGTCGGAGTCAAATGACATGAGTACTGAATTTAATGGATTTTCGATAGTATATGTCATTTGACTCCGACCCCTCCCTGCCTCCACCATATTAGATCAAAGCCTCCAGCTCATCCAGATTGCGTATGACTTCCTTATTCAAATCAATATGTCGTTTACTGATACTGAGATTGTTTCCTTTAAACACTTCTAATGCTTCGAACTGATTCATATCAATATCAATATGTTCTTTATTGAGAACAACAAAATCATCCCCATGGATTCTGAATATCATTGATGGAGCACAATTTGTATGCAGGTAATCCACCAGTGAGTTTAAAATATTATTACCTTCCGACCAGCCGTGTTTTTGATTATATTGAGTGAAATTATGCAGATAAAACAGATTGATACAGCAATATTCCTTATCAAAACTATTGTGATTTAAAATAAAGTTAAGATAATCAGTATTGTAGGCACTGGTTATCTGATCGCTATAAAAATAAGCAAAGCGTTCTTTTTCCAGTTCAGTCACGGGCATCTGACTGGCTGAATCATCCAGTTTAATCGTTGCTAAAACTATAACAGCACTTTGCACCACTGTCGGATGAAACTGCTTGCCTGACAAGGCCTTCAGCTCTTCAACAGCAGTAGCAATATCTTTGCGTCCTTTGTAGATACGATTGGTGGTCATGGCATCAAAGGCATCAGCAACAATCATAATTCTTGCCAGTTCAGGGATATCATCACCTTTAACACCCTGAGGATATCCCGTACCATCATGTTTTTCATGATGATAGATAACAATATCGGCCAGTTTTTTATACATTGGAATTCTGGAAATCAGAGCATAACTAACGCTGACATGCTGCTGAATCAGTTTATATTCCAGCCCACTGAGCTTTCCCGGCTTAAGCAGCACAGTATCCGGTGTGGCTATTTTACCGATATCATGCAGTATTCCAGCATGATAAATCAGCTCACATTCTTCTTTACTATAACCCATCTCACCAGCAACCAGTTTGCAATAGTGAGCAACACGCTGTGAATGTCCCCCGGTATAGGTATCACGATCTTCAACCATTTCGATAAAAGCCATAATGGTATTTTCATAGTTCTTAATTTTCTCATCTTCCAGTGCCAGCAGAGCCTTTGTACGCTGTTCAACCATTTCCACAAGATGATCTTTATATTCATTATTTTCTTTATAAGCCACCAGTTTTCTGACAGTTTTATAAAGTGTTGCATTCATCTGGGCGTAATCAACCGGTTTAATAATATAACCGGTAATACCCAGACGAATCGCATCAATAAAGTAACTGGCATCACTATAGGCTGAAACAATAATAACTTCCTGCTCTTCATTGAATGTCTTAATTCCCTTTACCATCTCCAGACCATTCATATTAGGCATATGAATATCTGTTATGACAATATCATAGTCGTGCTGATAATATTGTTCCAGACCCTGCTGTCCATCTTCAGCAATATCCACCTGAGTAAATATTTTCTTTAGGTAAAGCCCGATGGCATGACGTAACTCTTCATCATCTTCAACATAAAGAATTTTAATACCAACAGCCAGCGATTTTAATGCTCTGACATCAGTCATTATATATTTTGTCTGTCAGACAACTTTTCCAGAATATGAGTCATATTCTCTATATTAACCGGCTTTCTCAAATAACTGTCACAAAGCGCAATCAGCTCATCAGTGCCCAGTTCAGGGGAACCGGTCATTGCCGCAATATAAACATCATTATCAATGGATCTGATGGCCTGAATTAATTCCCAGCCCGTTGACTTCGGCATTTTAATATCAGTAAAAACAACATTATAATGCCCATATTCCTTAAACATCCGCAGAGCCTCTTCCCCGTCAATTGCAGTATCTACCTTGTTAAAGAATTTTTTCATAAACTGTAATGAGCCGTCCAGCACAGCTTCCTCATCGTCAACCACCAGAACATGAAGTCCCTGTAACTTGTCACGCATTGTTTTCATATCCGGCATTCAACACATCCTTATTCTAAACTAAGCAACCGGAATCTCGATCCGCATACAGATTCCATCTTCAACATTCTCTATACTGATTGTACCATTTAAATGTTTCTCTACAATGGTTTTTGACATATAAAGCCCCAGTCCCGCCCCATTTTTTTTATCTTTCGTGGAAAAATATGGCTCAAATATCTTGTCGATAATGGCTTTATCAATCCCTCCGCCATTATCACAAATCGTAGTTATAATATGCTCTGCTGCATCGTGAATCACTACATCAATTCTGCGATCTTTAGTACGATTCTCCAGCAAAGCCTCTTTGGAATTTTTCAGCAGATTGATATAAACCTGTAATAATTCACGAGAAAAGGTGGTGATCTTACGACAATTATTATTTTTGACAGACAAAGTGATCAGACTATTTTCCAGACTTTTACCAATAATGGTCTCGGCCTCAGCCATCACGTCTCCCAGTTCAACTTCATCAGTTTCTTTATTGGGACGGAAAAAATTACGAAAATCATCAATTGTCTGTGACAGATGATCTGTCTGTTTTAATATACTCTGCGCATATTCTTTAAAGGCAGGTGTTGAAACATCATCCAGTTCAATATCCACCAGCATATTATTGGCTCCCATGGCAATTACCGTAATGGGCTGACGCCATTGATGGGCAATCATACCAATCATCTCTCCCATAGCAGCATGACGGGACTGGGCAATCATGATTTCTTCTTGTTCATGCAGTTCCAGCTCTAATTGTTTGAGCTGAGAAATATCAGTATGGAAACCCACCATACGAATTGCATGACCATTTTGGTCAAAAATAGTCTTGCCGCGAGCCAGTATCCACATCCAGTGCCCGTCTTTGTGTTGCAGACGGTGAATATTTTCTAATAAGCGACCTGGTTCCTGCTGAGCCTGTAATACTTCACGTTTAGCTTGATCAATATCATCAGGGTGTACCCGAACTGACCATGATTTATAATCATTATTTAGTTCTTTATCGGTATAACCCAGCATTGATTTCCATTTTTTTGAGAAAAACACCTTATTGCTGTTAAGATCCCAGTCCCACAGACCATCCTCGGTACCATTGATAGCATATTCATATTGTTCCCGTGTTTCATCCAGCCGGTAAACCACCCGTGCAATAATCCATGCCACATAGATCAATAAACTCAAAGTAATAAAACCAATGAATAAAGTCCAGTTTCTTAATTCTTTGATTGATGCATAGGCTTCATCTGTATCCTGCTTGACCACCAGACCCAAACGTGAAAAAGGGAGATAACGCCAGGCCGCCAGTACCTCATTACCACGATAGTCAGTAACAATTCCAGTGCCTGAATCACCCTGAACGGCTTTCTGAATAGCGATGCCATTAGCTGAACCTGAAGGTACAGACTGCTTAAATGCCGTTTTTGGATCATGACGTAGCAGATTAAGAAAAAGTGCTTTTCCTGCAACTTGTGAAGCAATAATTACCTCACCGGTTTGCCCCAAGCCACTATAGCTCTGAAGTAATTGATACATTTCAGTGGTATCGATCTGAATAGCCAGAACACCGATAATTTTTCCCTCATAAAGTATGGCATCAGCCATAAAAGCTGCCGGTTCAAGCGAGGGTTCATAATAGTGAAAATCTGACATACCTGAGTCACTAAAATTTAAGGCACTCTTAAATACTTTAGCCAGCTCACTATGTTTATAGGGACCACTGATAAGATTGGTATTTAGATCAACTTCTTTTCTGATAGAAAAAATAATATCACCCTCAGGTGTAATCATAAAAATGTCATAAAAATGGTTCGTATCAAGTAACGGAGCTAAAAACTGATCATATGATTTTGCCTTTTGAATAAAATATGGAGAATTGATGCCCTTTTCCAGATAGGCAGCAAATAACCTGGGGGCTTTTTCAGACAATAATGAATTACTCGAAACTCGTCTGAGTTCCTTTCTGGTATGAAAAAACTCATGGTGAATACTGATGGCCTGGCGTTTGGCATGAACTTTCAGATCATCCAGTATTTCATTTTGAATTGTCACAACTGCATGCTTATAGTTCATATAACTGACAATCACAAAGGGAAGCAATCCTGCCAGCAGCAGCAATAGAGTGACTTTTTTTACAATAGTCATATTATCGTTCTCCCTGTGCGTTCAGCAAGGATTTTGCCCACTGTTCGTCCCAGCCATTATAGAAAGACTGCAGTAAGTGTTCCCATTGATTTTTTGTACGACTGGGGGGATAGATAATAGGAGTCACCCTTTTATCAGACTGCCATACCATCTTAAAACTACCGTCACCCTGTACTCTGCCAAGCCGGGACTTTTTCCACACATGTCTATTATGACTGGCAATATAGACCATCCCTTGAGGGGCACGATAACTTTCACTTAAAGTAGCTGAGAGCACATCAGTAATAGTAATATTACCAACATTGTTAACTGCATTAGCCCAGAGATTGACTGCGATATAAGCAGACTCCATTGGATCGCTCAGTATCTGATCCCTTCCAAAGCGCTGTCTGAATGCGTTGATAAAGGCCTTATTCTCATCACTATCGATACTTTGGAAGTAATTCCAGGCAGCATAGTGTCCCTGCATATTCTGCACACCAATCTGCATGACCTCCTGCTCAGTCACACTATAGGAAATGACCGGGATCTGCTCAGCACGGATGCCGGCTTTATGCAGTGCCTTAAAGAAAGCAATATTGCTTTCACCATTGATAGTATTCAAAATCATATCGGATTTTGATGCTATAATCTGCTCAACTATGGCATCAAACTGATCACTGCCCAGCGGCCGATACGCTTCACCAAGCACCTCAGCGCCCAGAGCTTTGGCATAATCATTAATAATGGCATTGGCAGCACGTGGAAAGATGGTGTCCGAACCCACCAGAAACAGTGTATTACCGAATTTTTCTATCAACCAGTGCAAACCGGGAATGATCTGCTGGCTTGGGTTTGCCCCCGTATAGATAATATGCTTTGAAATTTCCAGACCCTCGTATTGCAAAGGATAAAACAGCAGATGATTGTGGGCTTCAATAATCGGTTTGATAGTTTTACGACAGGCGGAAGTCCAACAGCCGAAAATCACCGCCACTTTTTCTTTTGTAATTAATCGCTCGGCCTCTCTGGCAAAGACTGACCAATCTGATTGACCATCGACAATAATCGGCTCGATTTGACGCCCCAGCAGACCTCCTGATGCATTGATCTGTTCAATCGCCAGTAACGTAGCATCTGCAACTGAACGTTCACTGATTGCCATAGTACCGCTGAGTGAGTGCAGTATCCCCACTTTAATGGGATCTTTGAAAGACATCGGTGCTTTGAGCATAAACCACCCGAACATAAATGCCATCATCAACACCGCCAGCAAAACCATCAGGCCGCGTCTTTCAATTGCTTTATTATCAGCACTGCTTGGTTTCATGCTTTGTTTTCTCCCGCTGCGATTACACCTCTGTTTTTTCCATAATAGGAATCGCTATTTTAAAACATACTCCCTTCTCTTTATTCGCAACCTCAAGACTGCCCTGCAGGTGTTTTTCAACAATGGTTTTAGACATATACAATCCAAGTCCCGTACCAATTGTTTCACCCTTGGTGGTAAAATAGGGATCAAATATCCTGTCAATGATCGCTGTATCAATACCACCACCATTATCACAGATGGTAGTAATAACATGCTCATTATCATCAGCTATCAGTACATCAATCCAGCCATTCTCTATTACATTATCAACCAATGCCTCTTTGGCATTTTTAAGCAGATTAATATAAACCTGCAGTAATTCACGTGAATAGGTTTTTACTATATAACCATTACTGTGTCTGATAGTGAGTTTAATATTACTATGCTCCAGGCTTTTGCCAATGATTTTTTCAGCTTCATACATCACCTGTTCAAGTCTGACTTCATCTTTTTCTCTATCAGGACGAAAAAAGTTTCTGAAGTCATCAATGGTGGTGGAAAGGTATTCTGTTTGTTTGAGTATACTATACGACTGATCCTTGATACTCTTATCACTCACATTCTCCAGTTCAACATCTGCCAGCATATTATTAGCACCCATAGCAATCACTGTAATCGGCTGCCGCCATTGATGCGCTATCATGGCAATCATTTCACCCATAGCAGCATGACGGGATTGCGCCAGCATGATTTCATCTTTTCTGTGATTTTCCTGTTCCAGTCTGTGCTGTTCGAGCAATGATTTTTTTGCATTGCTATAGGTATAAAATAAACCGATAATAACAATAATATAAAAAACCAGATACACAGCTATCAGTTTATAAACCGCACTAGAGGTATCATTATTATATTTTTTCATGGGAATCGTGACAGAAACACCACCACGGATATCACCGACTTTATAGCCCTGATGAGCATGGCATTTTAAGCAGGTTTTTTTAACCACCAGTGCTTTCATATAATAGATATAGTCTTGTCCCTCTTTGGCAACAAACTCATGCAGCTCTGTCTGCTGACCCTGATCAAATAATTTTAAAGCTTTGATTTCCCAGTCACTGGGCTTATTGTTCGGATTGAGTAATTTTAAACTGGTAATATGCCCTTTTGCACCATACATTCCTTCATAGTCCATCAATTGCCGCAGGGCATAGGCAGGATTCATCAAGGTCAGTTTTTTACCGCTGGTCGTCACCAGATCACGGTCTTTGATATGGGCAAGATAAGGATTCGGAGGAGTTCTTTTGGTGGGTGTCACATAAACACCGCCATGACTGGCAATCCACTTTCTGAACATCAGATCTTTAATAAATGAATTTTTGGCATGTTCTAAAGCTGCGCTTTTATGATGTTCAATCTCATGGTAAATCCCCGATGCCAGAGAAATAGTAATCACAGCCATTAAAATCAGCAAAATAGAAAGATAGTGCTGTTTTAATTTTTTTTGCTTGAAGGTAATTGATTCATTCATTTTTTGACCAGTTACACGCATTGATGCAGTTCGTTGCACTCAGTGCATCCTACAACATGATACCTCTTGAGTAACAAAAAATTGGCACAAATAATTTTAAGCCATTTTAATGTTACTAAAAATAATTCGTGCCAATTTATTTGGCTGCGGGCACTTCTAAGTAACAAAAATGTGTCCTCCATCATTTATAGAAATTTTATGTTACTACAAATGATGTTGGCTGAAGACTCTTGAAGAATTATGAGTATATGTGACCCCGGTTATGCTTAATATTTTGGACTATTTCGAAAAGTCTACTACTTTAGTACAAATTTAACAATGACATAGATCGGATATTAGTGTAAGATTTTTTAAACCTATTAGATATTTGTAATAATGAAAAAAACCATTGAAAAATTTATTCATTATCTTAAAGTTGAACGTCAACTTTCACCTCATACACTGAGTGCTTATCAACGCGATCTGACTCAGGCTGCAGAATACTTTGCTGAACTGGAGATTGATTGCTGGTTTGGTATTAATAGCCACCAATATCGTGCCTATATCGCCAGACAGCATCGTAAAAACTGCTCCGGAAAAACAATTCAACGACAACTCTCCTCACTGCGCCGCTTATATGAATTCCTGATCAAAGAACAACTGGTAACAAACAATCCACTGAAAGGCCTTAAAGCCCCAAAAACCGGGCGTAAGCTGCCCAAAGCACCGGATATAGAACAAATTGAGCATTTATTACAGAACACTGATAATGATACATTACACGTCAGAGACAGGGCAATGTTTGAGCTGATCTACTCATCAGGCTTGCGCTTATCTGAACTGACCGGGGTGGATTGTATTGATATTAAATTTCAGGATAAACAATTAAGAGTGCTGGGTAAGGGTAATAAAGAACGTGAACTCCCTATCGGCAGAAAAGCAATTGAGGCTTTAAGGCAATGGATAAAAGTCAGAGCTAACCTGGCCAAATCTGACGAACAGGCTCTGTTTGTCTCGCGTTTTGGCACCCGCATCTCACAGCGTGGTGTACAGCAGCGTCTGGAAAAAATGGCTATCGAACATGGCCTGCCCATTCATCTGCATCCCCACATGTTACGCCATTCCTTCGCCAGTCATCTGCTGGAATCCAGTGGTGATCTCAGGGCAGTACAGGAATTACTGGGACATGCCGATATTTCAACCACACAGATCTATACTCATCTGGATTTCCAACATCTGGCTGAAGTCTATGACAAGGCTCACCCCAGGGCCAGAAAAAAGAAAATTTGAAAGTTGCTGATTATTCATCTATATTTAGTCTATTCGGGGTCAGAGTCAAATGGCACAAGCACCATTTGACTCCGCCCCCTGTTGAATATAACAAAGAATTTATCATTGAAAAAAAACTCTATCACATCCATTAAACACTCAATTCTTCTGCCGCTCGGGAGTTTTTATATTATTATTGTGGTGTTATTTTTCATGGCCGTTTATTTTATAGAAACAGACAATCAAAAAACCAAATCACTGGAAATTCTAAACAATATCGAACAAAGTTTTTTACGTAAAATAGATGATACTGCTCACCTGCTCTCCAGCCAGATCTATGTGATTGAACAAAGTCAGTGTATTCAAACAGCACTGTCTCAGGAAAATATATCAGAGCGTAAAAATAAATTACTTTTCTGCAGTCAAAAGTTTTTTTCAATTCTTGAAGATATGTTCCTTGTTACAGAAATCAATTATTTTTCTGATAAGCAAAAGTATCTATTGCGTATTAACAATTCAGATGACGAATTTATTGGCGGATATTATGACACTATTCATCAGCCTGATGACTCTTCTCTTAAACAAGCTAAAGCCGATGGTTTTGTTCAAACCAGAGCTATTAATACCAATGAATTAAGTTATGGAATACAACTCAGCCATGATACTGCTGAAGAACAGTCAAAATTAAGACTCGTTACTTCAAGAATAATCAACTCAGAATCTCTGCCCCCTGTCTATATTGAAATTAAGTTAGATATTTCTCTGCTGCTTGACAGCATTGAAAATACGGAAAATATTTCTTTATTGACCATTATTGAAAAAGAGAAGATGCAGCAGGATCATATTGATAATAAAGTACATCAACATAGTATTAATTTTGCTGAATTATCGGGACATACTATTATCTATGGGGAAGATTTTCTCGATATCTCCAATAGCCATGAATTAAATGAACTCAGCCAGCAGCTCAGTAATACACAGAAGCAGCAAATCGTTAATCAGATTGTACTGAACGGGGAATACTATAGTGCCGGTAATTTTATTCTACTGGATGAAGGCGGGCATAATATCGGACATATTATTTCTCTCCAAAATAATACCAGGGATGTTCAAGCCCTCAATCAGCTCTATTCAGAACTGATTATTATTATCAGTATTTTAAGTCTCACCCTGTTTTTTATTTTTAATCGTTATCTGAGTCAGATTGATGCCCGTTTAACGACTGCCTATACTGCATTACTGGATGAAATTGAAGAAAATAAAAAAGCCCATGAACAAATCAAGGCTCAGGATAAGCTAATTATGGTGCAGTCACGCCATGCAGCCATGGGAGAAATGATCTCCATGATTGCTCATCAGTGGCGGCAGCCGCTCAGTGTAATTGCGATGCAAGCCAATAATATTCTGGCTGATCTTGAGTTCGATGAACTGCAGGCTCACACACTTAATAAAGAGATGAACGATATACTGCATCAGACTCAGCATCTTTCAAAAACCATTGATGACTTTAGAGAGTTTTTCAGGCCCGGAAAGAACAAAGAGGAGTGTCTTGCACAGGATGTGATGGAAGAATGTTTCACCATTATCGGTAAGAGTCTGGAAAACAATAATATTGAAATACTCAAAAATTATCAAAATGATCGGCTTTTATTAATCTACAGCAGGGAATTATTACAGGTTTTAGTTAATATAGTGAAAAACGCTAAAGATGTTTTAGTTGAGAAGAAAGAAACTGATCGTCAGCTCAGTGTTGAAATCTTTGAGAAAAAACTTGAAAAAAATCAATATCTGCAGATTTCTATTACAGATAATGCCGGTGGTGTCAAAGAAGAGCTGCAGCATAAGATATTTGAACCTTATTTTTCAACCAAGGGGGTTCAGTCCGGTACAGGACTGGGCTTATATATGTCAAAACTGATTATTGAAAAACATATGAATGGAAAAATTGCTGTGCATAATATTAATGATGGTGCACAATTTACCATACAATTACCCGTAGACGGGCATTAATAATGTTGATAATAAAATTCAAAAAGATTAACCATCCCGGATCAAGCCATCTTCTCTCCCTGCTGTTTTTATGCTACTGCTTATTTCCATCTATAGTCATAGCTGCTGACGACACAATTCAGAAAACCTATAAAATTGGTGTACTGGCATACAAAGGTAAAGAATCTGCAGTCAAACGATGGACTGCCCATGCCGATCTATTATCACAACGTTTATCTCCCCTGAGATTTGAAATAGTCCCCCTGACTTATAAACAGGATGAATTGACACAGGCAGTCATCAATCGACAGGTGGATTTTGTGATCACTAATCCCGGTCATTATACTGAACTGGAACTGGGAGGACATGTATCACGCATGGCAACCCGTCGTATGTCAGGACCACAGGGGATACTCGATCTATTTGGTGGTACAGTGATTTGCCTTCCTGAAAAAATCAATATTAATACTTATGCTGATCTGGTCGGTAAAACAATTCTGATTCCCTCTCAATCCAGTCTGGGGGGATGGCAGGTTCACTTAAGAGAAGCCATGGCTCAGGGTGTTGACTTGCGTAATGAAGCTCAGATTACAGAATTAAAGAATCATATCAAAGTAGTCAAGGCCATTCTATCAGGACAGGGGGATGCAGGTTTTATACGATCAGATCTGATTGAATCATTGCTGGCAAAAAATATTCTGCAGTTAAAACAAATAAAAATTGTTAATCAAAGACAGGAGTCCGGCTATCCATATTTACTCAGCACCCGGCTTTACCCTGAATGGCCCTTTGCGGTGGTAAGCGGTACTTCTACCGAACTGGCCAAGCAGGTATTGCATATTTTAATGACAATAAATCCTGATGACAGAGCGGCTAAAGAAGGCAAACTACACGGTTGGACAATTCCCGGTCATTATAGTTCAGTCAGTGATCTTTTTCGTGAGACGGAATTAGGTCCTTTCAAACAAAACAAAGTTACCTTACAAACAATTCTTAAACAATACTGGCAGGAGATAACTGTATTAACAATTATCCTGTTCTTTATATTAATTTTTATTATTCTGAAATATTCCCGTATTAACCATCATCTCTATCGGGAAATTGAAGAACGTAAACAAGCAGAGGATAAACTAAGTATACTATCCAAAGCCATGAATCAGAGTCCGGTATCAGTTATTATTACTGATGCTGAGGGGAATATAGAATATGTTAACAGGGCTTTTGAACAAGTCACGGGGTATATGCTGACAGAGGTAATGGGGGAAAATCCACGCATACTCAAATCAGGTGTCACTCCAATACAAGTCTATCAAGATATCTGGCAATCCATTTCTAACGGAAAGTTATGGCAGGGTGAACTGCAAAACAAAAAAAAGAGTGGTGAATTATTCTGGGTATATGTTCATATTGCTCCGGTTCAGGATAATTCCGCTGCAACATGTCATTATATTGCCGTCGAAGAAGATATCAACTTGCGTAAACAGCAGGAGCAAGAACAACAAACAGCCATTGAAAAAATCAAAGCACAGGATGAACTCATTATGACACAATCACGTCATGCTGCAATGGGTGAAATGATTTCCATGATCGCCCACCAATGGCGTCAACCTATTAGTGTGATTGCTATGGAAGCCAATAATATGCTGGCTGATATTGAGTTTGATGAAATTGAACCGGAAGCTTTTTCCAGAGATGCCAAAATGATTATTGAGCAGACTCAGCATTTATCAAAAACCATTGATGATTTCAGAAATTTTTTCAGACCTGGAAAAAAGAAAGAACAGGCTATACCCAAAGATGTTATGGAAGAATGTTTTTCTATTGTGGGTAAATCTCTGGAAAACAATAATATTGAGGTGATAAAAAATTATCAGAGTGTTCGTTCTTTATTGATTTACAGCAGAGAATTATTACAGGTTTTTATTAATCTTATAAAAAATGCCAAAGAAGCACTGACCGAACATCAGAGTAATAGACGTAAAATTCTTATTGATATTTTTGAAAAAAAAGAACAAGATAGTTATTATTTATTGATTCATGTCACTGATAATGCCGGCGGTATTACAGCAAAAATTCAGAATAAAATTTTTGAACCTTATTTTTCAACTAAGGGTAAACAATCAGGCACAGGTCTGGGACTTTATATGTCTAAAACAATTATTGAAGAACACTTAGATGGAAAACTCGAAATAAATAATACAGATGATGGTGCTCAGTTTAGCATAAAACTACCGATAGGAGCCATCAGCTAATTTTAAATGAGAAAATCTAATGGGCAACTTTTACAAATTGATAATTGTTATAGTCCTTATAATAATTACAACTGCTCTGTATTTACATAAAGACACTCTTAATCAGGATCCCGGACTTTATGTCGGTTCAGAGAAATGTAAGGATTGTCACCAGACTCAACACTCTGCCTGGCATGACTCCCTGCATCCTAAAATGTTTAAACCCGTTGAAAATCCAGAGGAAATTCTGGGTGATTTTGACAGTAATAATCCCCTCGTGACATTCCGCAAAGAAGACATTGATTTTGTTATTGGCAGTAAGTGGGAACAGGTCTATGCACACATGATCGATGGTGAGTATTACCCCTTTACCGCAAAATGGCTGGTTTTGACACAGCAATGGGTACCCTATAAAGTCAACAACTGGAAAGAAACCCCTTTATCAGTTAAATGTAATGGCTGCCATACCACAGGATTTAATCCACAAACCTATGAATTTTCAGAATTTGGTATTGGCTGTGAAGCCTGCCATGGACCAGCTAATCTGCATGTGCAGAATCAAACAATTGAAACTGCTGCTCAGTGTATCATCTGTCATGCAGACGATAACAGGCATGCAGATAATGAGGCTAAAAAAGATATTATTGTTTCCTATAAATCTGCCGTCTGTGGACAATGTCATAGCCGCGGATCACAGTCAGTTGATAATGAACATATGACCATAAAATTCAATTTCCCTCTGGAATATATTCCGGGTAATGAAATTAACACTGCATTTAAACCTCTGACCCAAAGCCAGGACAAAAAAGGGCAATTCTGGTGGGGTAATGGTATTTCAAAAAATAGACATCAGGAATATGCTGATTTTGCCCGTTCCAAACATGCTAAATCACTCAAAAATCTTAAAGAAAAACGCAGGGAAGATTGTGGTGATCCTGGAACTAATTGTCTGCAATGTCATTCCACCGATTATAGAATGGCTGATAAGGATAACAAACCCACTCTGGATGAGGCAAAAGAAGGAATTACCTGTATTGCCTGCCACGAACCCCATAGCATTGACAAAAAATATCTCAGAGACAGTGTCGGCGCTCATAAGTGTAAAGAATGTCATGCAAACTCTTTATCCCGCTCAACCATAGAAAGCGGCAAACCACACACACCCTGTCCAACAGGACAGGTGCAATGTGCTGATTGTCATATGCCGAGAATTGTTTCCACCGGAGGAACTTTCTCATTAAGGAGCCATGCTTTTAAAATTATTCCTCCCGAGGCAACTGAGAAATATCAAATGCCTAATTCCTGTCAGAATGGCAACTGTCATAAGGACAAAGATTTACAATGGGCAAAAGATGCTTATCGTGATTATTATTTGCAATGACAAAGCATACAAATGAAAATTATTTTCTATAAAAAAATTCGTTTTAAGTTCATTGCTGCATTTGTTACAGTGATGCTGGCAAGTTTTGTGCTAAGTTATTTTATTAATATTAATGCCATACACAAGAGCATTAAAACAACGGCCAAACATCAGTTTAATTCAGCACTACACCTGACGGAAAACTTTATAGATTTTGTTGGACAAACCTCACAAATCTGGGTACACCACATTATCAATGAAGGTCGGCTTACCAGGCTGCTAATAACAGGAGAGCCCGATCAAATAAAACAAATGCTGGATTTGGAAAGACAATCAGTAGCTGCTGATACCATTATTCTATTAGATAAAAAAGGTCGTGTGATTACACAAAGCGGTAGTATTCGTGAAATAGGTGACTCTCTGTCATCGCTGGATATTGTAAAGAATATTATTGTTCCCGCAGCAAATCAATCAAATAAGAAAATCACTACCATCAGCAGAGAACTGGATAATTTTATTATTTATTCCCGTGGTGAAATTCTGGATCAGCAGGAAGAATTGCAGGGAATTCTACTGGTCGGCTATTTTATCACGGAAGAATTTCTTGATAATATTAAAAAAAATACCAATATTGATCTGGCCATAGTGGGTAATACGGCAATTATGGGTTCAACAAAATGGGCGGACAAGCAGTATATCAGTGAACTGCCGCTGCCTTTTTTAACTTACCAGAGAATACTGGAACACGACTTATTCAGCAATATCCGCTTTATGGGGAGAAACTATCTCATTGCAGCTAAAAAAATGAAATTTATCGAGTCTTCATTTTCAGGTTCAATCTTAATGGCACTGCCTGCTGAAAAATTTACTGACATTGAAACAAAAATTGTTAAAGATATGGCTCAGTTATTTCTGTTTTTACTGGTTTTTGTCATTGTGATTGTATTCTTTTTTTCAAAGCCTTTTTTAAAATCCATAGAAAAACTCAGTACAGTTTCCTCTAGTTTAGCTGATGGTAATTTTGCTTCTCGGGTTAAAATAAAATCCCGTGATGAATTTCAACAGGTCGCAGATAATTTTAACAGCATGGCAGAAGAAATTGAGAAAAAAACACTGGCTCTTCATCAGTTAAACAAGAACCTGGAAAACAGAATTACAGAAGAAGTACAAAAAAGTCATGAAAAAGATCAATTAATCATGGCACAATCCCGTCATGCCGCCATGGGTGAAATGATTTCCATGATTGCCCACCAGTGGCGTCAGCCCTTATCTGTGATTACCATGACAGCTAATAATATCCTTGCTGATATTGAATTTGAACAGGTCAATAATAAGGATTTGGAAAACGAAGCTCAGGCAATGATTAAACAATCCCGTTATCTATCCAATACTATTGAAGATTTTAGAAATTTTTTTCGCCCGGATAAGAAAAAAGAGCTGTCAAAACCTGAAACTGTGTTAGAAAGTAGTTTTGAAATAATTGGCAAGGCACTGGAAAATAATAATATTAAAATCACCCGTCATTATAGTATTCATTCCCCTATATTAATGTATATTCAGGAAACTATGCAGGTCTTTCTTAATATTCTGAAAAATGCTCAGGAAGCGATGGTTGAGTCTATTGAAGAAAACAGAGAAATTGATATTTGTATTACAGAGAATGATACTATGATTGAGACCACTATTTGTAATAATGGTGCTAGTATTAATGAAGATATTCTAGTTAAAATTTTTGAACCCTACTTTAGTACAAAAAGTAAAAAGAATGGCACCGGACTGGGTTTGTATATGTCAAAGATGATCATAGAACAACATATGAATGGTATAATTATTGCCTATAACGATCATGATAAAGCCTGTTTTAAGATTGCTTTGCCAAAAAACAATGAGTAACTGAAAAAAGATAACCCTCTCCCTGAGAGAGCGGATTTACAGGAAACTACAGATGATTGATAAAAAAGCCTTGCGTGAAAAAGTCAGACCACTAAAACTACTCTATGTTGAGGATGAAGCACCATTAAGAGAGCAGGGTGAGATTTTTTTCAAAAAATTTTTTAATACGGTTGCATCAGCACGCAATGGAGAGGAAGGTTTGTCCCTGTTTAAAGCTTCTGCACTATCCCATCCTTTTGATGTAATCATTAGCGATATAAAAATGCCTAAAATGTATGGCGATATTATGCTCAATAAGATCCTGGAGATTAGTGATGCAAATAAACACACAATTTTTTCTACTATTCTGACTGCTACCATAGAAGAGAGAGAAATAAATGGGATCTATGACCTTTTTTTACTTAAGCCCGTTGAATTTGAACAGATGTTTGAATTATTACAGCAAATTGAAGCAAAATTTCAATTATGAGCCTGCTGAAAGAACTGCGCCAGGCAGCACAGAACATCAAACTTTTATATGTTGAAGATGAACCATCACTAAGGGATTCAGTAAGTCGCTATCTGGGTAAAATTTTCCCCCATCTGGACATCGCAGAAAATGGCGAAGAAGGCTTATCGCTCTATCAGGATAATCAATACGATATTATTATTACTGATATTGAAATGCCTAAACTCAATGGTATAGAAATGTCAAAGGCCATCAAAGCCATTAATGCAGAACAGGATATTATTATCACATCAGCTTATACCAACCCGGAATATTTTGTCGATGCCATTAAGGTGGGCATTACCGGTTATATTATCAAACCAGTTGATTTTTCTCAGGTGAATCAGATCCTCAGTAATACCATTATCAAAATTAATCGCTTTAAGGAAAACGAAGAATATAATAATAATCTGGAACAACTGGTTGCAGAAAAAACCAGAGAATATAAACAATTACAGGACGAAAAAGTTCATAACTATAAGAAAAGCCTTTATTCTATTGTCAATATGATTGAGGACAGAGATGCTTATACCGGAGGCCATAGTATCAGGGTGGCTGAGTACAGCCAGATTATTTCACGGGCTATGAACTATTCTGATGACGAGGTAAAAAAAATATATCAGGCCGGTATGCTGCATGATCTGGGTAAACTGGCCACACCGGATTCTATTTTACTTAATCCGGGCAAACTCAACTCTCTGGAATATAAGTTAATTAAAGAGCATGTATCAGAAAGCTATAATCTTTTGAAAAATATTCCCATGTTTTCTGAACTGGCTGATATTGTCGGAGAACACCACGAACGTCACGATGGCCATGGTTATCCTCATGGCAAGAAAGGGGATGAAATTCTACCACTATCACGTATTATGATTGTTGCTGATGCTTTTGATGCAATGACCACTAATCGAATTTATAAAGGACGTAAATCAATAGCAGAAGCACTAGAAGAAATAAGGGATCTGAAAGGCAAACAGTTTCATCCCGATGTGGTTGTTATTGCATTAGATGCTTTAAAAGATATTCAGCTGGAAGATAACATTTCCCAACTTCCTCAAACTGATCTGGAAAAAGAGCGTTTTTCTTATTTCTTTAAAGATGTCGTTACCCAGGCCTACAATAGAAACTATCTGGATATTGTATTAACACGCAATAGCTTTGACAGGGAATATGATTGTATTAATATTGTTTATCTGCACAAATTCTCTGCCTACAATCATAAACATGGCTGGAACAAAGGAGATGAACTGCTCAAAGATGTAGCCTTATGCCTCAATAATCATTTTCCTAACAGCCTGATTTTTAGAGTTCATGGGGATGATTTTGTTATTTTAAGTAAAGCTCAGATTGATATTGATGAGCAGGCCATTAATTTATTACCTCTTCTCAATAATGCTGAGATCACAACCAGCATTGTCCACCATAATTTAACAGAGGAGAGAATAGAAAATATGAATATTATGGATCGTTATCTTTTATCACCTATCTCTGAACTGCAGAAAAGTTCTAATTAGTACAGATACCCATACAACTTGAGAATTCAGCTAGTTTGGATATATCTATCAAAAATCAAGACCAATAATCATCGGACGATTTTTAACTTGATGTTCTTTAATAATACTGAACCCTTCATGAACCTGTATGTCACAATCTTCCGATGTATAGTGATCCTTAGAAATATGTGAACGTAAAATACTGATAATCTGTTCAGTCTCTGTTGCTGTTACAAAACGAGTAATCATATTGGAAAAACCGTATTTGTCATCATACAACTCAACAACAATACGATTAACCTGTTCTACATCATCAGCATGAGCGTAGACACTTTCATTATCCTCAAAGGTTTTCTTGTTAACCCACAGGCATAACTTAACATCCTTAATGGTCGATTCATGCCGGTTAGTCATTAGATGTTCCCAGAGACGAAAATTGCTGAGTTCAATCAGGCGGACTGACAATTCCTTGTATCGATTAATCACATTACATCTGATCAGCTTCTCAGTATCCGGAAACAGGTTTTCTAAAGACATCTACAATATAGCTCCATATATTATATTCATTAACTCGTCAGATAAACTCCTAAAGGGAACCCAATAAACTCATAACCTGTTGCTGCGAGAATGTTGCCTGACTATGCATCGCACTTGCTGCATTGTTAAGCAATAAGTTTTTTGTATGCTCACTCATCGTTCTGGCATAATCGGTATCTAAAATACGACTTTTTGATGCTGACAGATTCTCTTCAGTGTTTTGCAGGTTTCGACTGATACTCTCAAAACGGTTCATTGTCGCACCATATTCAGCACGTTGAGTACTCACCTGCGCCATAGAATCATCCGCAACAGCAAGAAAAGCCTGAGAACCTGCCTGTGTTGACAAGTCTGCAGAGAAAAAGCCGTTATTACTTAAGCTGCCCTGTAAGTCTGCAGTTTTTACTGTGACTTTATCGGCAGCGGTCGCATTGGAACCGACCTGAAATTCCATTTCAGAATCCTGATTCAGTAACTTCTGACCATTAAATTCTGCGGCACCGGTCAAACGTTTCACTTCATCCTGTACCATGGAAAATTCAACCTGCAGTGCAGATCTATCCGTGTCACTCATAGTGCCGTTAGAACTTTGCATTGCCAGCTCACGTCCACGCTGCATCAAATCATTAATCTGTCCCGTGAAACTATCTGCAGTTTGTGCCATAGAGACACCATCATTCACATTACGGTAAGCCTGGGAGGAGCCGATAATCTGAGCAGCAAAACGTTCAATTATTGCAAGGCCTGCCGCATCATCTTTGGCACTATTAATACGTTTCCCGGAGGCCAGCTGCTGAAATGTAGTTTTAAGATTATTCTCACTGCTATGCAGAGCGCTATTAACATTATTTGAAGCATAAATACCGATACCCATAATAACCTCCAATCTTGCAATTCGTTACTCTTATCAAACATAAACCTGTCCACCATCTTAATTTGCGGGTGAAGATTTTTGCACAACGACAGTGGGCAACTTTATTAGTCGATGACTCTCATTATGAACTCAAAAAGCAAATTTTTCTATAGCATCAAGTAAATAATTTGAAGCACATCACTATTTTGAATGTTTATTCAAAAACTGGCATAAAAAAAGACAAATCTCCCCTTCTCAAAATCAATTTTTAGACAGGCACCATGATATATTCCATAATCCACATAACCCGGAATCGCTGAATTTTCATGACACTCACTGGAATGCTGGGGTGATTCAAAATCACGATCCCGGTCATACCAGGACAGTAGCATATAATCCTCCAGTTTTTCCTCAGCAATTTGATTGGCTCGCTGCATAGCAGCCTGATAATCATCTATCTGCACATCAGCAGTAAAATCCACAATCTCAACATTAGAGTAGTCATGGGGTTGAATATTACAATGACTTATTTTTTCTGACATAATTTGACCTTGATTTTGGCTTTATAGAAGAAACAATCCACCTACTTTACTACTACTGTCTTAATATTCACAAACTCAAGAATCCCATATTCACCAATCTCCCTGCCATAACCCGATTTTTTTGTCCCGCCAAAGGGTAATCTGGGATCACTTTTAACAAAATCATTCACCACACAAGTGCCGGCATTAATGACATTACGTGCCAGATACCGGCCTTTTTCACTATCTTCGGTAAAGATAGCAGCACCCAGTCCATATTCTGTATCATTGGCTAAACTAATGGCCTCGGCTTCATCTTTAGCAGGGATAATACAGGAGACAGGACCAAATAGTTCTTCTGTAAAGGCGATCATGCCTCTTTTGACGTTACTTAAAAGCGTGGCCGGATACCAGGCTCCCGGTTTATCCGGTATTTCACCCCCCAGTTTTAACTCCGCACCCTGCTCTACACAATCAAGCACCTGCTGATGTAATTCATCGCGTAAACGGCTTTTTGCCATGGGTCCTAAATTTGCCGTCGCTTCAAGGGGGTCAGACATTGTATAAGTCTGCAAAAAGCGGATGATTTTCTCTTCAAATTCCTCTTGAATAGACTCAACCACAATAAAGCGTTTTGCTGCAATACAAACCTGCCCACCATTGAGCATTCTTGATATTCCACAACAGGAGACTGCCGCATCAATATCTGCATCCGCAAGAATAATATAGGGATCACTGCCACCTAATTCCAATACACTTTTCTTTAAATTTCTTCCCGCCTCCATTGCTACCGACTGGCCTGCCCGTTCACTACCAGTGATAGTCACTGCCTGTATTTTCGGGTGAGCAATAATATCAGCAGAAGTATCTGAAGCGGTTAATAAGACACGAAAAACATGTTCAGGAAAGCCTGCATCAATAAATAATTGTTCTATTGCCAGGGCACAGCCAAAGACATTGGAAGCATGTTTTAAAAGTACTGTATTACCTGCCATAATTGTGGCAGCAGCACCGCGAATCACCTGCCAGAAGGGAAAATTCCAGGGCATGATCATAAAAATAATCCCCAGTGGCTGAAAGCTGACAAAACTTTCACTATTTTCAGTTTTTATCTGTTTATCCGCCAGATAATATTCTGTCTGCTGAGCATAATGTTCACAAACCCAGGCACATTTTTCTATTTCCATTGCCCCCTGACTCACCGGTTTTCCCATTTCAGTCGCCATCAGTCGGGCATACTCCGCTTTACGCTCTCTCAGTAATTTTGCCATCTGAAAAAAGTAAGCGGCACGATTTGAAAAGCTCAGTTCCCGCCAAATCTGAAAAGCATAATCAACGGCATCAATAAGCGGAGTAATTTCGTGCATTGCCCAATCAGGGTATTCCTCTATTATTGAGCCATCAGCAGGATTAATTGATTGGATTATCGGTTTCATAGGATATTCCCAAAGTTTTAGGTTAAACTAACAATGATCAGTAAAAAAGGAAATTTTATGTTTATTCTATCAAAATTTAAATTCATATTTTTTGCATTAAACATCACTATTATACTCAGTGCCTGTTCCTCTGCACCTTCGATCAGCTCACTCATTGGCGGGCGTCATGAATATGATTATGCCCAAAATTTTGAACAGATGAAACAATATAATTTTAGCCCTATTTCAAACACACTGGAAGCCAACCCGGATTTTAATTTTATACGCAGTTCCGGCGCAATACTGGCCATTGAAAATAGTATGGCAGCCAAAAAAATCACCAAGCAGCGCAATGTCTTACCTGATTTTTGGGTCAATTACTATTATACCGGTTCTCAAAGCATGACTGTAGGCAGTCTCAACCAATTCTTTCACTATAACCTCGGACTCGCATGGGATGATAAATATGGAACGGGTCAGGGTATTGCAAACACCAGTCATAGTTTTTCCAGTGGTACTTTAATCATTGATATTATTTCGACCAACAACAACCAGTTAATCTGGCGTGGTTCTGCTCCGATAGGAATATCAGCCAAACATAGCGATAGAAAAAAAAGAGAAGCATTACAAAAAGCAGTTGCCGTGATCATGTATCCATTCCCACCGGAAAATGACTTCAGTTCATTAAAACATGCAGTGCCTGATTAATTAAACAAAAAGTTATCAGCACCGTGATTTACTGGGTGTTTTGTATATACTTGATAGTTACTTATTATGTTCAAGGGGCTATATTATGAATACTTACTTTATTAAAGAATCAGACTTTAATAATTTTATTGATAATATGCTGCTGCAGCTGCCTGTCATTGCACCTGTGCTTAGTTCAGAATCAGTTGAATCTTTCTTTTCTTTTGAGTTTCTGAAAAATCATGATGAGTTACGACTGGATTATGATATTACTATCCTCCCGCCAAAAAAAGCCTTTTTTCCTCCCCGACAAGTAATTATTGAGTTCAGCCACGGCAAATTTCATGGTACGGTCAATGCAAAAAAACAGGTTTTACTGGGTGTTCATCCCTACGATATTAAAGCCATTGATCAGACCGATTTTCTATTTACAGAAAATTATGAAGATATTAATTATACCGCCTATCGTAATGCCACCACACTGGTTTGTTCCAATATTCAAACTATTTCTAAACGGGCTTTTTGGGGATCCATTAGCCATGATGTTCCTGCCAGAGGTCACGATGCCTTTTTGACTAAACTAACCGATTTGAATGAAGCTGAAGAAGAAGGCTATTTATTTGAAGTTTTTAATGAAAAAGGTCACGAACTACTCTCTTTTGGTCAATTTTTACTCGCTACTGAATTACAGATTCAACAGGCAAAAAGTATCAATGAATCTATCAAAGACAAATGTCCACAACAATTAAACTATTCACAAGATGAGATGGCAAATACTATTTGTCGTAGTTTTAACAATACAGCACTATGGGATGAGCTCGCTCAGGATTGTTTTTCCTGTGGTTCCTGCAATACCACCTGCCCCACCTGCTATTGTTTTAATGTCGAAGACAGCTGGAATATTGATCAGCAATCCGGCCAACGAACACGCTATTGGGATTCCTGTATGACGGAAGACTTTGCTAAAATTTCATCTGCTGATGGACAAAGTGAAAATTTTCGTAAAACCACTGCTGCACGAATGCGTCATCGTATCATGCGAAAAATGGTCTATCTCAATGATAAACTGGGAACACAGGCCTGTGTTGGCTGTGGGCGTTGTTCAATTGCCTGTACTGCTGATATTGCTGATCCCGTCAATATTATTAAGCGGATCATGGAGGAAGCGGCTAATGACAGCCTTTGAAAATAAAAAAGCTGAAAATATTTTCCTGCCTCGAGAAGCTGTCATTTTAAACATAAAGGAAACCAGTCAACTTGAAAAACACTTTACCTTAAGAAATGCTGATGCTTCCAAAATGATCTTTGAACCAGGACAGTTTTTGGAAGTCTCTTTATTTGGTTATGGTGAGATACCGATTGGTCTGGCCAGCTCTCCTACACGAGAAAATTCTTTTGATATTGTGATACGCACAGTTGGACGAGTATCCACTGCAATCAACCAACTCAAAGAAGGTGATTCACTCTATATTCGAGGACCTTACGGCAATGGATTTAAACTTGAACAATTAAGAAGCTACCCCATTCTGGTGGTTGCAGGAGGTGTCGGCGTCTGCCCGACACGCAGTCTGATCCAATACATTATGGATCGACGTGAGGAATTTAAAAGCTTTACTCTTTTTTACGGAACTCGCGATCCTTCTCAGCAATTATTTTTAGAAGACTTAAAACAATGGCGTTGCAGTGACAAAGTTGAATATTATGAAACGGTGGATAAGGCTGATGAACACTGGGAAGGTCCGGTAGGACTAATTACAGAATTATTTAAGAAAACAAGCATTGCTGCTGAAACCAGAGTCATTATCTGTGGTCCACCAATTATGTTTAAATTTGTGATTTATGAATTAGATAAAATTGGTATTGCACATAATCATATTTTTGTTGATCTGGAGCGTCGTATGAAATGTGCTATTGGAAAATGTGGTCATTGCCAGATCAACAATAAATACGCCTGTCTTGACGGGCCGGTTTTTGCATTAAGTGATATCAGTAATCTTGAGGAGGCATTTTAAAATGGCAAATAATAAAGCTAAAGTTGCCTTTTTTGACTTTGCCAGTTGTGAAGGCTGTCAGATTGAATTAACCAATTACGGTGATAAAGATTTTCTGGAACTTTTACAGCATATAGAGATTGTAGAATTTCGTGAAGCCATGAGCGAGAAAACCTCTGATCCCATTGATATTGCCTGTATTGAAGGAAGCTATACCCGCCAGGCAGATTGTCAACGTCTGCTGGATATTCGATGCAGGGCAAAGGTTGTGATTTCCTATGGCCAGTGTGCAGGCACTGCTGGAATCAATGCCTTAAAAAACCATCAAGCCGATTATCAATCTTTTGTTTATGACAGGGATGCCGGGATGCCTCATCTGGACTCTGATAATGCCAAACCCATCTCATCTATTATAAAAGTGGATTATCAGGTACCGGGTTGTCCAGTGAATAGATATGAATTTTTAGATATTATCAGTCATTTACTGCACGGCAAAGAACCGGTCATTCCTAATTATCCTGTCTGTGTTGAGTGCAAACGTAATGAAACCATCTGTCGATTCCTGGCTGGTGATCATTGCATGGGTATGGTCACACGTGCAGGCTGTGGAGCACCCTGCCCCGCTGATGGTATTCCCTGTGAAGGGTGCCGGGGCTTTGTTGATAATCCAAATCAGTATGCACTGTCCAAAGTATTACATGAGAAAGGCGGATTGAGTTTGCATAGAGCTGAAAGTAAGTCCTTACTTTTTAATGCGAATGAACGTGATAATGCGAATAAGGAGTCGGAGATAGACTAATGAATAACACAAAAATTGATGTTAACATTGATATCAAGCATCTCACCCGAGTGGAAGGTCATGGTAATATTATTGTTAACGTCAGCAATGGAAAAATTGAAAAATGTCAATGGCAGGTACCGGAAAGTCCGCGTTTTTTTGAGGCGATGGTACGCGGCAGACATTATTCTGAGGTGGCACGTATCACCAGTCGTATTTGCGGTATCTGCTCTATTGGTCATACACTGGCATCGGTTAAAGCTACTGAAGCCGCTTTAGGCATTATAGTCAGTGAACAGACTTCCAAATTACGCCAATTACTCAAACATGCGGAAAACTTTGATTCGAATGTACTGCATGTTTATATTCTGGCCGCGCCTGATTTATTAGGTGCAAAATCAGTTTTTCCTTTAATTCAAACTCATACGGATATCATTAGACGCGCCTTAAATTTAAAACGTCTGGCACATGAATGGGGTTCGGCCATTGCCGGTCGAACCACACATCCCACAACAGTTGTACCGGGTGGTTTTAGTAAACTCCCGGATATACAGGCATTAAAAGAATTAAAACAGAAATTAACAGCAGCGATACCTGATTTAGCAGCAACTGTTGAAACTATACTATCAATTACTGATCAAATTCCTGATTTTAACCGCCCAACTGAATATATCTCCTTATCTAATGATAATAACTATGCAATATATGATGGTCATATACAGTCTATTTTATCTGACGGTTACAAACAGCGTTATCCCGTAGCTGATTACCTGTCCATTACCAATGAATATGTCAGCCAATGGTCAACGGCCAAATATTGTAAAAATAAATTAGACAGTTATATGGTGGGTGCTCTGGCAAGGCTAAATAATAATTATGCACAGCTGAAACCACAGGCAAAACTCGCTGCAGAAAAATTCAATTTGAGTTCCCTTTGCACGAACCCCTATATGAATACCATTGCACAGGTAGTGGAACTGGTCAATGATGTTTATACTTCGTTAGAATTACTGGATGATATCATTAGTCATGGTATTCATCATGAAATATTAGTTGAGCCGGAAAAATATGGTCAGGGTATTGCGTCAGTGGAAGTCCCCAGAGGCATATTATTTCATGACTATCAATATACTGAAGATGGACTCTGCAGCGGAGGAAATTTTGTCATCCCGACCAATCAGAATCATGCCAATATCCAGTATGACTTTGAAAAGTTATTACCCGAATTATTAGAGCAGAACAAAACTGAAGCAGAAATTGAACTGGCACTGGAAATGCTGGTACGTGCCTATGATCCCTGCATCTCCTGTTCTGCCCATTATTTAAAGGTTAAGTTTGTCTAATAGAATATCAGCGACCATTAATTGACTACAGGGCATTGACCTGGCAATGAATTATATAATCGGTATGGGCAATGTGATGCGTAGTGATGATGGTGTTGGATCAGTCATCATTGAATACATTCAGGAAAATGATCTTGAAGATAATTTCTGTGCTTTGGATTTTGCCGGCAACGCCTGGGGATTACTGCCTTTATTAAATGCAGAGACAGAAAAAATTCTTATTATTGATTGTGCACAAATGGGACTAATAGCCGGTAATTTTCAATTTTTTTCTCTGAATTCAATCCACACTCAAAATAAACTCACCATTGAAAATCATGAAAGCAGTATTGCTCAGATTACCAATCTGGCTGGCAAAACTGATTATATCATACCTGAAATCAGCATCATGGGTATTGAACCGGAAAGCATGGAATTTAGCCAGCAACTCTCAACAAAAATTTTAAGCCGATTAACTGATTATGCACAGGAAGCCATTCGATTCATTCATACAGATCACAATTCATTTAGTAAAATATAACCTGAGACAGAAAAAGCCAAAATATTCTTATCTAAAAACTGACTGATTCATCATTTTAATTCCTGTCGAAATAGCTGTATTAATAACTCAATATTATTAACTCCCGGGTAGTTGGGTCGAGTAATAAAAGCTATTTTTCTATGTGGGCCTGGCTCATTTAAGTGGACAGCTTTCAATTCTGAATTCCCGGATAATAATTGTTGCAGCGCCATTGCAGGCACCAATGTCGTTCCCATATTCCCGGCAACCATTTGCACCAGCATATTCAAACTGGTAGATGCGAGTGATGAATTAGTTTCTCTGGAAGATAGTTTACAGATGGCCAGAGCATGATCTTTTAAACAATGTCCATCTTCCAGCAGCATCAAATGAGACAGGTCGAGTTCAGCAGCAGTAATTTCTACTTTCTTTGCGAGTGAATCATTACAATGAGTTACCCAATAAAAGTCTTCTTGACAAAGCTCAAATGCAAGCAGACCTTCAGTATTATAGGGTAATGCCAGAATTGCAGTATCCAGTTCACCCGTTCTCACTTTATTAACCAGCACATGGGATTGCTCCTCAATAATAGTTAACTGAAAGTCAGGATATTGCTGACGTACATTGGGCAATACCAGTGGTAATAAATAGGAACCAATAGTAGGAATAATACCAAGTGACATTGCGCAGCTTAATGGTGTTTTTAATGTCTGGCCAAGCTGAGATAAATCATTCATCTGGAGTTTTATCTCATGTGCTTTTTCCAGAAACTGTTCTCCAATGGATGTTGTAAGTACTTTTTTATTATCACGCTCAAAAACCTGAAAACCTAATTGTTTCTCCATTTCAGTAATTGCTGTACTTAAGGCCGATTGTGAGACGGAACAAAGCTCAGCTGCTTTCTTAAAATGCAGGGTCTGTGCTACAGCCAAAGCATATTTGATTTGCTTTAATGAGATCATAGAAGTTACTTAGAAGCCTTTAGCCAAACTTGAACTTGGCCACCATCATTTATAGTAACATTAAATTTCTACTAAATGATGGTGGAAAAATTTAAGTTACTTAGAAGTGCCCACAGCCAAAAAAATTGGCACGAATTATTATTAGTAACATTAAAATGGCTTAAAATTATTTGTGCCAATTTTTTGTTACTCAAGAGTCTTTAACCCAAAAATAAATTTTTTGTCCTGAATCTAAAAAAATCAAGGACTTAAGGTTTTGTTATCCAAGAGCCGTCATAATATTCTATTTTGTCTATTAATAAAAGAACTTGTATTGCTTACATCCTGTACAACAACGTGATAGTAATTTAATCATCAGTTTTTTAGAACACTATTATCGATTATTTTAATTATATTTTATCAGAAAACTCTTCTATGATTTGTCTTGTGGTAACCAAGTTAAAACAAAAGTTAAAACAAAAGTTAAAACAAAAATTAAATCTTATTTTGGAGGATTAACTCATGGAATTAAAAGGTAGTAAAACAGAACAACACCTAAAGGATGCATTTGCTGGTGAATCTCAGGCTAACAGACGTTATTTGTACTTTGCATCTAAAGCTGACATTGAAGGCTATAACGATGTTGCAGCACTTTTTCGCTCAACTGCTGAGGGTGAAACCGGTCATGCTCATGGACATCTGGAATATCTTGAACAATGTGGTGATCCTGCCACCGGCATGCCGTTCGGTGCCACAGCAGATAATTTAAAAACAGCTGTTGCAGGAGAGACCCACGAATATACGGATATGTATCCTGGTATGGCTAAAGATGCAAGAGATGAAAGTTTTGATGAAATTGCAGACTGGTTTGAAACTTTAGCAAAAGCAGAACGTTCACATGCTAATCGTTATCAGAAAGCATTAAACGAAATGGAGTAAATCTTCATGGACAGGCAGGTTCAGGAGTTTATCCGGGCTTGCCTGCTTTGATTTAATAATTCTATACCCAAACGACTTGAAAATGCAGGTTGTTTGGGTATATATCAAGGGAAGTAAATATTATGAGCACAACACGAGAAGGCAATCTACAAGCCCCGACACGTCATCCGATTAACTGGAAAAACATAGAATATTATAATGAAAATTCATTATTTGATGAATTGGAGCGAGTGTTTGATCTTTGCCATGGATGTCGTCGTTGTGTCAGTTTATGTCAGTCTTTCCCAACCTTATTTGATTTGGTTGACGAATCAGAAACTTTTGAAGTTGATGGTGTAGACAAAAAAAATTATTGGCAGGTGGTTAATCATTGTTATCTTTGTGATCTCTGTTATATGACTAAATGTCCTTATACACCACCACATGAATGGAATCTGGACTTTCCTCATTTAATGCTCAGAGCAAAAGCTGTTAAATATAAAAAAGGGGATGTCAAAATCCGTGATAAAATTTTAACCAGTACCGATACAGTGGGTAAACTGGCAGGAATCCCAGTGATATCAGCTATTGTCAACACAGTCAATAAAATTAAACCGGGACGAAAAATCCTTGAAGCTGTCCTGGAAGTTCATGCGGATGCTAAATTACCTGAATTTCATTCCAATACTCTGCGCAACCGGCTGGCTTCACGGATCAATAAAACTTCTACAGGCCTGCCTGCAGGATCAACAAAGGGCAAGGTTGCTTTATTTGCCACCTGCTATGGTAATCGTAATGAACCTGCCATTGGTGAAGATCTGGTTGCTGTTTTTGAACATAATAATATTCCAGTGACCCTGGCTGCAAAAGAACAATGCTGCGGTATGCCCAAACTGGAATTAGGTGATTTGGAAGCCGTCGAACAAGCAAAGAATGTAAATATCCCTGAACTGCTTAAACTGGTTGATAAAGGTTGGGATATTGTTGCACCTGTACCTTCCTGTGCCCTGATGTTTAAACAGGAGCTGCCCTTGTTATTCCCGGATGATGAAGCGGTTAAAAAAGTCAGTGAAGCAATTTTTGACCCGTTTGAATATCTGATGCATCGTCACAAAAAAGGACATTTAAAACTGGATTTCAAGAAACCATTGGGCAAGGTAGCTTATCATGCAGCCTGCCATCAACGGGTTCAAAATGTAGGTTCTAAAACCAAAGAAGTATTATCTCTGATACCAGAGACTGAAATTACGGCTATTGAACGTTGTTCAGGTCATGATGGAACTTATGCAGTAAAAAAAGAATATCATGATGCCGCCATGAAAATTGTAAAACCGGTTGTTAATCAGGTCAAACGTGTAGCGGCTGACCATTATGGTAGTGACTGTCCCATGGCCGGGCATCATATTGAACATGCGCTGGATGATGGCAGTCATACTCAACATCCCATGAGTCTGCTCAGAACGGCTTATGGCATATAAACCTTGTATATTAAAAACAGGAGAAATTACAAATGACAAATTTAAAAGCATCAAATCTTTATAGTCTGGAAGAATATGCCAGAGTTCGCCCTGAATTTCGAACTAGAGTGATAGAGCATAAAAAAAATCGCAGAGTGTCTATTGGCGAGTATGCAGCCCTGTATTTTGAAGATGAGCTAACCATGCAATATCAGGTTCAGGAGATGCTAAGAATTGAACGTATTTTTGAGCAGGATGGTATTGAGGAAGAACTGGATGTATACAATCCACTGATTCCTGATGGCAGTAACTGGAAAGCCACATTTATGATTGAATATTCAGATATTGAACAGCGTAAAGAAGCTCTGGCAAAACTAATTGGTGTAGAAAAAGTACTCTATATTCAGGTGGCAGATTTTGACCGGGTATATCCTGTTACCAATGAAGATTTGGAAAGAGAAACAAAAGAAAAAACATCAGCTGTTCATTTTGTTCGATTTGAATTAAGTGATGAAATGGTTTCTTCGGCAAAACAAGGGGCAGCAATTACAGCTGGCATTGATCATCCAGAGTACAGGGAGTCCAGTTTAATTCCCAATAATGTACATGCATCATTAGTCAGTGATTTACATTAATCCTAACAGGTAAACTTATTATTTAGGTGGAGGAGTCCATATAAGGTTTTCAGGTTTATTTAAATATAGTGCCCAGCCCTGAACTGGAATCGATAAAAATAATCGCATCAAACTGGTCAGCCAGATGAGTATAGCTGTAATGTGAGTCCATCTCATCATCTGGTCGATAAACAACACCAACATGACGCTGTAATCTGGATTGATTAAGATATTGTGATAAATCAGCTGACTGATGAAGATAGAGCACAAAATGCGGTATCGCCAGCTGGTGAAAAAGCGCTTCATTACTATAAGGATGAGCAGCTAATAATCTTTTTATTTTAGCTGGAAGATTCCAGTCATCAGCAGCCATGACCTTTCCGGAATAAGTCAGCATACCAATAGAAAACATTTGTTCTCCAAATGTCTGTCGCAATAACTGCCCTATGTTCAATTGAGCCCGGTCTGCCATTTCTGTGGCACGTGCATCACCAGTATGAGAATTATGCGCCCAGATGATTGTTTTGGGTTTATTTAGATGATCAGCAGAGGCCAGTAAAGATTCCATCATATGCCGATCCCTTTGATTCCACGATACAGTATCATCATCAAACCAATATTGCAGCCTAAAGCTCTTTTCTGTATTTTTCATTACCCGGGCATTTTGCTGAGCATAAAAGAATCCATCATCATCAATAGACTTGTATTGTTCAGGACAAGGATAACGACAGTCAGAAAAATCCAGATATTGTTCAATGACTGCCTTTTCACAACTCAATGACTGATCCCGTCTGACAGCCTTACCATAGCGGTGTAGATTATTATTGAACAGAGCAAAACATTGATAGCGTTGATACGCCTGCTGTGCAGCTTGAGAAGAAAACAGCTGCAGATAATCAATCAGTTGCTCTCTGGACTGATTAAAACTATAAATATCCATACCATGTACACTGACTTTTTGTTCACCTGCTGGTAAGTTCTCATTATACTTTTTCAGCCATACAATAAAATTAAGCATTTCAACATTATTCCATAACCAGACTGCATCAGGATTTGAGCTATGCAAAACTTGCCTTGCTGAGAGCGATGTTTGTGATTGAATATATTGATTCAGTGTATAGACATTAGGCCAGTCCCCTTCCAAAACTACCAACTTAAAATTCTTTTCCTGAATAAGACGTTTGCTTATATTAATACGCTGCTGATAAAATTCATGAGTACCATGGGTTGAATCCCCAATAAGTACCAGTGGTTTTTGTCCGATATGCAGGATAATATCTTCACTATCATCCAGAGAATTCAAGGGAATCACTGATTGTCTCAATAAATCCATCGGAGTCTGGCTAGTTGATACATAGCGATCTCCTTTTGCATCAAATACAAATAAAATAGCCATAAAAGATAGAACTATCAGTTGTAATTTCAACATAAATTGACCTCAGTTTTTAATAAACTATTTTTTGTAATTGCTCAGTTTTTTTGCTTCTTCACATTATTGCGTACTTATAGTCTTCTTTACAACCATAACGGACAAAAGCTCAAGAGACAAAAAAAGGGAGCGTTCGGGAATGGTGTGACGTGCTTAGAAATATGGTGTTAATTTCAGGGTAGAATTATTTTTGTATCCATTTCCTGTTAGCTGCCATTCCCACCACTAAAAATGAGGTAGCGAAATGGTTTTTAAATCTGTCAGCAGTCGACCCCAAGCCGTCTTTTAGAGAAATCTAATATTACTTTTTATTTTGAATAAGCGGACACTTTAGCCTCATTTTAGTTAGGGTATTATTTAATTTCCATTCATGCTAACATCGGTTTTTTATGGTTTTGTATTCTTAATATATGTTTTTTATCCGAGCTAACATGTTGTTTACTCACAAAAAACCAATTAATGGATACTTTTATGAGTGATAATATATGAAGTGTAAAAAACTAAGCCTTTTATTTATAGTCTGTTCTGTATTTATTCTAAATATAGTATTGAGTAATTCATTTGCTAATTCTTATCAAACAGAAGATGAGAATATTAGAGTACTCATTCAAACAAATTTCAGTAACAATCTTAAACAGCATAGTCAAAATAGAAGTACCCTAGCAAGCATATCCTCTATGCCAACATCAGTTGGTAGTCCAAGTTATTCTAGTACAGTTACTTGGCTTTCAGATAAAGCAACATTTACTTTTTGGCGTGAAACTGTTGATAGTAAGCGCCGATTATTTATTAAAGTAATACCGATTAGTAGTAGCTTTTTCTTTTGCCCAGGAGGCGGTCAGTTTTCTGTGCTTCAAAGTGGCATTGATTATGGCGAGGCTTTAAATGTAGGTGGGTCATTCTGTGATTACTTAAGTAGCTCAGAAATATTTGTTGTAGAGCAGTGGAGATATAAAACGACATTCGATGAAGATAAAGCATTTACACTTTCTCATGACAGTGGCTCATTAACTGTAAACAGTTACAGTACCACAACATCAACATCAACATCAAGTTCTTCAAGTAGTTCTTCATCGTCTAGTTCATCAGGAAGTACAACTAATTCAACTTCTTGTTCCGGTTTATTATCAGTTTTACTTGGTGGTACTTGTAATAGTTCTAGCTCTAGCTCTTCTTCAGGTGCATCAATAATTACAGGAAAAGAGGCTTTTTTTAAATATTTACTGGCACTAGCATATAAAAATGCTGGGCTTGAGGTGGATGAATTAGAAATGGAAGTCAAAGACACAGTGGTTACAATGCCGTCTTCCTATAAAACTTCTATGAAGTTTCAGTTTGACCCAACTAATATTCCCGAAACAACTCAAGGTGTTGATGAGAATTCGATTCAGATATTACTAAATCCTGTTGAAAATTTAAACAATGTAAAAATAAATACACTTGAGTTTTCTGTTAAGTCAATAAAAGTAGCGATTGACTTATATCCAGTTATCAACCAACAAAATAAATTAATCCAAGTTCTTGAAGATATTGATGGCGTATTTAAAGTCTATGAGGATAAAGGGTGGTTATCTATTATACTGGAAGATAAAACAAGCCTGTCATTATATGCAGATGCGAATCATACACAAGTTCAAACCAAAGCATATTCATCTCTTTCTTTCGAAAATCCTAAAGAAAATGGGTATGATTCCAATGATGTTAATGGTGATGGAATTGATGACGTAATCCTAATACAAGATGGTATTGCTCAATTAATGTATGTGCTTGCCGATCGAACTGATAATGAAGACATGAATGGGGATGCAGATATATTCTTTAATTGGATTGAAGCTAATTATCCTGAATACTTTCCACCGACAAGTCAGAAGAGTCAAACCGTTGATGGATGGTATTATCGTATATATTCGGATGATAACTTAAGAAGTACAAAGCAAAATAAACAAAACTTGTCTGGTGTTCAAAAATCCAGTAGTAATGTTTACATAACAGGCTCTAGCTTTAATAATCAAGTTTTAAATTTAGGTGGTCTTGCACCATTAATGAAATCAGTTGGTTTAACACCCTCTGTACCTGAGTGCTATAAGAACAATAGAAAAATACATGTATGTCCTATTTTCAATAGTACCAATGGTGATAAAGCAGGAAATGGAAATCAATATCAAAAGTGCCAAACTGATGGTACTTGGGGTAATTATAGTAATTGTGAAGCGGTTGAGTGCTTTTCTGGTTACAGACTTTTGGATGATTTGTGTATTGCTACCAAATGTGATGCAGAAGATTTTGAGGTAGATAAATGCTATGTTACTGGCGGCGAAGGTACTCAAAGAAGAGATTGTCAAAACAATGGAGAATGGGGAAGTCGTGGTTATTGTGAAATAACTCAGTGTTATACAGGTTATCATCAAGTGGGACTATATAATTGTGAGCCTGATGATGATGAAAAGGAAGAGGAACCAACTCCTGAGTGTACTACTGATAAAACTTTATCCTGCTCAATAACAAATGGAACAGGAAGTAAAATTCAGTACTGTTCCAGTGATGGTACTTGGAGTAGCACAAGTAGCTGTAAAGTAGTAAGTTGTAGCAGTACCCATGAAATTTCTGGAAATTCTTGTGTTGAGAAAACGGTTGTTACTACTCCAAGTAATTCAATAGTAGGTAAATGGATTTTACCAAATGCTGAATATTGGGATACTTTAATGACTTTAAATGCTGATGGTACTGGTTTCTACATATATGGTTCTAGTGGTAATGAAAAAACAGTTCTATTTACTTACACAACCTCAAATGGAGGATTTCAAAGAGATTATTCCAGAGATCCAATAAAATCAGGTTCTGATAGTTATCCAAGTGCATTAGTAACATCAAGTTCCTTAATCTTGACCAATTCTTATGGAGCAAAGGTTACCTGGCATAGGCAATGATAAGGATATAGGTATCAGGAGCAAATAAACTTAATCATTTGGCTTTTATTTGAATGCAATTAAGGGGACGGAGGGATTAAACAATGACCAACTATAATAAACGGTAAAATAATTGAAAATGGCTGTTAACTGGAAGTGAGACCAAGAACTGAACCAACCCTTCAATTACTGCCATAGGTCAAAACCACCAAATTCATCAGCATTTTAAAATGGCCGATATGGAGTAAATCATATTTCTTTATCCGGTAGTCAAACGTCGCCTCATTGGTAATAGCGACCAGATTGAGTGCCTTAAATACTGGATGTTTTCTCGATTTTAAAATGGCTGCTTATTGAACTGGATTTCAACATTGATAATACCTGCCAATTAGTACTAAGGGACGTTAGTGTTTATTCAAGTTCAATATATTTCACGGGATAAATTCTTAGAAATAAAAATATTCATGATCAGCAAGTATATGTTTTTCTGTCTTTTTTCTTCAGCTCTTGCTCTTCGCATCCAGGAGAGAGAATGATGTAGGAGTGATTTGGAATATAGTGTTATGTTTCAGGGGATTGTGAAAACACGGATGTTTTCACATAGCGGCACATGGATGTGCTTGAAGCGCCCCCTGAAACATAACACCATACTCCTAAGCACGTCACACCATTCCCGAACACCCCTTTTTTTAAAAGTATGCCAGAACATCTGGCTAGATAGCTTCTAATAGTTACCTATTTTTTTAAATATCGAATGATCGCTTTCTCCAGTTCAACAAGAAACAGTACCGAAGAGGCAACCAGGATAATACGCAACCACATAACAGCATCGAG
>JAHXIV010000017.1:0-1584 GCA_025655455.1 gamma proteobacterium symbiont of Taylorina sp.
AGTAGATTCGTTTTTGACTTCGTCTGACTTCTTATTTCTTGTTGACCGATAAGAACTCACACAAATTGTTCGATTTCTTTTTTAAAGAGCAATTTCAATTCTGCTTTAACATTACTTAATGTCTCTGCTTCATTGAAGAGATGCGTATTATACGGACTATTTCTAATGCGTCAACACTTTTCTCATTTTTTTATTAATCTTTATCTAAAAGTTTCACTCTAAGAAAAATCAATAAAAGTATAAATTCTTTCCTTTGAATTTATATGTGTTTGGTAGCTATGAGTGGACTTGAACCACCGACCCCAGCATTATGAATGCTGTGCTCTAACCAGCTGAGCTACATAGCCATCAACTCTTCATCTACCATTAAAAAGACTTCAATGAAGAGAGGCGCATATTTTACTTAAAATAAAGAATTTGTCAATCATTTCTAGCCACCGGGATAAGGGATTCTAAAAATAAATTTTTAAGAATCCCTAAACATTAAACCTGAAGTGTAGGACGTCACCATCCTGAACGATGTAGTCTTTACCTTCCACTCTTAATTTACCCTTTTCTTTCGCACCTGCCTCACCCTGATGAGCAATAAAGTCCTCATAGGCAATGACTTCAGCACGGATAAAACCCCGTTCAAAATCAGTATGGATAACAGCAGCGGCTTTGGGTGCCGTCGCGCCAATTGAGACTGTCCACGCTCTGACTTCCTTTACACCAGCCGTAAAATAGGTTTGTAGATTCAGCAAATGATAACCTGCCCGTATCACCCGATTCAGGCCAGGCTCTTCTAAACCCAGATCTTCCAGAAATTCCTGTAACTCATCGATATCTAACTCAACCATTTCAGATTCTATGGCAGCACAGACACTGACGACTTCAGATCCTTCGTTTTCTGCATATTCTTTAACTTTATCCAGATAAGCATTATTTTCAAAACCATCCTCATCTACATTAGCCACATATACCGTAGGTTTAAGCGTCAATAGTTGTAAATCACGAATTTCCAGCCGCTCATCTTCATTAAGCCCTAGAGTTCTTGCTGTTTCACCCTTTTCAAGATGAACCATAATTTTTTCTAATAATGTCTTTCTTGTAATGGCTTCTTTGTTACCACTTTTTGAATTCTTAGCCGCTTTATGGTGTGCTTTTTCTACGCTTTCCAGATCGGCAAGTGTCAACTCGGTATTAATAATTTCAATATCATCAATAGGATCAATCTTCCCTGACACATGCACAATATCCTCATTTTCAAAACACCTTACCACATGCGCAATGGCTTCTGTTTCACGAATATTGGCCAGAAATTTATTACCCAGACCTTCACCTTTTGATGCACCTTCAACCAAACCGGCTATATCAACAAATTCCATTGATGTTGGAACAACACGTTCCGGCTTCACAATTTCTGCCAGAGCATCTAATCTTGGATCAGGCATTGGCACAACACCAATATTTGGTTCTATAGTGCAAAATGGATAGTTTTCTGCTTGAATACCTGCTTTAGTTAAAGCATTGAATAGGGTTGATTTACCAACATTAGGCAAGCCAACAATTCCACATTTAAATCCCATGATTTCTCTCTACTTT
>JAHXIV010000017.1:1684-34455 GCA_025655455.1 gamma proteobacterium symbiont of Taylorina sp.
TATTAAACATAAAATTTATCGCTATCTTTCTTTGCTATAAAAATATTAGCAAAGCGATACCAATAAATTTATTGGCTGAGGGCTCTTTATTAAACATAAAATTTATCGCTATCTTTCTTTGCTATAAAAATATTAGCAAAGCGATACCAATAAATTTATTGGCTGAGGGCTCTTTATTTAGAATGTAATTGATTCATTGCTTTTTGCATATCACCCTGCACAATCAATTCTATTGAATCTATTGATTTATCAATAGCAGACTCAATGAGTATTTTTTCACTTTGCGGGGTTTTACCAAGCACAAAACCAACGACTTGTTCTTTATTGCCCGGATGCCCAATCCCAAAACGTAAACGATAAAAATCTTTACTGGCTAATTGTGCAATACTATCACGCAAGCCGTTATGACCACCATGACCACCACTTTTTTTTAATTTTACAACACCCGGGGATAAATCCAGTTCATCATGTACCACGAGAATTTGCTCAGGTAAGATTTTATAAAACTGAGCCAATCGAGCAATTGCCTGCCCGCTCTTATTCATAAATGTGGTCGGTTTTATAATCCAGATAGATTGGGAAGCAATATTGAGTTTACCCACTGCACCAAAAAATTTTGATTCATTTTTCAGAGAAATGTTATATCGGGAAATAAGATGATCAATAAACCAGAAACCTGCATTGTGACGTGTTTTTTCATATTCATTACCCGGATTACCCAATCCCGCAATGATTTGAATATTTTTATCAGGCATTTTATGACAACAACTTGGAAAAGTATTATTAAATTTGACTATAATTTTATTAATATTACTGGTAAACAAATATAGGTCACCAACACATAAATTTATGAACTCTCATATTTTTATGTGTTGATGTATTTGTCAACTTACTACTCTGAAGCAGCTTCATCACCTGCATCTGCTTCCGCATCTGCTTCCGCATCTGCTTCTTCTTCGTCCAGCGTTTCACCACGAGGCATGTGAAGTGCTGCAATCGCCTGATCGTGTCCTTCACCCTGCATCAGGATAGTGCTTGAAACACCTTCTGGAAGCACGATGTCAGTCAAGTGTACAGACTCACCATTATCTATCTCAGCCATATCCACTTCAATAAATTCTGGTAAGTCAGCAGGCAAACAACTGACTTCTACTTCCGTCATCATGTGAGAAATAAGAGCACCGGCTTTCACACCAACACAGATATCTTCATTGATAAAATGTAATGGTACATTGAGATGTATCGCATGACTTGTATCAATACGTAGAAAATCTGCATGCATAATCTGCATTTTAGCAGGATGACGCTGCATGTCCTTAATAATGACCTGTTCGACTTTACCATCATATTCCAGGTTTAGAATATGAGAGAAAAACGCCTCATCATCACTGGCATACATAATATCTTTATGTTTGATAGTCAGCATAGTTGGTTCTTTATCAGAACCGTAAATAATTGCTGGCACACTATCAGCATAACGCAGGCGGCGGCTCGCACCTTTCCCTGTATCAGTACGTAGTTCAGCAGCAAGAGTAAAATTAGAACTCATTGTTGTATATCTCCAAAATAGTTAAAAATTCTGCCTTCGCGACCAAGGACAGAGCGATATGGGGTTTTTCCCCTATGAATACAAAACTCAATGCAGATGCAGGGAGTTTTTAATCCATATAAAGTGAACTAACCGATTCTTCCTGATTAATTCTCATCATGGTTTCACCTAATATAATAGCACTACTCAATTGACGAATTTTAGAACATTGCTGTGCTTCTTTACTCAAAGGTATTGTGTCAGTCACAACCAGATGATCCAGTTCTGATTGATTGATATTATCTATTGCAGAACCAGATAACACAGGGTGGGTGATATAAGCCATCACTTTGGTAGCACCTCGTTCTTTTAAAGCATCTGCCGCTTTACATAAGGTACCGGCTGTATCCACCAGATCATCAATCAGAATACAGGAACGACCCTCGACATCACCAATAATATTCATTACTTTTGCAACATTTGCCTTAGGCCGGCGTTTATCAATAATAGCCAAATCAGCATCATCCAACCGTTTTGCCAGAGCTCTTGCTCTAACAACGCCACCAACATCGGGGGAGACAACCATTTGATCCGGATAAGTTTGACGCCAGATATCACCCAGTAAAATGGGGGATGCATAAACATTATCAACAGGAATATCAAAAAAACCCTGTATTTGATCAGAGTGAAGGTCAACAGTCATCATACGATTGATACCAACACCGGTAAACATATTAGCAACGACTTTTGCTGTAATCGCAACACGCGCAGAGCGTGGCCGTCTATCCTGACGAGCATAACCAAAATAAGGGACTACTGCAGTAATTCGTCTTGCTGAAGAACGACGAATTGCATCAGCCATTACCATTATTTCCATAAGGTGATCATTGGCAGGCTGGCTGGTAGGTTGGACAATAAATACGTCTTTACCACGTACATTCTCCATTAACTCAACCATAATTTCACTATCACTGAATTTATCGACTGACGCCTTACCTAAAGGCATGTTAAGATGTTTACAAATATCCAGCGCAAGTTTCGGGTTAGCATTCCCCGAAAAAACCATCATATCTGAATCGGACACTTTGTGTTCCCCAGATGGAAAAAATTAAATTCTATTCATTCGACGAGATTAGTTCAGAAATTTGTTGTTACATTGAGACTCTTATCTCAAAGTTGAAGACTCTTATCTCAAAGTTGAAGACTCTTATTTCAAAGTTGAAGACTCTAAAAGAAGTGGCTGGGCCGGCAGGATTCGAACCTGCGCATGCCAGGATCAAAACCTGGTGCCTTACCGCTTGGCGACGGCCCAACAATAACTGAACAATTAATCCAAACTCTCAATGTTTTCTTCAGTCTTTATACCGAAATCAAAATAAAAAGTTTGTCAAAGCTTAATAGCTAGCAATCATAAATTTGATGCATCGCCAAAAAGGTGGATGGATTATACGCTGAAATAATCTGATTGTCACACCCAAAAGGTAATTTATTTAAACTTTTTTATTTTATGCTTGAATACTTTTTATTTTTTTCATTTTATAGTCGATACAATGGTGAAATATTAAGCCCTTTGGCTATGAATCCATCAAACTGTTCCGGTTTCCTGCTTAATATTTGTTGTGCTTCCGCCTGTGTTGCAAAGGGGGCAAACACACAGGCACCAGTGCCTGTCATTCTGGCCTGTGAAAATTGTCCCAGCCATTGTATCGCCAGATCAACTTCAGGATAATGTTCACGTACAACAGATTCACAAACATTATTCCCAGTGCCAGATAAAAACTGTTCTATGCTAATGGGAATACAATCTCTTTTCAGTACAGGAGAAGCAAAAATATCCGCAGTTGAGACAGAAACCCTCGGGATCAGAACCATAAAATAAGACTCATCCAATAGTATGGGACTGAGATCTTCTCCGACGCCTTCAGCCCATGCCGCAACCCCCTGTATAAAAATTGGCACATCAGCACCAAGTTTCAGACCTAGTTTTGCTAATTCAGGTAATTCTATATTTAACTGCCAGAGTTGATTCAATGCAACCAGGGTGGTTGCTGCATCACTGCTTCCACCGCCTAAGCCTCCTCCCATGGGAAGATTCTTTTTGATAGCAATTTGTGCACCTTGCTGGCAATTTGTATGCTGCTGTAACAAGTGAGCAGCTTTAACTATTAAATCATCTTCAGGCTTGACGCCCGGTAAGGGATTTACGTGGATAATTTCATTATTATCAAGGATTTTGTAACTCAACTCATCAGAAAAGTCTAAAAATTGAAAAACCGTTTGAAGTTCATGATAACCATTTTCACGTTGACCGGTAATATGTAAAAAAAGGTTTATCTTTGCTGGGGCTAACCAGACTTTTGGGGAACGGTCAGTTTTAGGTTGACTAAGAGCCATCAGCCAGAACCCATTGACTGATAATAATTTTAATTTTTATATCCTGCTCCGTAAGCACTATTTTTTTTGGTAATAAATATTTCCCAATTTGCATCCTTTTAGGGTACTGAATATGCCAGCCATCCTGATAAAGGTCAGTAATATTGCCCTGTTTGTCATACAAAGTTTTATTTGATACTTTCGGATTGGGCACACCATAAGACCAGTAACGAAGAGAAATAAGCGGCAGTTTCCAGCCAGTTTCCTGTAATAATAATTGTTCCAGATTATGGCTGCTGCGTTCATAGGACGGTGTTTTCAGATATGTTTTTTGATCCTTACGGGTTAATTGTAATTCTGTTTCTCCCAGAGGCCCCATAAAGCGCAGCTCAAAATCTTCATTTTTCTGTAACCAGATAAATTTGGCATACCAGTTTTCTTTACCATTGAGAATACTAATGCGTCCATTAGTAGTCCATTGCTGAGGAAAGTCATGAAGTAAATGAGGAGTAGTCACATCTGAATTTGTATCAGTTCGTATAAAACTACAGCCGGAAAGTATGATGCTGAGTATTATCAGAAATAATTTCATTTTTTACTTTAGATAGCGTGTTGTTGTGCTTAATAACACCTGATGTTCAGGATCTTTTTTTAGTGCCTGCAACCAGATAGATTTTGCTTCATTGGTTTGTCCAAGACTCCATAACACTTCACCAAGATGAGCCGCTATCTCAGGATCAGGATCCTTATCATAAGCTTTGCGGAGATATTTTACAGCTTCTTTGTTCTTACCCAACTTATGTAATATCCACCCCATACTATCCAATGTGGCAACATCTTCAGGATTGATTTCTAAGGCTTGTTCAATATATTGATAAGCTTCCTGATAGCGATTAGTTTTTTCGGTCAAGGTATAACCTAAAGCATTTAAGGCCTGATTATCCTGAGGATTTGCTTTAATGATAATCAGCAAATCCTGTTCTAATAAATCAATACGATCAAACTTTTCTGCCAGCATGGCACGGCCATAACGCAGATCACTATTATCTGGTGCAAGATCCAAAGCCTCTGTATATATTTCATAGGCTTTTTTATATTTTTTTGCCTGAGAATAAACTTCGGCTTTAATTTGTAAAACATCAATACTTTGCTTATTACTATTGGTATTTGAGTGCTCTAGTAATTTAAAGGCCTGTTCAAATTTTTGTTGTTGAGAATACGCAACCACAAGACCGAGATAAGCTTCAAAAGTATATTTACCATGTTTTACCTTTTTAAACCACTGCTCTGCCTGTGCATAATCCTTTCTTTCTGCTTCAAGTTGTGCAATAAAATAAGCCGCCTCATTAGCATAAAGTTTATAGGTGTATAGACGCTCAAGATATTGTTTTGCTGCATCTAATTGATCCATTTCAATAGACAACAGGCTAATGGTAAAGAGAACCTCAGGAGCAAGTTCACTATCAGCTAAAATCTGTACTTGCTCAAATCCTTTTTTATAAGACTTGTTCTCAACCAGCAAACGAATGAGCTCCAGTCTTAACACCTTATTTTCCGGGTAATTTTGTATTATTTTTTCTAAAGCCTGTATTGCCTGATGATTTTTTTTCTGTTTTTTCAGTAATTCAACCTGAACAATCAAGGCTTTTAAATAATCGGGCTTAGCTGCCAGTATCTCATGTAAATATTTTTCAGTATTTTTAAAATCACCATATTTCAACGATATTTTTGCCCAGTAGAGTTTAATGACTATTTTTTCTTTATGAGGTTCACTGATCTGCGTGAAAATTCTGATAACACGGTCTTGTTCTTTTATCGTATCAAGAATATTAATCACCCGTGAAATACCATCCTCAAAATCAGAGCTTAGGCTAATTATCTTGTGTAAATAAATAATTGCTTTTTCATCCTGTCTTTTTTTGATCAGGGTAGAAGCCAGAATTTGCTGCACATCAATGTTATCCGGCTCTAACTCTGACCAGAGTTTAACGGCCTTGAATGTTTGTGCCTCATTTTTTGCAAACAATGAAACCCGGGTAGCTTTTTTGGCTAAACGACTGTCTCCGGTTTTTTTAGCAGCATTATAGTATTTATCATATGCCAGCTGATAATTACTTCGTTGTAATGCAAATTCAGCTAACAGCAGTTCATATAATAACTCTTTTGATAATTCCTGATTAGGTTGAACAATTGTTTTGCGAATTTTTTCATGGACAGCAGGATGAGGCTGATTGTTTGCAGTGTTCTTTTCTGCAGATTTAGCCGACGGCTTCTGACTGAAACTGGCAGCACATCCCAGCAAAATATTTGTCATGAACAGGGAAAGCACAAAAAGTAATATAAATTTTATAACGCTCATTTTTTCACCGACAGCACTCATTGCTGACAATCATGGTTTGTAGTCACTTGTGCCCGTTCTTTGGGTTTAAAATAAAGTACCGATGCACAGTATATTTGATTTTTATACATAACACGAGTTTAAGCTTTAAACACAGCAGACATTGATATATCATTTTATTTTATAAATTAATCCCCATATTATACCCAAAGAACGGTCACAAGTACTCATAAACCTTTCATTCTTCCCGATTACAAACTGGTATTCTTTAGGATAACTATGGCCAATACTGATTATTATAAAACCCTTGGTGTTAAACATAATGCCAGTGATGCTGAAATAAAGAAACAGTATCGACGTCTGGCACGTAAGTACCATCCTGATGTCAGCAAACTCAGTAATGCAGAAGCTCGTTTTAAAGAAATTAATGAAGCCTATGATGTATTAAAAGACAAAGAAAAACGTTCCAATTACGATCATTTTGGAGCAGCAGGTGCTAATCCTTTTGGCGGCGGTTTTACTCCACCACCAGGTGGTGCCAGAAGTAATTTCGGCGGCTTTGGTCAGGGCAACTTCAGCGATATTTTTGATAATATGTTCAAAAATGCCCGTGGAGGACAATTCAATGAAAGCACCTTTTCTCAGCAGGGAGCTTCCCAACAAGGAAGAGCCTCAAAAGGGGAAAATCAGACAGTCAAAATTTCTGTTACCCTGGAAGATGCTTATCACGGTGCAAATCGTACCATTAATATTCATATACCGGGTGAATCAGGTAACAAGAAGCTTAAGATTAAAATTCCCAAAGGGATTAAAGAAGGCCAGAAAATTCGCCTCAGTGGACAGGGAAGTCATGGAGTACATAGTAAAGGTGATCTCCTGCTTGAAGTCAGCTTTGCAAAACACAAGCATTTTACCATTGATGAAAAAGATATTAGCCTGATCCTGCCAATTACACCCTGGGAAGCAGCCCTTGGAACTTCATTATCTATTCCAACTTTGGGCGGCATTGTTGAGATGAAGTTGCCGGAAAATACCAAAGGAGGTAAAAAATTACGCTTAAAAGGACGTGGTTTACCGGGTAAGCACGCTGGAGATCAGTATGTTATATTACAAATTATGACTCCTGAAGCTGATACAGATGAGTTAAAGAAACTGTACAAAAAAATGCAGGATATCAGCCAGTTTAATCCAAGAGAAGGATACCAGTAGTATTCTGAATCACAAACACAGATACCATCTAATTAAGGAGAAGCGTCATGACAAGATTTAAAAATATAATTTTTTTGCCCGTATTATTTATTATTTCTTTCTTTTGTTTAAATAATAGTGTCGCTTTACCGACCCATGACAGCCAACATCAAGAGCTTCCTTCACTGGCACCTATGTTAGAAAAGGTAACGCCGGCAGTCGTTAATATTTCAACTAAGGGTAATTATCAGGGTAGTAGTCAGCTGCCTGATTTTTTAAACGATCCTTTTCTTAAACGTTTTTTTCATTTTGATATGCCGGAACAAAATACTCAGCAGCAATCCCATGCACTGGGTTCCGGTGTGATTGTTAATGCAAAAAAAGGTTATATTCTAACTAATAATCATGTCATTGATAATGCCAGCAAAATCCTTGTCACATTAAAAGATGGCCGTAAGTTAATTGCTGAACTTATAGGCACTGATCCGCAAACAGATATTGCTGTACTCAAGGTTAATGAGGCTAATTTAACTGCACTAAAATTATCCAATTCTGATCAGCTCCGGGTAGGTGATTTTGCTCTGGCAATCGGCCATCCTTTTGGTTTGGATCAAACTGTCACATCCGGTATCGTCAGTGGTTTAGGACGAAGCGGCCTGGGCATCGAGGGTTATGAAGATTTTATTCAAACAGATGCTTCTATTAACCCGGGCAATTCCGGTGGTGCATTAGTCAATCTGCACGGTGAACTCATTGGAATTAACACCGCCATGTTTTCCAAAAGCGGCGGTAATATAGGAATTGGTTTTGCAATTCCTATAAATATGGCTAAAGCAGTGATGAATCAGTTAATCAAACACGGGAGTATTCAACGCGGCATGCTGGGTGTACAGATACAGGACTTAACTCCAGAACTGGCTGCTGCCATCGGCACCAATGCAACTTATGGAGCCATAGTCTCCCAGGTAATACCAGATTCTGCAGCCAGCAAGTCAGGAATTAAAGCAGGCGATATTATTATTGCAGTCAATCAGCGTAAAACTCATAATTCTTCCAGTCTAAGAAATACTATTGCTTTAAAACGACCTGGTGATAGTGTTATTTTAAAAATTATAAGGGGAGAAAAGACACTTAAAATCTCAGCTATTATCGGGGGCGACAAGAGCATATCATCCATATCTTCAGATAATACGGACAAACAGGTTTATCAGGCTCAGCAACTTCATCCGGCATTAGGCGGAGCCAGTCTGGTACAAAGCAGTCAGGGTCATGGCATTCAGGTATCAGCTGTAGAACATCAATCACCCGCCTGGCGTTCAGGCCTACGTTCTGATGACTTAATAGTGGCCATCAATAGAAGTCCGGTTGATTCCTTCCGTGACCTGGAAAAACTGGTCAAAAAAATGAGTAAGAAAAACCAGCGACACACCATTGCATTAAATATTCACCGGGGACATTCGGCTTTGTTTTTAGTCATTAGATAGAGATAGGTTTGCATATTAAATCATATTTGAGTTACAGATATTACACAGGGTTGAATGCTTTGCTAATGTTGAATCAATACATCTGCTGAAATACTCAGCCCCTTACTTAATCTCCTGATCATGTTCCATCAAATCTGGAAGTCCAGGAAAATACCGATAAATATCACCATACCCAGCCAGTTATTGTTTAAAAAGGCTTCAAAGCAGGCTTTTTTTTCACGATTTCGGATCAAATATTGCTGGTAGATAGAAAAAAACGAAGCAGCCAGTATGCCTAGATAGAAATAAACACCTGCCTTTAAGAAATAAGCAATTAAAATCATTCCAGCCAGAAATAATAGTTGTAAAATTGCCAGAATAAATTTATCGTTACCGGCAAAAATAATAGCTGTGGATTTTACACCAATTTTAAGGTCTTCTTCTCTGTCGGCCATGGCATACATGGTGTCATAGGCGACAATCCAGAGAATAGTCACTATATATAAAAGCCAGGCAATATCCGGAATATGATTGAGCTGTGCAGCAAAGCCCATGGGAATTGCCCAGCTAAAAGCCATACCCAGTATAATTTGAGGATAATAGGTATAGCGTTTCATAAAGGGATAAGCCGAGGCCAGCAGCAAGGCGACAAAGCTCAGTAAAATCGTATAAGTATTTAGAAAGAGAACCAATATAAATGCACAAAGAATACCTGCAAAAAAGACTCTTAAGGCTTCATTAGGAGAAACTTTACCTGAAGTAATGGGGCGGTGTCTGGTTCGCTCTATGCGGTGATCAATCTCTCTATCTGCATAATCATTAATGACACAACCTGCTGAACGCATAATGAAGACACCAAGAGAAAAAATAATCAGTATGGAGATTGGAGGTATACCTTCAGCCGCAATCCATAATGCCCAGAACGTTGGCCATAAGAGTAGATAGGTTCCAATAGGCCGATCCATTCTCATGAGTAAATAATATTGTTCTAAGCGTTCTTTTAAATAAATGCTGTTTATATTCAATCGTTCAGTTTCCCTGGCAAATATCCGGCAGAAAGACTTCTGCAACTAATAAAGGTTTATCTGCAAGTCTGAAAACTGAACGTCTGGCCCAGATGTGATCCGGCTGTGGGCTAAGACTAAACAGTGCTGAATCAAATAATTGATATCCCTGTTTTAATTGCGCCACTTCCATAACATCCCTTTCCAAATCCGGCTGAGAAAAAAGAAATTCTCCCAGCGGTCTATTGCCTAAGTCTGCAAGTTGTTTTTGCTCTCCTGTCAGAGTTTGAGCCGGAATAATAGTACGTGCGTAAATAAGTGGTGTTTCGCCACAAAAAAGTAATACCTCCCGAATTAAAGCTTTACAATGCTTTTCAAGGTTCAGTCGCTGCATCTCGTCATCCAGGGGAATAGCCATCCCCTGACTTAAAACCTGCACAGAAAAATTATTGTGATAATGGTTTTGGCAATGGTTTTTTACTCTTAAAGTTAAAGAGCCGTTATCTAACAACCACTCACGAGTGTTTTCCTGCAGCGTGGATGGTGTAATGGAGTCAACAGCCTGCCAGTGCGGGACGAGGTTTATTTTTTTTGTAATTGGTGGTTGTGGAATAGCCGGCATTTTTATAAAGAAATTAAGGTTAGTTGACAGGAGTCTGATATTAACACAAACACCGGAAGTCATAAATATTAATCAGATAAAGGACTGGTTAAATCGACGGAAATATACCCTAAAGGTGCATCCATAATAAAACGCAGGGGGATTTTTTTCTTATCATCGCTGAGCCAGGTATAAAAGAATTTATCTTGTCTATCATTGGTTTCAATTTTATATTGACTGGATAGAATTTTCTTACCATTAATTTCAAGCTCTTCTTTTCCCATGGACTTAATTTTATAGCTGCGAATATCATCTGAAACGGCTATACAAATTTTACTTTTATTTAGTATTTTTATAGTGCGTAAATAATAAATAAATGATAAGGGATCCAGAATCATTGAGTGACTAATTTCATCACCCATTCCTTTATAAATTAAATCATTGTTATGGTTATTTAATGATAGAAATTTTTCAGGGAAATCTGGATATTTCTGTTTATTAAACCGATCCGTCTTTTTTTCTCTTTTTTTAAATAAGTGTGTTTGCTTATTTTTCCAGTCCAGCCATAGCACATCATGCTTATTGTTCCTACCCTGATCGATTTGTTCTACCAATAAGGTTTTTGTCAGGGATGCATTCATTGTCGTGGTATAAGTATAACGAACAGGATGAATAATTTCTGCTTTAAGATAATTTTCACTGCTCACATCAAGAATAAATTGATGAAAACTTTTATCCCCTGCCGCTGCATGATCCGGCATTATTATATCTGCATAAAAAGTCATTTTAACATCCGCCAGATCAGCCCGAATAAAGGAAGTTAATATTCCCCGATAACTGAGCTTATAGGAGAGTGTTTCTCCTGATGAAAAAGGTTGATGTGGAGAAACAGGCAGTAATGAAGCAGCAAGAACATTACTTAAGCACATCAAAAAAAGTAGCAACAGAACTTGCTGTATATATTTACAACAGGAGTCGAATATAATTTTAGCTTTCTGAAACAGAGAGTTCTTCTTCATCAGGGATTGACGGCCATGCTCTAATCACAGAATTGACAAGAGTACCTAGTGGAATGGCAAAAAATATTCCCCAAAATCCCCATAGACCTCCAAAAAACAAAATAGCAACAATAATAGCCACAGGATGTAAATTAACCACTTCTGAAAAAAGTAATGGAACAATAACATTACCATCCAAAGCCTGAATAATGCCATATGCAATCATTAACCAGGCAAAATCACTAGTCCAGCCCCATTGAAAAAATGCAATCAATGCAACAGGAATTGTTACCAGGGTCGCACCAATATATGGTACCACAACAGATAAACCGACCAGGAATGAAATCAGCAAGGCATATTTTAATCCCAAAAAAGTAAAGGTAGTAAAACATATTGCAGAGATAATGGTAATTTCCCAAAATTTTCCGCGTACATAATTACCAATTTGTTGATCCATTTCTTCCCATACCCGGGTCGATAATTGGGTATTTTCAGGAAAAAAGTGGAGAAACCAGTTTAGAATTTTTTCTTTGTCCTTTAAAAAAAAGAACACCAGCAGTGGAGCCAGAATCAGGTAGATCATGATAGTAATACTCCCTTGAATAGAATTCAGAGAGAAGGTTAAGACTGTTTTTCCCATTGAAGTGACTTCTGATTGAATTTGAGAAATTAATACCGTAATGGATTCTTCTGATATAAAGTTATAATTTTGAGGAAGCCGCAATAAGAGCTGCCTGCCCTGCTCAATATATTTTGGTGTATCGCTTATCAGATCAGTAATCTGATCCCATAACAATGGGGTTATAACAAATAAGGTAATCATTAATGAGGCAAGAAACCCAACAAAAACAAGGATCACTGAAGCAAGTCTGTGCTTAATCAGGCGACTGAAGATAGCCACAATGCCTTCTAATAAATAGGCTATAACAATAGCAGAAAAAACAGGTGTTAAGGTATCATTAAACAGCAGTACAATGGTAAAAGAAAGCACCAGAAATATCACTAAAAAGACCACCTGAGGATCTGAAAAATGTCTCTGGAACCAATTGTTAATAATTTTTATCATTCTTCTTTCTGACCTGAATTTTAATGTTTAGGGATTTTTAAGGTTAAATTTATCATAATGATTCTGAAATAATTTCTCCAGTTTATCGATCACCTCTACGGCAGAACGCCCCTGTAACATATGCTCAGACATCAGTGCTGCCGTTTCATTCATCAGCTTATCTTTTTTCAGCATGGGGTAAGTTGCAGATAAGCGCTTTATTGCTGCAATCACCTTCTCTTCTTCAGGTCTGGGGATATTCACTAATGATAGTTGCTCTTCCACACCACTGCGGCCTTCCTGTTCTGCTTTTTGCAATAAAAATTGTGCAAAAGCCATGAGGCTATTCTGGTCATTATCATCCAGATCCGAGAAGACATTTAATAACTTTTTTTCAGTTTTGTTCATAGAATCAACTTCCTCAGCCCCTCTAAGTAAATTCACAAATCAACCAAACTATTATTTGTAGAAATTTAATGTTACTACAAATGATGGTGGACAAATCGAAGTCTGGCTAATGGCTTTTTAAAGAAAGGATAGATTTATATTCCTGTTTTAAACGATCCATTATATCACCTTTTGCCTGTTTCATAATTGAATCACGATCCATAGAATTTAAAATCGTCTGAACGGCCTCCCTAGCACCGGATTCACCCCATGATTTTCCCTGTCTGAGATATTTTTGTGCGGCTTTACCCACGACCAGTGTACTATAATAGGCAACCGCACCCTGAGCAGATGCAGTTAATAATATTGACAGCCCCCCCGTACCTAACTTCAATAAGCTGGAAATTGAATAAACGCCCAAGGTAGTTCCTATCAAAAGAACCATTTGTCCTGCAATCGTGGTAATCAGTTCGCCTGCTTCTTTATTGGTCAATGGTAAATTGTACAATTTGGATAAATGTACCACTAATGTGACATCAATAACAGCCGCAGCCATTAAATCAGTAATCGGAATCGGGTTAATGGCAACGGCTACGCCTTTTGAAACACAATAAGTATGAATTAACTTTTCAGCCACTTCACTACGCACCAGCATAATCTTATCCGTAATCTGATCGGAAAGACTGCCGGCAAATAAACTGGCATTAATTGCTGCCAGAGTTTTCCCTTCATCCTTAACAATAGACCACAAACAGGTTTTTAATTCGACCACATCAGCAGGAAATTCCTTAATCGTTTCTGTTTCATTACCTGTCTCATCTACAATAATATATTGCTTTGTCGATGCTCTTGAGGTAGCCAGAACGATATTCTCTGCTGCGACCAATCCTGCAGTTTTTTGGGTCAGATTATCCAATAGTTCTTTTTTTTCTGCTTTGGTATACCGATCAGCCTTATTTAAAACCAGCACAATGGGTCTGGATTCAGCAACCAGCTGCTGTAAAGCCTGGTATTCTGTTTCCGTCATATCACTATCAACCACAAAAAGGATAATATCTGAACGAGAGGCAACATCATGTGCCATTTTTTCCCGTTGTTTACCATTAATTTCATTGATACCGGGGGTATCAATAAAATAAACCCCGCCTTCTTCATATTCCTGCCAGCTGGCAAACTTGTTATGTTTGGTTTCACCATGCAGCGGACTGGTAGAGAATTGCTCTTCTCCGATCAGGGCATTTAAAAGGGAGGATTTACCAACACTGACTCGTCCCAGAACAGAAATATGAATATGTTCCTGTTCAATTTTTTCCAGCATTTTTTCTACCTGCTGAAAATCTTCCTGCAATGATTCCCGCACATGCTGAGGAACACGATTATCATCCAATAAATGAGACAGACTTTCTTTTGCAATAGTCAGATGCTCATCACCACTTCTGATTATTTCCTCATCCTGCTTTTCATTTTTCAACACATTGTGCAGATGCTTATATGAAAGCTGTTGTGACAATTCGCTAATTTTGTCTGTAGACTGCTTAATTATCTTTTCGGAGCTTGAGGACCATTTTGATAAAATCTTTTGTGCGCGATTTAATATTTTCACTCAATTGTTCCTTATACAAATCACTGACCAGAGCAGGTGATAATTCACCTGTTACTTCTAAAGTTCTGGCAACAGAACGTCCCAAGGTGTCAAATATCATACCATAGGCCACGGCATGCATTAAACCGCCGGTTACTGTCCCTATTCCAGGAAAAGCTTTAAAGCCATTGCCTGCAATTGCCAACAATAATGGCAAAGTTTTTTTCATACGTGATTGTATCAGTTCAATCAGTTTATTGGCATCAATATCATTGGCCGGCACATCATAAATTTTACATAAGTCTTTGATCATATGAATACCCAGATAGCCCTGCACCAATAAATCGGTGCCCGGGCTTATCGTTGCTATTGCTGCAACCATAGCTTTATTGGTATAACTTTTCACCAGACGGTGACTTTGTGAATGCTTAAACAACACATCCAGTTCATCCAGTTTATTATTGATCATACTGGCCACCGATTTTTCTCTCAGTTGTTCCAGTTGATCCACACCATAATTCTCCATCATGATAAGCAGCTGTTTCTGCAAAGCTTTTATATCTGGTTCAATAGAACGCTGTACCCGTTGTTCTTCCCCATCAGGAGTAAGGCGAATAACCTCACGTGTTCCACCGGCACTGATACTCAATACCGGCACATCCCTGAGTGATATTGTTTGTATTGCCGTTTCCTCAATAGTTTGCTGTATTGTTTCCTTTATATGTGAAATAATCAGTTGTCGTTCTGCTTCATTATATTGATCGGACTTATTCAATGCCACAATACAAGGTTTCGATAATAATAAAATAGCCTCTAATTCATCGAACTGAGTGGCCGTTAAATCACCATCACATAGATAGATAACAATATGCGCTCGTCGCACTTCTTCTGCTGCCAGGATATCATGTTCAACAACTTGCTGTTTTTCATTAATCTCTTCATTTTCCTGCAGATCCAGTTGTTCATTCACCTGCTCATTCAAACCGGGCATATCAGTCAATATATAACATTGTTCTGATGCATCATTTCTACTCCAGTGGTAATGATTAACTTCACGTGTTGTCCCCCCAATTACACTGGTTTCAATACTGGGTGTATCTCCTTCACCACTTCCATTAGAATTAGAAATCAAAGCCTTAATTAAAGAACTTTTACCACTGCTAATATCTCCAAATAAGGCAATATATAATGTCTGCTGTATTTTTCGACGATTATATTCTTCCAATTCGGCTCGTATTGCAATGACTTCAGGAGAAGCTTCAAATTCAGCCTTCCATTTTTGATCTATCAACGCTGTTTTTTTCTGTGCTTCAGTTGATACTTTTGAGTTATTTATCTGACACTTTTCAGGCACATCAAAACCCAGATTTTCAAAACGACTGGTCACAGTGTCCATATTATTACTGAGAGTTTCATTTTTTTTCTTAATATCAGCTGGCTTGTTTTTTACTATTAATAAACGCCAGATAATCCGGCCAAACACCATTGAAAGTAAAAATACCGCCACAGCATAAGACCAGATAAGCCAGTCAGGTTTTTGCTGTAATTGTTCTAATACAGAAAAAGAAAGATTGGTAACAAAAAGAACAGCAACTAAAAAAATGAAAAATAATAAGACAACCAGGGCTGTCATTAATATGCGGGTTGATGGGAGTTTAATCATAGAAGAAAAATAATACTATCCGGAAGGGGTCAGAGTCAAATAATGCGGCTAATATTTGCTCTGACACAGAGATAACAAACAATCAGCTAATTAGAAAAAACCTCCGATTTTCTTTTCTGGTTTTTGTCCGGAAGTCAGGGATAATGATTTTTTTATGGCATCAGGTGAACCCATAATACGCATAAAACTATTATCACCTGACATTGACAAGTCAGGGAAACTAACCGCTATACGAAATCTTGCATTTAAGGCATAGACTTTCCCATCTTTGTCTATCAGTAATTCGTACGGCAGATGAGCAGTAGAACGGAGCTCTTTAAAATCAACTTCATTCATAATAAAAGTATCACTACTTTCACCATCTGCCATAGCAACACCAATAATCGTCTGTTTTTTACCCGGAACATCAACACGATAAACCTGAGAAACTCCATGTTTAGCAGCTGTTAAACCGGACAATACTTTATTGACCGCTTGATCATAACTTTTATGATCAACCAGAACATCAGGCTCATCAAAATAAGGCATACCGAACATATAATGATATCCTTGCAGGTCACTGGCTGACAAACCTTTTTCAGAACCATAGGTCTGCTGCTTGCCTAATGCCGAAGCCAGAGATTTTGTAACATCGTTTAATTGTCCTTTCATACGATAAACATTAGCCATATAAGCAGGATTAGTATAAGTCACCTGTACCTTGCCATTGATTTCAGTAATGGCCACTCTTTGTATCACACCAAAACCACCAAAGTCTGTGCCTTTTGCATTATTTTTTAGCGCATCATTGGTGATAATAATAATACTGGCGCCTTTATATGGTGAGTACTCACCAACCACTTCAAAGCCTGCAGTTTCCAGTTTAGATTTAGTTTCCCCGGTAATAGCAGCTTGATCACCAGCGGCACTACTGGCTAATACAAAAGGTTTTAAATTTTCTGCCGATGCAGTAGATAGCCCTGTTAATAGCATTAATATTGACAGCAAACAGGATAAAACAGTTGTTTTAGTATACATATAAAACGTCCCCCTAAGAAATATTATTAATTATTCAGCATAAAAAAAGGGGCTAAAAGCCCCCTTTTCTACTTTTAGTACTAAAAGGATTTAAAACTAATCGCCTAGAAATTCCAGCCATAGGCAAGACCAAATGCATTTTGAGACATTTCGATGTCTGCTTCACCACCGCCAAATGCCATAGGAATAGAGTTACTACCCTTAACTGTATTTGAAAATGCATGCATATAGAACATAGACAGCTCACTCTCATTAGGCAGCTTATATGTCATACCAATAGAGACATGATCTTCAATCACCGCAGGAGCCAGAATATTGAACATGGTTTGATCATCATCAACAGGCTGATCAGTATGACTCCAACCGGCACGCAGTGTTAATTCTGCATTCTGCTGATATTCAACACCTAATTTATAAACGGTCATATCATTCCAGCCAAAACCTGAACCGTCATCAGTACCCAGATAATAGGCAGGATTAAATAAATCCATACCGCCATTTCCACCTTGCAGTGAGTTACCAATAGAATCAACACCACTATAGTTGATCTGCTGTATATCAAAACCTAGCAAAAGTTTATCTGTTGCCTGAAATGCTAAACCAATGCCATAGTTCTCTGGAACATCCATGCTGCCATCTTCTGCCAGCAGACCACGATAGTCATCCATCTCATCCATATCTATTTTTGAGTTATAGACGACACCAACGGTCAAGCTATCTGTTAACTGTCCCTGCCAACCCAGTGAAAGTCCAAATCCCAGTGCATCGTCACGACCTTTTCCAGAGACTCTATTTGGCGCTTGAGAAGTTTGCGGATCAAAAACAAAACCCGGAGGACCAGGAGGAGAAGGAACAGGCGTGGAATTAGTACCGGTAAACGAATCCAGTCCCCAGGCCTTAAATTGTTGATAGGCAATCTGTAGTGAAGCACCAATCGAGTGCTGATCATTAATCATATAGGATAATGTAGGCAGTATTCTAACCTGCTCAAAATTAATACCTACATCATGAGGAAATGCAGGACCATTAAACATCATGATGCTTTCATAATTTGTATTCATGCCGCCAGTACCAACAACTGTCACACCAAACGCCAGATCATCACTGATCATATAATTAACAGCCATTTCAGGAATATAAAACGGGCCATCACCATTACCGGTTCCCTTAAAGTCATAGGATGAAGGCATTTGAAAAGGATTACCCGGAATAGCGGAAAGCGGATGACCACTACTTCCAGAAACCTCTGATGTTCTATCAGGATCAAATATTTGCACACCAAAATCGACGCGATTTCCAACCCGAACCATAGCCGCCGGATTATCAGCACCAGATATAGCACTATCAGCCATGGCAATACCCACACCAACACGGCCATTGGCTTTGGTACCATTACCCATCATAAACATACCATTGGTTGCCATCGCAGCATTTGGTATTACAATTGCTGCAGTCACAGCCATTGCCATTAATCGATTTTTAATCATGAAATTTGTCTCCCTCAAATGCTTTAAAGCATCCGTAAAATATATTATTTATCAATATTATTAATTTTAAGAATATTTGCTGACATCCTGATTTTCAGCTTATGTTGTAAATAAACAACAAAGATTCTTTTCTTGTAGGATATATTCTACCCATTAGAATTAAATGTCAAGAAAAAACAACAATTAAGCTTATCTTCTTAATATAGTACATGAATACCACTTGATAACTAAGGGATAACCCTAGGTTAACAATAGTTTTAATTTAGATCAGAAATCGTTTATGATGGATTCAAATACCCACAAAAATAATCTGTTAATGAGACTCTTTAACTATGAAAAATTTTTCTTTCTATCTGAACCACACCTTGCTTGCCAATTCTATTTTTATATCAAGTACTATTTTATCAGGTACCTGTTTTGCTTCGGGATTTGCACTGATTGATAATAGTGCCAGTGGTTCAGGTCAGGCATTTGCTGGAGCTGCTGCTGTTGCTGAAGATCCTTCTACTATTTATTTTAACCCAGCCGGCATGATGTATATTGAAGGCACTCAAGTCACTGCAGGAATGAATTTTATTAAATCTGATGCTGAGTTTAATAATAAGGGGAGTACCGATCTGACTGCCCTGGGGCCACTAAGTACAAGTCAGGGTGGAGATGGCGGCAATGCAGGCGACACTTTTTTTGTACCTAACTTTTATTATGTGAGTGATTTTGGTGGTAAATATAAAATTGGCCTTGGTGTTAATGCTCCATTTGGACTGGGAACAGAATATAAGAGTGACTGGATGGGTCGTTATGCATCAACCAGTTCAGAAGTTAAATCACTAAATATCAATCCCTCTATTGCTTTTAGAGCTAATGATAAGTTATCAATTGGTCTTGGTATGAATATACAATATATGGAGGCAATACTTGAAAGTCGTATTTATCAGGTGGCTGTTGGCTTCAGTGATGGAAAAGCTAAAATTACAGGTGACTCCTGGGCATTCGGATTTAATGGCGGCTTAATTTATGAAATAACACCTGCCACCCGGTTAGGAGTTCATTATAGAAGCGATATTTCTCATACGCTGGATGGAGAGGCAAAGTTTAAGAATTTATCTCCCCTTATTGCTCAAAACCCATCATTAGCTAATCAAGATGCGACAGCAAATATTGATACCCCTTCAACTTTCTCTATCAGCATGACTCATCAATTAAATAACCAATTAACTCTATTAGGTGATATCACTCATACAAAATGGAGTAATTTTGAAGAATTAAGAGTCGTTGGAGATAATGATTCTGTCGTTTCACTGGTAGAACAAAACTGGAGTGATAGTTACCGCATAGCACTGGGTATGAAATATCAATACAACGATCAGTGGATTTTCAGAACTGGTGTTGCCCATGATGAAACCCCTATTGACGATGACTACAGAACATCACGCATTCCTGGTGATGACAGAACCTGGCTGAGTTTTGGTACCGGTTATTCACCCAGCAAACAGTTAACTATTGATGTTGCTTATTCACATCTTTGGGTTGATAACGCCAAAATTGATGAAGATTATTCTCTGTTAACTCCGGCTACAGGCATGACAGGCCAGCTAAAAGGTAAATATGAAGCCGATGTTGATATATTAAGTGTTCAGGCAACCTGGAAATATTAAGCTAAAATCCTATACTCTAATTCACCACAAAGAAAGAGTACAGAACAAAAAAAAGCCCATTCTATTATCATATAGAATGGGCTTTTTTTATTACAGACAGATTTATTGTATACAATAAATCTGCAATGCGGAAAATTAAGCTTTCTTGATTAAAAACTCAAACTTACCGCCATTTTCACTGCTTTCCATCAGCTCGTTACCGGTTTGATTAGCAAATGCTTCAAAATCTTTTACTGAACCAGGATCAGTCGCAATAATATGAAGAACCTGGCCGGCATCTAATTCTGCTAATGCTTTCTTAGCACGTAAAATTGGAAGTGGGCAGTTTAAACCTGAAGCATCTAATTCTTTATCAAAGTCAGCCATCTATATTCCCTCGTTATCGATTTTTATCGAAAGGTTAAAATTAGTAGAAACGGAATCCAGCCTAATCCGTTTAGCCACAACAAAAGTTATCACTAGAATTTAAGCTCTTCATCAACGTATGAACCCGTCCATTCTAATATAATTCATTGGTAATATACAAGCCTGCCAGAAGAGATAATTCATTATTAAAGCCAAATTAATCAGGATTGTGAGTAATCCTTATACAATCGGCAATCCCATCTGTACCCAGGTTACTATGCCGCCACGTAAATTGTAAACATTATCAATCCCTTTTGAAGTCATAAAGGCACAGGCCTGTGCTGAACGAGCTCCGGTTTGACAATAAAAAATAATTTTTTCTGCATCAGCAAATTCTTCAACTTTTAAGGGAATAACATGTAAAGGAAGATTCTCAGATCCTGAAATCTTACCTCTTGCTACTTCAGCAGGTGTACGAACATCAATAAATCTGACATTTTCTGGAAAATTCTCATATTGCTGACTTAATTCATTCACCTCAATTTCTTTTATTCCATACATTAAAAAGCAGCCCCTCTATAAAAGCCGAAATAACTATTGTAAAATCATCTATTAGTAACAATATTGATTATCAGATGACAAATAAAGCATTCAATTATATACTAATATATTAGAGTGTTTCAAGTTTTGTTATTTTCTTAAAAAAAAGCCTATGGCTGGCATTCAAAATGATAAATAATTTTATTAAGCGTTTCATTTATACTTATCTCTGTTTAAATTTATCTTGTCTTCCTGCTTATGCCGATGACATTAAATTACCTGATTTAGGCGCTTCATCCAGTGTTGCATTAACACCTCTAATGGAAGAACAAATTGGGCGTGAGATTGCTACTCAAATCCGTAATTCACATCAAATTATTGACGATTTAGAGGTGAATGAATATTTACAAAACCTTGGCTATTCATTAGTTGCCAATAGCGATGATGCTTATCAGAATTTTCAATTTTTTCTAATTAACTCAAAACAAATTAATGCATTTGCCACTCCTGGCGGCGTAGTTGCAGTTTACAGCGGTTTATTCCTTACAACAGATACTGAAAGTGAACTGGCTTCTGTTTTAGGACATGAAATAGCTCATGTCACCCAAAGACATCTGGCCAGAAGTTTTGAAAGATCCAGTCAGCTCAGCGTACCCATTATGGCTGGAATGATCGCCGGAATTCTATTGGGTACAGCAGCTGGTGCCGGAGAATTAGGTGCTGCCGCTGCAATAGGTCTCTCCGCAGCAGGACAACAGGCACAAATAAATTATACCCGCGCAAACGAAAAAGAAGCCGATCGGGTCGGTATGCAGTATTTAAGTCGTTCAGGCTATGATCCCACAGGAATGCCTGATTTCTTCCAGAAACTAGAACGCAAGAATCGTTATGTCGGCAAAGATTATCCTGAATTTTTACGCACCCATCCCATTACAATTAATCGAATTGCTGAAGCAGCTCAACGGGCAGAACAATATAAAAGCAAGATGAAGCGTTTCAAAAGTCCAATAAGCTATCAATTAATGAAAGCAAAGCTCACCGTATTGAGCAGCAGTAATACTAATCAGGTCAAAAATTTTTATGCTGAAAAAATCAAACGACACCGTTCTACAAAAAAGGGACTACAAAGCAATCCAGAAGATTACTATGGCTATGGACTTTCCCTGTTTAAAAAACAGGCTTACAAAGACTCCGTAAAAATATTCGAACAGCTTTATCATTCTCAGCCGGAAAACAATTCCTTTATCGTTGCACTGGCTAAATCTTATATTGCTGGTGATGATAAACAATTACACAAAAAGGGACTCAAACTTTTTTCAGATACTTTAAAAGACCGTCCTTATAATCTGGTGCTAACCAGTAATTATGCCTATACTTTAATTCAATCAGGACAACTTAAAAAGAGTGTCGCACTACTGGAAAATTTTACTAAAAACAATTATAAGCACCCGGCATTGTACAAACTACTTTCCATTGCCTTAGGCAGAGAAGATAAACTGGTCAAGGCTCATATCGCTGAAGCAGAATATTACTATCTCAACGGCTTATTAAAACCGGCATTAGAACAACTTAGAATCGCTCGAAAAATTGCACCGCAAAATGCTTTTTATACACTATCAAGAATAGATGCTCGTAAACAAGCGATAATAGCAGAAGAAGAGCTTTACAAAATGAAAGAATAACGTTCGGAAATATTATCAATAAAAACCGTGAACAGGGAGTATAGATTCGCCCTGCCGGGGACGCCGTAAATCCATCCATGGAGGCTTTTCGAGGCATGGATGCCGAGGATGAGCGAGCCATGGATGGCCTTGAAGCGTCCCCTTTAGGGTTAACCACACCTCACAATCCACGGATTTTAATCCAACACCACTTTCGAACGCCCTATTTTTATGCTGTTTCAGATGCCGGTGTTGAACGGGGATAGGTCAAAGGACAACTGACTGAGTCAAATTCTGAATTCTCACCCAGTCGTTTATAAATTGATTCAAGTGCCATATCTTCATTGGCAAACATATTTTCATCACCCAGATCTTCCATCAAACTGGTCTGACGCATTACCATCAGAACCTGTCTTTTTAAACCGCTGAAGACTAACTGGATATTATTTTCTCGCAAACGCAATAATAAATGGTGCAGAACTTCTTCACCGGAAGCATCCAGTTGATTAATGGCATCACCAACAACCAGAATATATTCAGCGTTGGGCTTATCACTGACCGCTTCAAGAATGGCATCTTCAAAATAAGCAACATTGGCAAAATACAAAGAACCATCAAAACGAACTGCAATAATTTGTTCGCTGGTTTCCAGATCATTGATTTTCACATCACGTAAAGTACCATCCTTATAACGTCCCAAAATAGCAACACGGGGACTCATAGTACGATACAAATAAAGTAAAATTGCCAGACCCGCACCAATTTCAATGCCCTTATCAAGGTGGGGAGCAAAACCCAGAGTGGCAACAAAGGTAACCATAGAAGCGATGCCATCATGACGGGATGCTTTCCAGGCATGTTTAACCGCCTTAAAATTAATTAAACCAAATACCGCTGTCATAATCACTGCAGCTAAAACTGCTTTAGGGAGATGGTACAGTAATGGTGTCAAGAACAGCAAAGTAATCAGGACAATGATTCCTGTGTAAACAGAAGACATACCTGTTAAAGCTCCGGCATTCATGTTAACCGCCGAACGTGAAAAAGAACCACTGGTCGGGTAGGCTGAACTGAGCGAGCCAAAGATATTACCCAGTCCCTGTCCAATCAATTCCTGGCTTGGATCAATACGTTCCTTGGTTTTCGCCGCCATAGCTTTTGCGATAGAAATAGCTTCCATAAATCCAATTAATGCAATAATAATGGCGTTACTAATCATGACACCAAAAACATCCATATTAAAAGTTGGAATCGCCAGAGAGGGTAAACCTTCAGGTATGGTTCCAACAACAGCGCCACCCATACCTTCAAAATCAATCGCCCAACTCACAATGGTGGTACCGGCAACAGCAATCAGAACACCTGGAAGCTTAGGCCATCTCTTTTTCGCATACATAATACCAGCCACAGATATAGCCCCGAATACCAGAGTAACAAGGTGTGTATCACCGAGGTTTAAAATCATTCCCCAGATATCTCCTAAAAAGAATTCACTACGTGCTTTTTCAATACCAAAGATTTTATTGACCTGAGATAAAGCAATAATCATAGCAGCTGCATTGGTGAAGCCGACAATGACCGGATGAGATAAAAAGTTAACAATAACACCAAGCTTAAAAACACCCAGCATAATTTGAAAGGCACCAACCATAAAAGAAAGCATAATTGCCAGGGAGATAAATTCAGGAGAACCGACAGGAGCCAGAGGAGTAATAGCCGAAGCGGTTAACAGGGATACAACCGCAACAGGCCCCGTTCCCAGTTGACTGGAAGAACCCCATAATGCAGCAATCATAACCGGAAGAAAAGCAGCATATAAACCAAAGTAAGGAGGCAAGCCAGCCAGAGAAGCGTAAGCCATTGATTGCGGTATTAAAACCAAAGCAACTGTAATACCGGCAATAGCATCAGCTTTTACGGTATTCCCACTCATTGGAAACCATCTTAAGAAAGGAAGAAAACGTCTAATTGAATTCATGGTCAATACTATCCGGTCATAATATTTGAGGTATTTAATGTCAACAGGCAACTGAAAAACAAGATACTATTACTAAATTAGGAGTAAGGGTATTAGTTTTTGCTTCTTAGCTAGTTCTAAGCGTCTAATTTAAGTAAAATATAGGAAGACATTGGCGAAAAAAACTTGTCGGATTATAAGATATTACACCCATAGAATCAAGGTATTTTAGAATATAAGCAATTAGGTATTTAATAAAATTCATTTTTTATAAATAACTTATCTTATTATTATTTATTAGATATCATCTAACCAGTACTCAACTAACATATGTTTCGCTTAGAAATAAAAATTAAGTTAAGATAGCGCCTCCCATAAACAACAAGAAATAGATATTTCATGCAAGTTAGTTTTGTTGATAACAAAGAGCAATTAAATCAAATCTGCCATGACTTTTCACATAGTGAATTTTTAGCCGTGGATACCGAATTTTTTCGTCAGACAACCTATTATTCTATTCTGGCTTTGATACAAATTTGCGATGGTAAAAATATAGCCATCATTGATCCTGTCGCCATTAATGATTTAACACCATTAATGGAACTCTTATACAACCCTGATATCACCAAAGTATTACATTCTGCACGTCAGGATATGGAAATATTTTACCACCTGAACAATTCATTACCTGAACCATTATTTGATACCCAGGTTGCAGCTGCTTTATTAGGATTTGGTGAACAAATTGGTTATGCTGCTCTGGTGAAGCAGTTATTAAATGTTGAACTGGATAAATCACAAACAAGAACCGACTGGCTTAAGCGTCCCCTAAGCCAAAAACAAATCACCTATGCTGCAGATGATGTGAGGTATCTTGCAAAACTCTACCCTGTGCAGAAAGATAAACTTCTGCAGTTAGGGCGTCTATCCTGGTTAGAAAATGATTTCAATTTCTTGTCTGACAATTCAACCTATGCACCTTCACCCGAAACTATCTGGCGTAAGACAAAAGGCGTTAATCGTTTAAAAAAACAAAAACTGGCTATTTTAAAACGTCTGGCGGCATGGCGTGAAGAGCTGGCAATCGCTCAAAATCGTCCCAGACGTCGAGTCATGAGCGATGACTGCCTAATTGGATTAGCCAGCAATCCACCTGCAAATTCATTTGAACTTATTGAAACACCCGGTCTGAACCGGGAGTTTTTACAATATCACTCAAAAGCAATTCTGTCATTAATTGAACAGGGTTTACAAACCTCAGATAAGGACTGCCCGACATTACCCCCCATCATAAAATTATCACAACATGAAGAAGCACTGGCTGATAGTTTAATGGCCATTGTTCATCTGGCGGCTAATGATAACCAGATCAGCCCACAATGCCTATGCAGTCGAAAAGAAGTCAATGCATTAATAAAGGGGCAGCAGGATCTCAACATTTTATCCGGTTGGCGCAATGAATTAGCCGGCAAGACCCTGGTAAAATTCTTATCCGGCCAAAGTCATTTAGGCTGTACATCCGGACACCTTGAAATTAAATGAAGGATCTCAATAATATTGCCCAATTTTTTTCTGAAATTAACAGCCATCTTCAATGTTATGAAATGGGGCGACTGATTCGTCCCATAGAAAAAAAACAATGGCTTGATTTTGAAGAAAACATTACCCCCTGGCCAAGCCCGTTTTTACAACACGCCTGGATTGGACTGACCTTCTTTGAGAAGGAAATGACAGAACATAAGAATCCCACTGTCTGGTTTCTAAAATTGCCATTAGATGAACAATCCAGGTTGAATTTATCCGCCAGAAATGATTTCCTGCATCGTTTATTTGAGACTCTGGGGTTTTTTCTGCAGCAGCACAGGCTTGGTAAAAATAATGCTGCAAACAAATCAGCCGCCTCTTCTTTAGAAAATGCCATGAATGATAATCCCTATGGATTTCAGCCCAAACAGGAAGAAATGGCTAACTTTCATGCCATTGTGCGTAAACATCTGGGCTTAAATGCATCTTCCTATTATCAACAAACCCAAATTTATTTAGCCAATATAGGTCAATCTGAGCAAAGAGAACAATGGGAACAACTGTGCATTCAGGGTTTTGCTGACATCAGCGCTCGTCTGGACGAAAAGTATCAGGGTAAAAATAACCAGCAGCTATTAATAGACTCAATTGAACAACTTCCTATACCAGCATTTCGAATTCTAAGCCTGTGTCTGGAAAATCATCCTGTCTCAAAAAAAATGATTCAAACAATATCTTCTCGGGTTGAAAAGGAAATAAGGCGCAACATTAATAATGACCCATCATTGGCCTCTATTTGTATTGCCTCAATAAGAGCAACGGCACAAAGCTGTGATAAAGAATTACAAACACAACTTTTAATGAGAATTTTAAATTCTTCAGTTAAGACTGATATAGAAATACTGGCTTCAATTTCAGCTCGCTGCTGGCAACAACTCACTGATAAAAAATTATTATCTCTCTATTTAGAAACTCTGGCTATCACTAATGAAGAACAACATCATGGTGCTTTTAACGCTATCCTTTCTGATCTCATGTTTATACCTGGTGCGCGTGATAATATATTACAGGCTTTTCGCTCTGCAAAACGTTCCAAACTGTTAGAGCAGGCCATTGCTGATTTTTTTAAACGTTTTTATAGAAAAGATGGATAATATGTCTCAACATTCCCAAGACAATAATATGGATGAAGTTCAGGACTATTCAAAACTTGATCCTGATACCATCATCAATGCTGTAGAAAGCATGGGTTATCTATCCGATGCCAGAATACTGGCACTGAATAGTTATGAAAACAGGGTTTATCAGGTTGGGATTGAAGAATCACAACCTGTCATTGCCAAATTTTATCGTCCCGGACGCTGGAGCAACCAGCAGATAGTGGAAGAGCACGATTTTTCAAATGAATTACATAATTTAGAAATCCCTGCAGTCCCGCCTGTCTATTTAGAGTTAAAAAATGACTTGACATCCACTCCAAAAAAGAAAGTCAGTCTTTTTAATTATGCCGGTTATCGTTTCTCTCTCTACGAACGCCGCGGAGGACGTGCTCCGGAACTCACTGATCCCGAGCACCTGTACTGGTTGGGTAAATTTCTGGGACGCATCCATTCTGTCGGTAAGACCAGAGAATTTCAACACCGACCCACATTATCCATTGAATCATTTATTATCAGACCCTTTGAGTACATTTTACAACATCAATTTATGCCCGATCTTTTTATTGATTCCTATCAGGCGATTGTTGCTGATATCCTGAAACATGTTGAAACTAACTATCAGCAATTCCCGCCAAAATTAATACGCCTGCATGGTGACTGTCATCCCGGTAATATTCTCTGGACAGATAAGGGACCTCATTTTGTAGATTTTGATGATAGTCGCAATGGACCGGCAATTCAGGATTTATGGATGTTGCTTTCAGGAGAAAGAGATGAACAGCAAAGACAATTACTGGAAATCTTAGAGGGTTATGAGGAGTTTTGTGACTTTAATACAACAGAATTGAACCTTATCGAATCATTAAGAAGTATGAGAATAATACATTATGCCGGCTGGTTAGCAAAACGCTGGAGTGATCCCGCCTTTCCTAAAGCCTTTCCCTGGTTCAACACCGAGTCTTTCTGGGGAGAACATATTTTACAGCTCAAAGAACAATTAGCCCTGTTGCAGGAACCTCCTTTACAAATTTATCCTTAACACCAGACTAGTACCTGAACACATTAGTTTTGACTGGTTCAATTGTAGTAAAAAAACAGGCTTAATCGATGATTCATGTATTTTCAACTGAATCTGAATTAATGTGTTCAGGTACTAGAGAGCATTTTCATCTTCTTCAGCTGTTGGAATTTTAAATGCCTCCATATCAATAGCTTCAAATTTCTTCCCGCTAATTTTGATAAAGCCCTTATAACGGCTATCACCGTCACTGCTAAATTCAAATTCATAAGTACGACAAATCTGCATATAACCATGCGAATGTCGACATAATCTTAATTTGATAACGTCCAGTGTATCATCCAGAAACTGTAATTTCAGACGGTAACAGGATGATTTTGCTGCCTTATAGGCAACTTCATAAGCACTGACTGAATTTAACCAATACCAAACGATACCGATAATAAGAAAAAAAACAATATAATTAAGCATAATTTATTATAGTTTGTTGTTTAAAATACACAAAAAGATGAAAATCTACTTGCATCAAGTATTAACACAAGTTATCATGTGTTTAGTGTAGCATTTTATAATCGAACTTTATAAGTCAATTTTACATAAAACTTAATAATAAAGTACAAATACAAAGAAGAGAAAAGAGAATTATTATGGCGATAAAAAAACTACTTACTGTGTCTGCTATTGGCTTGGCCATGGGAATTGTATCTGCAACAGCAATTGCTGGTGACGGCTTTGTAAAAGAATATGTAACAAACTCTGCTGGTGAAGTTTGGAAAAATAGTTATGGTGAATGCTGGCGTGATCGTTTTGCATCTACTGATGTGAAACTTGAAGAATGTGGTTATGAGAAACCTATGGAAGCTCCTGCTCCTGTTGTTGTTGCGACTACAGCACCATGTCCGGATATCATTGTACTAAAAAATCTACATTTTGATTTTGATAGTACTGCTGTTCACGAAGCGGATAAAGAACAGCTTTCTGCTGCCAGAGACTTCATCAGAGCCAATGTACCTGCAGGCTGTCACAAAACTGAAACAGTTGATGTTGTTGGACATACTGACAGCGTTGGAGCTGAAGCTTATAATGATACACTTTCACTAGAACGTGCCGAAGCAGTTATATCTTACCTACGTTCTATCGGTGTAGAAGTTCCTCTGAATGCAGTAGGAAAAGGCGAACTTGAGCCAACAGCTGACAATTCAACTAAAGAAGGTCGTGCTCAAAACCGTCGTGTTGTTATTGATATCAATACTTCAAACTAAATCTTTAATGATTGTCACTTTTATATTGAGTGATTATTATTGTTGATTTAGAAGAAATAAAAAGCTGTAATAGTGAAAACTATTACAGCTTTTTTTATAGGCTCTATTTTCCCTATTAGCACCGCTCTCCCCCAATACCTATAATGATATCAATTATCCCCGCTAATAACGATCTTATCAAACAAGCTCAAAATCTTGCAAAATATTGGGGCTTCAATTTTACTACAAATAATTCAGAAATAATTAGTGTTCCATTCTATCTACAACTGACTTCAGATCATCTCCAATTAGTTCAAACAGGTAAAAAATCACCCGCCCCCATCTATATTGACTTTACTTCTGGTTCGGTAGCTCACAGACGATTTTTTGGTGGCGGAAAAGGCCAGACAATTGCCAAAGCTGTGGGTTTAAATAAAACAGCCAATCTTACTATTTTAGATGCAACGGCGGGTATGGGCAAAGATGCTTTTGTGTTTGCCAGCCTGGGAGCTCAGGTAATCTTAATGGAACGTTCACCTGTTGCAGCAGCATTATTAAATGATGCACTGAATCGAGCGGCTTTAGATGAACATACTGCAGAGCTTATAAAACGCATGAGCCTTATTCATGGTGACAGCCACCAACTCTTATCAAACATAAACCTGCCCACTATCTTATCTGCAGGTGAAGATGTTTGCAAAACGACAGCGGACAAGTTTACTGGCCGACGGCTCAATAAAAGCATTATACTGGATCAGGAGCCAGATATTATTTATCTGGATCCCATGTTTCCACATAGGAATAAAGCGGCTTTAGTCAAAAAGGAAATGTTAGCCTTTCAACAATTAATTGGTGATGATGCGGATAGTGATGAATTATTAGTGATTTGTAAAAAAGCAGCAAAAAAAAGAGTCGTCGTCAAACGCCCTATTAAAGCCCCTTATCTGAACAATTGTAAACCTTCATATTCAATGCCAATGAAAAAACATCGCTTCGACGTATATGGATGTACAAGTGTCGTGTGAGGCAGGACGCCGGGAACGACCAATGTATATGGATGTTAAAGAGAAAAAAGCAAAGTTCTTATAGCTGCGTTCTCAGACTAAGATTAAAGAGTGAAAAAATTCCAAATGAGATGATAATACCCCCAGCCAAATATCGAACCCAGTTTTTCTGGATAAAATTCTTCAGACCGGCAGCAAAAAAACCCATAGCTAAGAGCATAGGCAGAGTACCCATACCAAAACTTAGCATTAATAAACCGCCTTCAATGGCACTACCAGTTGAAATAGACCAGAATAAAATAGAATAAACCATACCACAGGGTAACCATCCCCATAATGAACCAAGAATTAAAGCCTGAAATGGTGTTTTTACTGGAATAAAACGGCGGCTAATCGGCTCAATTTTCTGCCAGATCATACCTCCGGCCTTCTCGATTTTTCGTAAACCAACCCACCAGCCGCCAATATACAAGCCTAAAGCAATCATAAATAGTGCTGCAAAAATCTGTAAGCCAAACTGAATATTATGTAAAACAGGCAAATTAGCTGCCAGCATACTAATTCCGCCTACCAATAATCCGGCAAAAGTATAACTAAGCAGTCGCCCGCTATTATAAGCCAGCAGATAGGGATAGAGAGCCTTTTTAGAATGTGGCAGAGTATTGTAATTACTACCCGTATCAATACCGAAGGTCAGAGCACCGACAATACCTCCACACATCCCCACACAGTGAACGCCACCAAGTAAACCCGCTATAAATGCGGCAAAATAAGATACTTCAACGGGCATATTATAAGTCTGCTTTTAATATTGGTTAAGGGATTTGGCATTGATTAAAGTGCCTATAGCTTTCTGTTATAATCCATAATCAGAGGTGCATGATCAGAGAAACGTTGTTCTTTGTATATCGACGTTGATTTTAACTGGTCGGCAAGAGCAGGAGATATGACCTGATAATCTATACGCCAACCGGTATTATTCATCCATGCCTGTCCCCGATTTGACCACCAGGTGTACTGCTCTGCCTCCTGATTCAATACACGAAAGGCATCGACCATTCCAATTTCTTCACCAAAAAGTTGATCCAGCCAGGCACGCTCTTCCGGCAGACAACCAGATCTTTTTTTATTAGCATTAAAATTTTTAATATCGATTCGCTTATGTACAATATTCCAATCCCCGCAAATAATATATTCACGAGAACTCTGTACCATTTCTTTTAATAAGGGACTGATTTTATCTAAAAATTCCATCTTCAATAATTGCCGCTCATCTTTTGAGGAACCTGATGGAAGATATAAAGAGGCAACACTTAAATCACCAAAATCAGCCTGCAGGTAACGCCCTTCAGTATCAGCAACATCCCATCCCAAGCCGGTGATAATATTATCCGGTTCTTTTTTGGAGTAAATAGCAGTACCGCTATAACCTTTTTTTTCTGCATCAAAGAAATAACGATAATATCCCGGAGGAGAAAAAACTGCAGCATCTAATTGTTCTATTTGCGCCTTGGTTTCCTGGATACAAACAACATCCGGTGATTCTGTCTGCATCCACTCAAAAAAGCCTTTTTTAGCAGCGGCACGAATTCCATTTAAATTAGCGGAAATAACTTTCATTAAGGGGCTTAACTCCGGATAGTCAAAACAGTAGGTCATTATAAACTAATTTAGGGATCCTTAAAAATTTATTTTTTTAGTTACATAGAAATCTTGATTTCGTTAAGTAACTTACCCTTTAGGGCGATCCCCTTATCCTGGTAGATAGGGTATAATTCAAATTCTTCAAATTAACTTTTGGAAATAATTATGCAAGATTACCAACATGATTTTATAAAATTTTCTATTGCAAAGGGAGTTCTGCGTTTTGGCGAATTTACTCTCAAATCAGGTCGGATAAGCCCCTATTTCTTTAATAGTGGTTTATTTAATACTGGTGGTTCACTGGCAAAACTTGGACGCTTTTATGCCAGTGCTCTTGTAGATAGTCAG